>JAIUOM010000109.1 GCA_020161215.1 Pseudomonadota bacterium
TGGGTCAAGCTCACGCCGCAGGACGCCCCGCGCGTGCGCGAGGCGGCGGCGCGCGCCGGCGGCCACGCCACCTTGTTTCGCGGCGGCGACGGCCAGGCCCTGGTGTTCACGCCGCTGGCCGAGCCGCTGGCGCGCATCCACCGCGCGCTGAAGGCCGAGTTCGACCCGGCCGGCATTTTTGGCCCCGGCCGCATGAGCATGGATTTTTGATGCAGACCACCCTGGCCCCCGAATTCAAGGACACGCCCGACGGCCGCGAGGCCGAGGCCATCCTGCGCAAATGCGTGCATTGCGGCTTCTGCACCGCCACCTGCCCCACCTACCAGCTGCTGGGCGACGAGCTGGACGGCCCGCGCGGGCGCATTTACCTGATCAAGCAGGTGCTGGAAGGCGCCACCCCCACGCGCGACACCCAGCTGCACCTGGACCGGTGCCTGACTTGCCGCAATTGCGAAACCACCTGCCCCAGCGGGGTGCAGTACGGCCGCCTGGTGGACATTGGCCGCCACGTGGTCGAAGCCCGCGTGCCGCGCCCACCGGCCGAGCGGCGCCTGCGCACCTGGTTGCGGCGTGGGCTGTCCTCGCCGCTGTTCGGGCCGGCCATGCGGCTGGGCCAGTCGGTGCGCGGCCTGTTGCCCGCCACCCTGCGCGCCAAGGTGCCCGAGCGGCAGGCGCCCGGCGCCTGGCCGACGCGCACGCACGCGCGCAAGGTGCTGATGCTGGCCGGTTGCGTGCAGCCGGCCATGGCGCCGAACATCAACGCCGCCACCGCGCGCGTGCTGGACGCGGCCGGTATCCAGTGCGTGCTGGCGCGCGGCCAGGGCTGCTGCGGCGCCGTCAAGTACCACCTGGCCGACGGCGCCGGTGGCCTGGCGCAGATGCGCGCCAACATCGACGCCTGGTGGCCGCACATCGAATCGGGCGCGGTGGAGGCCGTCGTCGTCAACGCCTCGGGCTGCGGCGCGATGGTCAAGGAGTACGGCCACCTGCTGGCCGGCGAGCCGGCCTACGCCGGCAAGGCCGCGCGCGTCGCCGCCATGGCGCGCGACCTGAGCGAGCTGCTGCCCGACATCGCCGCCGCCCTGGCCGGCCGTGTGCGCGCCCCGGCCGAGACGCTGGCCTGGCACCCGCCCTGCACGCTGCAGCACGGCATGAAGCTGCGCGGCGGCGTCGAGGAGCACCTGGCCGCGCTGGGCTTCACCTTGCGCCCGGCGGCGCAGGAAGCGCACCTGTGCTGCGGCTCGGCCGGCACCTATTCGGTGCTGCAGCCCGAGCTGTCGGGCCGCCTGCGCGAGCGCAAGCTGGGCCACCTGCTGGGCGAACGCGCCGCCGAGCGGCCGGCCGCCATCCTGTCGGCCAACATCGGCTGCATCACCCACCTGCAAGCCGGCACCGAACTGCCGGTGCGGCATTGGGTCGAAGCGCTCGACGAAGCGCTTCAAAAAACATAGCTACTCAGGATTAACTGGCGCCGGCTAATGGCCAAAAACAACCGATTTCAAGCCGCCAGCGCGGCCTCGATGTCCTGGGCCAGTGTCTCGGGGCGGTCCTGCGGGGCGTAGCGGCGGATCACCCGGCCGTCGCGCCCGATCAGGAACTTGGTGAAGTTCCATTTGATGGCGCGCGTGCCCAGCAGGCCCGGCGCCTCGCGGGTCAGCCACTGGAACAGCGGGTGCGCCTCGGCGCCGTTGACGTCGGTCTTTTCCATGATTTGGAAGTCGACGCCGTAGTTGCGCTGGCAGAAGGCACCGATCTCCTCGGCGCTGCCCGGCTCCTGGCCGCCGAACTGGTTGCAGGGAAAGCCGAGCACCGTCAACCCCTGGTCGCCGTAGCGCTCGTGCAGCGTCTGCAGCCCGGCCAGCTGGGGGGTGAAGCCACAGGCGCTGGCGGTGTTGACCACCAGCAGCACCTGACCGCGGTGCGCCGACAGGTCGTAGCGCAGGCCGTCCAGGGTGCGCAATTCAAGGTCCTGCCAGGCAGGGGCGTCGGGCGACGAGGGGGCGGTGCTCATGGGAGGGTCCACGCGGTCGGGGCAAAGGGGCCGGCAGCATAGCCCGGCGCCGGATCGGGCGCGCGGCGCGTCCGGCACGACCCTGCCGTCAACGCGGGCGCGCGCGCAAGGCCAGCAGCGCCGCCAGCATGATCAGCGCGCCGCCCAGCCAGGTGTTGGCCTGCGGCCGGTCCGCGCCCAGCCACACCGCCGAGGTGGAGGCGAACACCACTTCCGAGAGCATGACCAGGGCCGTCACCTGCGCCGGCAGCCGCGCCGCGCCGTACTGCAGCGCCAGGTTGCCGCACAGAAAGGCCAGCGACAGCCCCAGCGCCCAGGGCAGCCAGTCGGCCCAAGGGCCCGCCGGCCAGCGGGCGCCGCCCTGCACCACCACCAGGGCCAGCCCGGCCGCCATGCCAAAGCCGCCGCAGAACATGGCCAGCGCACGCGCCTCGCCCGGCGTGTCGCGCCAGCGCCGCAGCAGCGCGTTGGTCAAGGCAAAGCACAGGCCGCCCAGCAGCGCCAGGCCGTCGGCCAGACCGTTCGGCCAGGGCCAGGGCGAATCGGGCTGGCGCAGCACCAGGCTGACGCCGGCCAGCGCCAGCACCACCCGCAGCAGGCTGCTGCGGGTGGGCCGCTCGCCCAGCAGCCACCAGGCCAGCAGCACCGACCAGGCCGGCATCAGGTAGAACAGCAGCACCACGCGCACCACGTCGCCGATGGTCACGCCCCAGTTGAAGCCGACGTTGGTCAGGCCGGCGGCGGCGGCCAGCGCCAGCAGCTTCGGGTGCTGGACCAACGTGCGCAGGGCGCCGGGGCGCCAGGCCAGCAGCACGGCCAGCGCGCAGCCGTACACCAGGGCCGTGCTCCACAGCGGGTGCAGGCCGCGGGCGTGCAAGGCCTTGAAGGCAATCCAGGACAGGCCCCAGACCAGGGCGTTGCACAGCAGGGCCAGCACCGGCAGCGCGGGCCAGGCGGGCGGTGCGGGCGCGCTCATGCGGCGTGGCCCCCCAGCCCATCCGCCAGCGCGCGCTCAGTGGTGTCGATCAGGGGTGGCCGGCCCGCCCCCCCACGAGGCGCGGCGCCGCCGGCGCAGCGGGGAGCGGCCTTCACCTCAATGGTGCCCGGGGTCGGTGCGGGCGATTTGCAGCAGGTGCTCGACCTCGGCCGTGCAATGGCGCAGGTTGTGCACGTGCCAGGCCTGAATGGCCAGCATCGCCACCACCACCACCCCGCCGAACAGGGCGATGGAGCCAAAGGCCGGCAGCCCGGCGCCGGTGGCAAAACTGTACAGCGCGCCCAGGGTCAGGATGCAGGCCTGCTCGTTGAAGTTCTGCACCGCAATGGAGCGGCCGGCGCCCATCAGGTTGTGGCCGCGGTGCTGCAGCAGCGCGTTCATGGGCACCACGATGTAGCCGCCCAGGCCGCCCAGCAGGATCAGAAAAGGCACGGCCAGCCACAACCGGTCGATGAACACCATGCAGATCACCGCCACGCCCATCAGCACGCCCAGCGGCATGACCGCCGTGGCGCGGTCCAGCCGCACGCGCATCGAGGCCAGCACCGCGCCCACCGCCGTGCCGATGGCCACCACGCCGACCAGGCTGGCCGCCTGGGTGGTCTGGTAGCCCAGCGCCACCGCCGCCCAGGCCAGCACGATGTAGCGCATGTTGCCCGACACGCCCCAGAACAGCGTGGTGGTGGCCAGCGAGATCTGGCCCAGCTTGTCGTGCCACAGACGCGAATTGCAACGCCAGAAGTCGGACAGCAGCGACAGCTTGGAAGCCGGCAGCGGCCGCATCTCGACCCCGGTGCGGGGAATGCGCAGGTTGATGGCGGCGGCCAGGGCGTAGACCAGCACCATCACGGCGATGGCGGCCTCGGGCGGCGTGTCGACGCTGGTGTCCAGCCCGGGCAGGTCAAAGGCCAGCAAACGGTCGGCCAGGTGCGTCCCGACCAGTTGGCCGCCCAGCAGCACGCCCAGGATGATGGAGGCGATGGTCAGCCCCTCGATCCAGCCGTTGGCCTTGACCAGCTGCGAGGGCGGCAGCAGCTCGGTCAGGATGCCGTACTTGGCCGGCGAATACGCCGCCGCGCCCAACCCGACCACGGCGTAGGCCAGCAGCGGGTGGCCGCCAAACAGCATCAGCAGGCAGCCCACCACCTTGATGGCGTTGCTGATGAACATCACCTGGCCCTTGGAGCGCGAGTCGGCGAAAGCCCCGACCCAGGGCGCCAGCACCACGTAGAACAGCGCGAACATGGGCACCAGGGCGGCGCGCTGCCATTCGGAGGCCCCTTCGGCGCGCAACAGCTCCACCGCCGCGACGAACAGCGCGTTGTCGGCCAACGAGCTGAAGAATTGCGCGGCCATGATGGTGTAGAAGCCGCGCTTCATGCAGTCCGGATCGGGTGGCGGTGAAAGGAGAAAAACACAAGAGTGCGCGCGTTATAGCATGCACCCCGGTGCCGCCCGTGGAGGGTTTGTCTTGATCGCGCGATGTCAGAATCCATGGCACCGCGCCCCGAACGAAAGCCGCCCGCATGCCGCGCCCCATCCACGCCACCATCCACCTTGGCGCCCTGCGCCACAACCAGCAACGCCTGCGCGCCGCCGCGCCCGGCGCGCGCCTGTGGGCCGTCGTCAAGGCCAACGCCTACGGCCACGGCATCGAGCGCGCCTATGAGGGCCTGCGCGGCGCCGACGGGTTCGCCCTGCTGGATCTGGCCGAGGCCGAGCGCGTGCGCCAGCTCGGCTGGCGCGGCCCGATCCTGCTGCTGGAAGGCGTGTTCGAGCCGCGCGACCTGGAGCTGTGTTCGCGCCTGGGGCTGTGGCACACGGTGCACCACGACGCCCAGATCGACTGGCTGGCCATGCACAAGACGCACCAGCCGCACCACGTGTTCCTCAAGCTCGACTCGGGCATGCACCGGCTGGGCTTCGCGCCAGCGCGCTTTCGCGCCGCCCACGCCCGCCTGCAGGCGCTGCCGCAGGTGGACGAGATTTCGCTGATGACCCACTTCAGCGACGCCGACGGCGACAAGGGCATCGCCGCCCAGTGGGCCGCGTTCCAGCAGGCCTGCGACGGCCTGTCGGGCGAGCGCAGCGTCTGCAACAGCGCCGCCACCCTGCGCCACGGCCAGGAGGCGGCGGTGCGCGGCGACTGGGTGCGCCCCGGCATCGCCGCCTACGGCAGCGCGCCCGATTTTCCGGCCCACGACGCCGCCCACTGGGGCCTGGCGCCGGCCATGACCCTGGCGGCCGAGCTGATCGCCGTGTCCGAGCTGCCGGCCGGCGCCTGCGTGGGCTACGGCTCCACCTTCACCGCCGAGCGGCCGATGCGCATCGGCGTGGTGGCCTGCGGCTACGCCGACGGCTACCCACGCCACGCCCCCACCGGCACCCCGGTGCTGGTCGACGGCCAGCGCACCCGCACCCTGGGCCGCGTCAGCATGGACATGCTGGCCGTGGACCTGGACCCCGTGCCCCAGGCCACCCTGGGCAGCCTGGCCACGCTGTGGGGCCGGGCCGACAGCGGCGCCGTGCTGCCCATCGACGAGGTGGCGCAGGCCGCCGGGACCATCGGCTACGAGCTGATGTGCGCGCTGGCGCCGCGGGTGCCGGTGCGGGTGGCCGATTGAGGGCAAAAAGCAGGCGAGGTCGGCGCGGATACAACCAGGTATGCTCCTGTTTCAGGAGCTATTTGGCATAGTCTGCATGCTTATCTTGCTTCAAGGACAGTGGCGCCGGGGTCGGCTACGGTAGGGTGTTTTGCGCACCCCGCCCATGGACGCCCTCGCACCGACCCCTTCGGCCCACCTCGACGACGCCGACGCCCAGCCCGCCGACCCACGGCCGGGCTACACCGGCATGTGGGTCGGCATCATGGCCGAGTTCGCCGAATTCACGGTCTTCTTCGTGGTGTATTTCGTCGCCCGCTGGAACTACCCAGAGGTGTTTCGCGACGGCGCGCCCCGGCTGTGGACGCTGGGTGGGCTGCTGATCACCTGCGTCATGCTCACCAGCGGCTACCTGCTGGTGCGCGCCGTGCTGGCCGCGCGCGCCGACCAGCAGCGCGCGGCGCGCGGCTGGATGCTGGGCGCCCTGCTGGTGGGCCTGGCCTACCCGGTGCTGAAGTGGCTGGAAATCGACTGGAACCGGGCCCACGGCGTGATCGCCGGCGACAGCGCCTTCTACACCGTGTACTACTACCTGACCATCAACCACTTCATGCACTCGGCCTGGGGCCTGCTGGGCATGGGCTGGATCACCTACCGGGTGTGGACCGGCGCCTACGGGCCCGGGCGCATGAAGCCGCTGGAATCCATGGCCATCTACTGGCACGCCACCGACATCGTCTGGCTGATGCTGTTCTCGCTGTTCTACGCCTTCGTATGAATTCGATCTTCTCCCGCTGGCGCCCGCGCAGCCCCACCCAGGCCTGGCTGCTGCTGCTGCTGCTGACCCTGGCCTGCCTGTCGATTGCCGTGCTGGAGCGCGGCGTGCTGCCCTGGGTCGGCTGGCTGGTGGCGGCGCTGGTGTGGCTGAAGGCCCGCCTGGTGCTGACCTACTACCTGGAAATCGCCGAGGCCACGCCGGTGTTCCGGCGCCTGGCCTGGGCCTTCATCGTCCTGACGCCCCTGGCGCTGGTGGCCACGGCCTGGCTGGAAGCCGGCTGAACCCGGCAATTTTCAGCCTAACGGGCCGCAGGCCGGCGCCCATTCATCCAGAGGCGCTATATTTTCAGGAGTTTCAGAGCTTGGCCAGCATCAGCTCGGCCGGCTCGTCGCTGGCCAGGACCTGCTCGGCCCAGCGCGTCAGCTTGCCAGCGTCGGCGCGCAGCACCTCCTGCTTGACGGCCAGGATCTGCGATGGGTGCATGGAAAAGGCGCGCAGCCCCAGGCCGATCAACAGGCGCGTCATGCCGGTGTCGCCGGCCATCTCGCCGCACACGCTGACCGGCTTGCCCTGGCGCGCGCCCTCGGCGATGGTGTCGGCCAGCAGGCGCAGCACCGCCGGGTGCAACTGGTCGAACAGGTGGGCCACGGACTCATCGGCGCGGTCGATGGCCAGGGTGTACTGGATCAGATCGTTGGTGCCGATCGACAGGAAATCGAAATAGCGCAGGAACATGCGCAGCGACAGCGCCGCCGCCGGCACCTCGATCATGGCGCCCAGGCGCACCGGGCCATGCACCAGCGCCCGCGCGTCGAGCTGCGCGCGCGCCTTGGCGATCAGCTCCAGGCTCTGGCGAATCTCGCTGCCGTGCGCCAGCATCGGGATCAGCAGGTTGACCTTGCCGTGCGCCGCCGCGCGCAGGATGGCGCGCAGCTGGGTCAGGAACATGGCCGGCTCGGACAGGCTCCAGCGGATGGCGCGCAGGCCCAGCGCCGGGTTCAGGTGGGTGTCGGGGCGGCGGTCGTCGAGCGGCTTGTCGGCGCCCACATCCACGGTGCGGATGGTGACCGGCAGGCCGTGCATGCCCTCCACCGCCTGGCGGTAGGCGGCGTACTGCTCTTCCTCGTCGGGCAGCTTGCCCTCGCGGCCCATGAACAGGAATTCGGTGCGAAACAGCCCCACGCCGACGGCGCTGACGGCCAGCGCGGCGGCGGTGTCGGTGGGTTGCTCGATATTGGCCAGCAGCTCGATGGGCTGGCCGTCCAGCGTGCGCGCCGGGGTATTGCGCAGGCGCGACAGGCGGCCGCGCTCCAGCTCGCCCTGGCGCTGCTTGAAACCGTATTCGGCCAGGATGATGGGCGAGGGGTCGACGATGGTCACGCCGGCGTCGCCGTCGATGATGACCCAATCGTCCTGGCGCACCAGATGGCTGGCCGAGCGCGCGCCGACCACGGCCGGAATGTCCATGCTGCGCGCCACGATGGCGGTGTGGCTGGTCTTGCCGCCGACGTCGGTGACGAAACCGGTGAACACGCTCTTCTTGAACTGCAGCATGTCGGCCGGCGACAGATCGTGCGCCACCAGCACCAGGGGCACCTGCTGGGCCTCGTCCGGCCCGGCCGCCGCTTCGCGCGGCGGCGACGCGATCTCCAGCAGCGGCACGGCCGCGCCCTTGAGCTGACGGATCAGGCGCTCGATCACCTGCTCCAGGTCGGCGCCGCGCTCGCGCAGGTAGGGGTCCTGCATCTCGTCGAACTGGCGCGCGATGATCTCCATCTGCGTCACCAGCGCCCATTCGGCGTTGTAGCGGCGCTCGGTGATCCACTGCATCACCTCGGCGCCCAGCATCTCGTCCTGCAGCAGCATCAGGTGCACGTCGAGCAGCGCGCCCAGCTCTTCGTGCGGGGCGTCTTCCGGGATTTCGTGGCGCAGGCGTTCCAACTCTTCGATCACCGCGTCGCGCGCCTGGCGCAGGCGCCGCAGCTCGGCACGGATCTGCTCGGGCGCGATGAAGTAGTGCGCCACATCCACCCGGCTGGACGCCACCAGCACGGCACGCCCGATGGCGATGCCACGCGAGACGGTGATGCCGTGGATGGCAAAGGTCATGCGTTCCCCGTCAGCGAAGGGCGCCCGGCGCGGCGGCCAGCGGTGATAAAGCCCCGCCCACCTGCCACCGATCCGCCCCAAGGCCGGGGGAGCCCCCTTGGGGGGCAGCGGACCACGCGCAGCGGGGGAGCGTGGGGGCTACTGCTGTCATTCGCCTTCTCCAAACTTGTCGTTGATCAGGGCCAGCAGCGCGTCCATGGCCTCCTGCTCGCCCGGGCCATCGGTTTCCACCACCACCACGCTGCCGATGCCGGCGGCCAGCATCATCACACCCATGATGCTCTTGGCGTTGACACGGCGCTCGCCCTTGCTGAGCCAGACCTCGCCGGCAAAACCGCCGGCCAGCTTGGTCAGCTTGGCCGAGGCACGGGCATGCAGACCCAGCTTATTGCTGATGGTGATCTCGTTCTTGATCATGCGTGGCTGTTCGTAATGTCTGGTTCTGCGGCGCCGTGACGCCCACCTGCATGATGCCTTGCATGCCCCCGCTGATGGCCTTCTCGAGCATGACTTCCAGGGGCTCGTGCCGGTAGCTGACCGCGCGCAGCAGGGTCGGCAGGCTGACCCCGGCCAGCACCCGCGTGCGCTGGCCATCGGCCAGGCGCTGCGCCACGTTGCAGGGCGTGGCCCCGAACAGGTCGGTCAGGATCAGCACGCCACCGTCGGCCGGCAACCTGTCCAGCGCGGCGCGGGCCGCGGTCAGGGTGTCGTCGGGCGCGGCCTGGGGGGACACGTCCACGGCCACGATCTGGTCGGCGGCCTCGGGGAACACATGCAGCGCCCCCTCACGCAGCGCGCGCGCCAGCGGGTCGTGGGCGATCAGCAGGATGGTATTCATGAATTCGCCATTATCGGCGTTGCGGCCAGGCGAAGCACGCCCAGCTCACGGCGCTGAGCAGGCCAAACACCGCGAACGCGCCACGCAGCGCGTCGGCCGCCGACCAACCCAGGCCCTCAAAGGCGTCGGCGCCCACGCCAATGCCCCACTGGACCAGGAAAATGCCCACGAAGACGACCAGGTTGTAGGCCGACAGCGCGCGCCCCGCCAGGCGCGCCGGAAACCCCATGGCCACCACCGGCTGCACCTGCGCCGAGGGGGTGGACAGCATGCAGTACAGCGCCAGCAGCACAAAACTGCCGCCGCCCGCCGCCGGCCCCAGGCCCACCAGCAGGCCCAAGGCCACGAAGCTGAACGGCTGGATGCGCGCCACCAGCCGGTCCACCGCCACGCCGCGCGCGGCCAGCCGCGGCAGCAGCAAGCCCCAGGTCCAGAAGGTCAGCAGCATGCCTAGGTTGAGCCAGAACAGGCCGGTGGCCGCCTGCAGCGGCGTGCTGCCGCCGACGCGCGTCATCCACGGCCCGGCCCACAGCGACTGGATCGCCACCATGCCGCCAAAGCTGAACAAGCCGAGCGGCGTGGCGCGGCGGAAGTACGGGTTGCGCGCGATGTCGGCGTACGAGCCCCCGGCCGACGGCGCCGCGTTCGTCTCGACGGGCTGCGCGGGTGCAGGGGACTCCCAGCGCGGCACGATCCACCCAATCACACCCATGGCCAGCAGCACCAGCGCCGCCACCCCCCAGAACACGCCGCGCCAGCCCAGCACCGGCAGCAGCCATTGCACCGGCAAGGTGGAGGCCAGCATGCCGAGCGAGCCGGTCATCAGCATCCAGGCGTTGCTGCGCAGTTGGGTGCCGGCGTCGAACCAGCGCCGGTAACCGGTCAGCGGCGCCATCAGGCAGGCCGACACGCCCACGCCCATCAGCACACGTGCCGCCATCAGGCCGGTGAAGCCCTCGGCCACGGCAAACACCACGCAGCCGAGCACCGCCACCGTGAGCAGGCCCAGGATGACCTTCTTCGGCCCATGCCGGTCCAGCCAGCTGCCCAGCGGCAACTGCACGGCGGCAAAGCCCAGGAAGTAGCCGCCCGCCAGCAGGCCCAGGTCGCGCGCGTGCAGGCTCAGCACCTCGGTCAGCACCGGCGACAACGTGGCCGTGATGGCGCGCAGCAGCGCCGACAGAAAGTAAGCCAGCGCGAACGCCAGGAACACGGCCACCGCGGCGCGGCGCGGCAGGATGTGGGCGGACGGCTCGCCGAAGGTGGGAGAGCTCATGTCAGCGCACAGCCGCCAGGCGCGGTTTCAAGAAACCGCGAAGCAGGCCATGCCTGCGCACGCCGTGGAAGGGCTGCGTCCGCCCACTGGCGCCTCAAGGGGAAGACCATTTGATCCCGGCGAAGAACGCCTCGGCCACCTCGGGCCGCGGCTGGGGCGCGTAGAACACGGCGTGCAACAGCTCCACGCCACCGCCCGGCGCGGCGCGCGCCGTCCACACCGCCTCGGCCGACACCGCCTGGCCATCGGCCCGCTGGCCGCTGGCGGCGACGCGCTGGGCATGCGCCAGCGGCAGGGCGTGGGATGGGTGAAACGGCTGTCGGGCCACCGGTTCGCCGGCCCGCATATTGGCCAACGTGGCCTGTTGCCAGCCGGCCAGCAACGGGTCGGGTAGGCGGCCGGGCGGCAGCTTGGCCACCATCACGGCAAAGGTGGCGCCGCCGGTCTCGCAGCCGACCACCGTCAGTTCGGTCGGCTCGCCACCCAGTGGCACGCTGCGCTCGACCTGGTCGGGCTTGCAGGGCAGCAGGGCCAGGGCGCTGGTCGGAGGCAGGCGCAGCTCGCGCCAGTTGAGGGTCGGGGTGCAGGCGGCCAGCCCCAGCAGCAGGGCCGCGCCGACCCCGACGGCCAGGGTGGAGGAAGACATGCGCGGCATTATGGGGCGCCGCCCGCCGGCCTGCAGCGCGCCCGAGCTGCGACACAATGGCGGCCATGAACGCACTTGACGGCATCCGCATCCTCGACCTTTCCCGCGTGCTCGCGGGCCCCTGGTGCACGCAGAATCTGGCCGACCTGGGGGCCGACGTGATCAAGATCGAGCGGCCCGGCGCCGGCGACGACACGCGCGCCTGGGGTCCGCCCTTTCTCACGGCCGACGACGGCAGCGAAACCCACGAGGCCGCCTACTACCTGGGCACCAACCGCAACAAGCGCTCGGTCACCTGCGACATCGCCCAGGCCGAGGGCCAGCAGCTGATCCGCGAGCTGGCCCAGCATTGCCAGGTGTTCATCGAAAACTTCAAGGTCGGCGACATGGCGCGCTATGGCCTGGACTACGCGTCGCTGAAAGCCCTCAACCCGCGCCTGGTGTACTGCAGCCTGACCGGCTTTGGCCAGACCGGCCCTTACGCGCCGCGCGCCGGCTACGACTACGCCATCCAGGGCATGGGCGGGCTGATGAGCATCACCGGCGAGCGCGACGACCTGGGCGGCGGCCCGCAAAAAGTGGGCGTGGCGGTGGCCGACCTGTTCACCGGCATGTACGCCACGGTGGCCATCCTGGCCGCGCTGCGGCACGCCGAGCGCACCGGCGAGGGCCAGTACATCGACATGGCCCTGCTCGACACCCAGACCGCCATGCTGGCCAACCTGGGCGCCAACTACCTGGTCAGCGACAAGGTGCCTGGCCGCGCCGGCAACGCGCACCAGAACATCGTGCCCTACCAGGTGTTCGAGGTGGCGCCCAAGGCCGACGGCGGCAAGGACTTCCTCATCCTGGCGGTGGGCAACGACAGCCAGTACACCAAGTTCTGCCAGGTGGCGGGCCGCCCCGAGCTGGCCACCGATCCGCGCTACCTGAAGAACCGCGACCGCGTGCTGCACCGCGCCGAGCTGGTGCCGGTCCTCGAGGAGGTGATGAAAACCCGGAGCAAGGCCGACTGGCTGTCGGCCCTGGAAGCGGCCAAGGTGCCGTGCGGCGCCATCAACAACCTGGCCGAGGTGTTCGCCGACCCGCACATCGCCGCGCGCGGCATGGTCACGCACTGGAAACACCCGCTCAAGAACGATTTGCGCCTGGTGGCCAGCCCGCTCAAGCTGGAAAAAACCCCGGTGCGCACCGATTTGCCGCCGCCCCTGCTGGGCCAGCACACCGACGAGGTGCTGGCCGATCTGCTGGGTTACCAGGCGGACAAAATCACCTCGCTGCGGGACGGCGGGACGATCTAGGGCCTGTTCACGCCCCGGCGGCGTGCAACACGCGCCGGTACTGCATGGCCTCGGCCACGTGCGCCGTGCCCACCGCGGCGCTTGCCGCCAGGTCGGCGATGGTGCGCGCCACCTTCAGCACGCGGTGCGTGGCGCGCGCGCTCCAGTCCAGGCGCGCGGCGGCGGTGTGCAGGAACTTGACGGTGGCCGCGTCCAGCGCCACATGCTCGTCGATGGCACGGCCTTGCAGCAGGTGGTTGGGTTGGCCCTGGCGCGCCAGCGCGCGCTCGCGCGCGGCCACGCAGCGTGCGCGCACGGCGGCCGTGGGCTCGCCAGCCGCCATCGCCAGCAGCTCCTCGGGCGGCAGCGCGCTGACTTCCACGTGCAAATCGATCCGGTCCAGCAGCGGGCCGGACAGGCGCCCCTGGTAGCGCGCCACCTGATCCGGCGTGCAGCGGCAGGCGCGGCGCGGCGAACCCAGGTAGCCGCAAGGGCACGGGTTCATGGCCGCGATGAGCTGAAAGCGGGCCGGGAAATCCGCCCGCTGCGCGGCCCGGCTGATGGTGATGTGGCCCGATTCCAGCGGCTCGCGCAGGGCTTCCAGCGCGGCGCGCGGAAACTCGGGCAACTCGTCCAGAAACAGCACGCCCTCGTGCGCCAGCGAAATTTCACCCGGGCGCGGCGGTGAACCGCCGCCCACCAAGGCCACGGCGCTGGCCGAATGGTGCGGCGCGCGGGTCGGGCGCAGGCCCCAGTCGGCCAGCCGGAAATGCCCACCCAGGCTGGCCACGGCCGCGCTCTGCAGGGCGGCGTCCACGCCCATTGGCGGCAACAGGCCGGCAAAGCGCTGCGCCAGCATCGATTTGCCGGTGCCCGGCGGGCCGACCATCAGCACCGAATGCCCGCCGGCGGCGGCGATCTCCAGCGCGCGGCGCGCCACGGCCTGGCCTTTCACGTCGGCCAGGTCGGCGTAATCGGGGGCGGCGGACGGCACGCTGGGCGCGACCCGCGTCCAGCCTTCCGCCGGCGGCGCCTCCCCCGGCTGCGGCAGGAACTGCGCCACCACGTCCAGCAGGTGGCGCGCGCTGTAGACCGCGAGACCAGGCACCAGGGCGGCGTCCTCGGCGCTGCCCGGTGGCAGCACGATGGGGCCGGGTAGGCCGCCCTGGTGCAGGGCCACGGCGGTGGCCAGCGCGCCGCGCACCGGGCGCAGTTCACCCGACAGCGACAACTCGCCGGCGAACTGCCAGCCGGCCAGGCGCTGGCCGTCGATCTGCCCGCTGGCGGCCAGGATGCCCAGCGCAATCGGCAGATCGAAGCGCCCCGAATCCTTCGGCAAATCGGCCGGCGCCAGGTTCACCGTGATGCGCTGGTTGTGCGGAAACTGCAGGCCGCTGTTTTGCAACGCGCTGCGCACGCGCTCGCGCGACTCCTTGACCTCGGTCTCGGCCAGCCCCACCAGGGTGAAGCTGGGCAGGCCATTGGCCAGGTGCACCTCCACCGTCACCACGGGCGCCGCCAGGCCCATCAGCGCGCGGCTTTGCACCAGACTGAGTCCCATGTGTCGAGAAATCCTTGTGTGTTGTGCCAGGCGACCAGGGGTTCAGCGCGCGGCGCTCCGCAGTGTAGGGCGCGGCCGCGCGAGCGCTCTCCCTGCTGGAGGGTAGCAAGCGCCCGCTCAGTGCACCAGGAACTTGTCGGCGTACAGCTGGCGCGCGCGCTCCATGTGCCCCAACGCCAGCTGGTGCAGCCGCGCGCGGTCGCATTCGCGCAGCGCCCGCAGCATGGCGGCGTGCTCCTGGCAGGCCTGCTCCAGCGCCTGCGCGTCGGCGATGCCATAGGCGCGCGCGGGGAAACTCAGCCAGTCGTGCAGGCGAATCGATTCGGCCAGGTAGGGGTTGTCGCACAGGCCGTAGAACTGGCGATGGAAAGTCATGTTGCTGCGGTGGATGGCGATCAGGTCGCCGGTGCCGGCGGCCTCGGCATGGCCTTGCGCGGCCGCCTCGACGGCGGCCAGGCGCTCGGGCGCCACGGGCAGCGGCATGGCCGCCACCGCGGCGCCGTGCAGCACCGTGCGAAAGTGGTACAGGTCGCGCAGACTCTGCGCGTCAAAGCGGCGGATGTGCGCGCCCAGGTGCGGTGGCTTGACCACCACGCCCAGGCGGTGCAGCTCGGCCAGCGCCGCGCGCACCACGTGCCGCTTGGCCGCGTAGTCCTCCATCAGGTGGTCCTCGATCAGCCGGTTGCGCGGCAGGATGCGGCCGCGGATGACGTCGATTTCGATCGCCTCGATGACGGCGATCACCGGCGCGGGCAAGGTGGCGTGGGGGAAAAAGCCCGTGTCCGAGGTGGACGGCCGGTTCTTGTTCATGGTAGGGGTGTTCCAAAAGAGGCTGTGTCGAGGCTCCGTACAACG
>JAIUOM010000110.1 GCA_020161215.1 Pseudomonadota bacterium
ACGTCTCGCGCCTGATCGACGCCACCGGCAAGCAGACCGGCTGGATGGCGTCGATGACCGACATCACCGAACCCAACCGCGTGCGGCGCCAGTTGTCGGCCTCGTACGAGCGCTTCACCACCGTGCTGGAGGCGCTGGACGCCTCGGTGTCGGTGGCGCCGCTGGGCAGCGAGGAGTTGCTGTTCGCCAACAAGCTGTACCGCCAGTGGTTTGGCGGCACCACCGAGGGCCACATGAAGCTGGTGGTGCGCGGTGGCGCGCCCGAAAAGCCCCTGCCCGACGACAACCTGGATCCGGTCGATTCGTACGCCGGCCTGCCGCTGGACTCCCTGACCACCTCGGTGGTGGCCGAGCACGCCGAGATCTACATCGAACGCCTGGACAAATGGCTGGAAGTGCGCTCGCGCTACCTGAACTGGGTCGATGGCCGGCTGGCGCAGATGGTCATTGCCACCGACATCACGGCGCGCCGCCACGCCGAAGAGAACGCCGCCGCCCAGGCCGAGCGCGCCCAAACCGCCAGCCGCCTGATCACCATGGGCGAAATGGCCTCCAGCGTGGCGCACGAGCTGAACCAGCCGCTGACGGCCATCAGCAACTACTGCACCGGCATGATCTCGCGCATCAAGGGCGGTTCGATCGGCCAGGACGATCTGCTCGGCGCGCTGGAGAAAACCGCGCGCCAGGCGCAGCGCGCCGGCCAGGTGGTGCAGCACATCCGCAGCTTCGTCAAGCGCAGCGAGCCGCGCCGGCAGTGGGCCGAGGTGCCGGCCATGGTCGAACAGGTGGTGGAGCTGGCCGAGATCGAGCTGCGCCGCCGCCAGGTGCGGCTGACGCACTACGTGGCGCCGCGCCTGCCGGCCCTGCTGGTCGATCCGATCCTGATCGAGCAGGCGCTGATCAACCTGATCAAGAACGGCGCCGAGTCGGTCGACGTGGCCCGCCGCGCGCTGGGCAACCGGTTGGTGGAGCTGCGCGTGGTGGCCATTGAGCGCGAGGGGCAGATGGCCGTGCAGTTCACCGTGTCGGACACCGGACGCGGCCTGGCGCCGGAAGTTCTGGAGCGTTTGTACGAGGCGTTTTTCTCGACCAAGAACGAAGGCCTGGGCATTGGCCTGAATCTTTGTCGGTCCATCGTCGAGTCGCACCAAGGCCGTATCCATGCCGAGAACCTCTACAATGCCGGCGACATCGCAGGGTGCCGATTCACTTTCTGGATCCCGGCTGGCCCCATGCCCACCAGCAACAGCAGGGAAACACGCACCAAGGCCAACGCATGAGTTTGATTCCAAAGCGCGGCACGGTTTACGTCGTCGATGACGACGAGGCCGTGCGGGATTCGGTCCAATGGCTGCTTGAAGGGCAGGACTTTCGCGTCCGTTGCTTCGAGTCGGCGGAAACCTTCCTGTCGCGCCACGACCCGCGCGAGGTGGCTTGCCTGATCGCCGACATCCGCATGGACGGCATGAGCGGGATCGATCTGCAAGACCGCATGCGCGAGCGCAACTCGCCGATCCCGATCGCCTTCATCACCGGTCACGGCGACGTGCCCATGGCGGTGGACACCATGAAGAAAGGCGCCATGGATTTCATCCAAAAGCCTTTCAAGGAAGACGAATTGGTGCCCCTGGTCGAGCGCATGCTGGAGCAGGCGCGCGCCAGCTTCTCCGAGCACCAGCAGGCCGCCAGCCGCGATGCGTTGCTGGGCAAGCTGACCGGCCGCGAGGCCCAGGTGCTGGAGCGCATCGTCGCCGGCCGCCTGAACAAGCAGATCGCCGACGACCTGGGCATCAGCATCAAGACCGTGGAGGCGCACCGCGCCAACATCATGGAAAAGCTCGGCGCCAACACCGTGGCCGACCTGCTGAAAATTGCCCTGGGCCAGAACGCGCCGAAAACCTGAGTCGCCGCCATCTGCTCCGTTAAGGATAGCGGCTCTGGCTTTACCGGCGCCGGCTTCCCGTCAGTTTTTCTTGAAACCGCAACCATGACCGCCCAATTGATCGATGGCAACGCCCTGGCCCGGCAGGTGCGCGCCGAAGTGGCCGACCGCGTGCAGGCACTCAAGGCGCGCGGCGTCGAGCCGCGCCTGACCGTGATCCTGGTCGGCGAGGACCCGGCCAGCCAGGTCTACACCCGCAACAAGGTCGCCGACAGCGAGCAGACCGGCCTGCAGGCCACGCTGGAGCGCTACCCCGCCGAGCTGCCCGAAGCCGATCTGCTGGCGCGTATCCGCCAGCTCAACGACGATGCCGGTGTGCACGGCATCCTGGTGCAGTTGCCCCTGCCCCGGCACATGGACGCGCACCGGGTCATTGAAACCATCGCCCCGGCCAAGGATGTGGACGGCTTTCACGTCGCCAGCGCCGGTGCGCTGATGGTCGGCCAGCCCGGCTTTCGGCCCTGCACGCCCTACGGCTGCATGCGCATGCTGGAGTCGATCGGCGTCGACCTGAAGGGCAAGCACGCCGTCGTCATCGGCCGCAGCAACATCGTCGGCAAACCCATGGCCATGATGCTGCTGGGTGCCAACGCCACCGTCACCATCTGCCACAGCGGCACGCGCGATTTGAAGGCGCAGACGCTGCAGGCCGACGTGGTGGTGGCCGCCGTGGGCAAGCGCAACATGCTCACGGCCGACATGGTCAAGCCCGGCGCGGTGGTCATCGACGTCGGCATGAACCGCGACGACGCCGGCAAGCTGTGCGGCGACGTCGACTTTGACGGCGTGCGCGAGGTGGCCGGCTGGATCACGCCCGTGCCCGGCGGTGTCGGGCCGATGACGCGGGCGATGCTGTTGGTCAATACCATCGAGGCGGCTGAAAAAGCCCCCCCCCGAGGCGCCTGACGGCGCCTCCCCCCGTTGGGGGGCGAGCCGGCCGCTTCGGAGCGGCCGTGCGCAGCGGCTCCTGGCTTGGCCTGCTCCGCGGCCTTTTGGGTTGATGACATCGACGCGCTGGAGCGCCAGTTTATGCTGTGCAGGAATAACAACCGGCCACGCACCGTGCAGCAACTCAGAGTCCGCCGTCCCCGTCTTGCCACCAGCCTGATCACGGGTCTGCTGGGTCTGCCTTGCGCGGTGGGGGCGCAAGCCCCTGCGGGCGCCGCCGCGGACGATGATGATGTGGCAGGTGCGCTCGCCCCGGTGGTGGTGCGCGCGCAGGGCTCCGGCACCGACCGCTGGCGCTCGCCGGCGTCGGTGGATGTGGTCACTGGCGACGATCTGCGCGAGGGGCGGCCGCAGGTCAGCCTGGCCGAATCGCTGGGCCGCGTGCCGGGCCTGGTGGTGCGCGACCGGCAGAATTTTGCGCAGGATTTGCAGTTGTCCATCCGCGGCTACGGCAGCCGCTCCAGCTTTGGCGTGCGCGGGCTCAAGCTGTACGTGGACGGCATCCCCGCCAGCGCGCCCGACGGTCAGGGCCAGACCAGCCACTTTCCCATCGGCACGGCCGACCGCGTGGAGGTGGTGCGTGGGCCGTTCGCGGCGCTGTACGGCGCCTCGTCCGGAGGCGTGCTATCGCTGTACACCGAAGACGGGCGCTGGCCGGGCGAGTGGCGCGCCGGCTTCAGCGCCGGCAGCGACGGGCTGTGGCGCCTGTCCACCGCTGCGCTGGGCCGCACCGCGCCGCCCGACCAGCCGGGCTGGTCGTACGCGCTGTCGCTGGGCGGCTTCACCGCCGACGGCGCACGCGCGCAAAGCTCGGCCACGCAGGGCACGGCCAACGTCAAGCTGTCGCGCGAAGACGCCGACGGCCGCGTCACTCTGCTGTTCAACCAGCACAACAGCCGCGCGCAGGACCCGCAGGGCCTGACCCGCGCCGAGTTCGACGCCGACCCCAAGCAAACCACGCCCAACGCCCTGCGCTACGACACCCGCAAGTCGCTGCACCAGACCCAGCTGGGCGCCGCCTGGCAGCGCCGCCTGAACGACGAGCAGAAGCTGGAGCTGATGGGCTGGTGGGGCCAGCGCGGCGTGTGGCAGTACCAGTCGATACCGCCTGCGGCGCAGGCCGCGCCCACCTCGGCCGGGGGCGTGATTGACCTGGACCGCGCCTACGGCGGCGTCAACGGCCGCTGGCGGCTGGACCGCGCCATGGGCGACGGCGCGCGGCTGGGCCTGGTGGCCGGCCTCAGCTGGGCGCGCCAGAACGAGCAGCGCAACGGCTACGAGAACTTCATTGGCGACCGCCTGGGCGTGCGCGGCCGCCTGCGGCGCGACGAATCCAACATGGCCGAAAGCGTCGAGCCCTACCTGCAAGGCGACTGGAGCACGCCGCTCTGGACGCTCTCGGGCGGCCTGCGCTACGCCCACGTGCGCATGGGCTCGCGCGACCACTATGTCAGCGCCGGCAACGGCGACGACAGCGGCCGCGTCAGCTACTCGGGCCTGATCCCGGTGCTGGGCGGGCGCGTGCAGGTGCTGGAATCGGTGCAGGCCTTTGCCAGCGTAGCGCGCGGGCTAGAGACCCCCACGCTGAACGAGCTGGCCTACTCCCCGGCCGGCCGCGCCGGCCTGAACGGCGCGCTGGACGCCAGCCGCAGCACCAGCAGCGAAATCGGCTTGCGTGGGCGCCACGGCTGGGGCGGTTGGAGCGCCACCGCCTTCGATGTGCGCAGCCAGGACGAGATCGTTCCCTCGCTCAGCCAGGGCGGGCGCACCAACTACCAAAACGCTGGCCGCACCCGCCGCTACGGCCTGGAGTTGGCGCTGGACGCCGAGTTTGGCCCGGTCACGCTGGCCAGCGCCGCCACCTTCATGCAGGCCAAATTCCGCGACGGTTATGGCCGCTGCGCCGCCCCGCCCTGCGCCGCCGCCGATCAAGTGCCCGCCGGCAACCGCATCCCCGGTATTCCGCGCCAGCAGCTCTGGCTGCAACTGGGCTGGCGGCCCGACTGGGCGCGTGGCGCCACGCTGGGCATGGAAGCGCGTTACACCGGCAGCGTCCCCGTGAACGACCTGAACAGCGACCACGCCGCCAGCGCCACGGTGTTCGCGCTGACCGCACGGCACGACTTCACGCGCGGCGACTGGCGCTTTCAACCCTTCGTGCGCATCGACAACGTGGCCGACCGCAAATGGGCCGGCTCGGTCATCGTCAACGAGTCCAACGGCCGCTTCTTCGAGCCGGCGGCGGGGCGCAGCTTCTTTGTCGGCCTTGATATACGAGCGAAACGGTGATGCCTGAATATGACGCCCCCCGATGCGCCTGACGGCGCCTCCCCCCACTGGGGGGCAGGCCGGCCGCTTCGGAGCGGCCGGGCGCGGCGGCCTCCCGCATGGCCTGCTCCGCGGCCCTTTGTGGTGGCGCGCGGTGCGTTTGGGTGAATTTATGGCCAGATGTCGGCGTGGATAAATGGTTTATAGCTATCATAAATATAGCATTCCACAGTCTGAATGATGACGCGCTTGCAACGCGTCGCCCCGGCCAACGGGCGGGCCGGCGGCGCCTGGCTTGCGCTCGTCCACGGCCATCGGATATGACCGCGCAGCTTTTCCCACAAAATCCCGGTCTGGTGCTACAAGCTCTAGCGCCAGCAGCTACAATTTTTATAACAATCTGAACCTTGGGCCGTCGCCGACTGCGCCGCTTGAGTCGGCCGGCTGAGTCCCCATCTAGAGTCCATGACCCCTCCTCTGCTCGACTTTTCCGACCTGCCCCTGTTCGACCAGATCCGTGCCGATCAAGTGGCGCCCGCCATTGACCAACTGCTCACCGAGGCCGACGCGGCGCTGGAGCGCGTGGTGGCGCCCGACTTTCCGGCCGAATGGAACGCCATAGCCAAGGAGCTGGACGTGTCCACCGAGCGCCTGGGCCGCGCCTGGGGTGCCGTGAGCCACCTGAACGCCGTGGCCGACACGCCCGAGCTGCGCGCCGCCTACAACGCCGCGCTGCCCAAGGTGACCGAGTTCTACACGCGCCTGGGCGCCGACGAGCGCTTGTACGCCAAGTACAAGGCCATCGACCCGGCCACGCTCAACGCCGAGCAGTTGCAAGCGCGCAAGAACGCGCTGCGCGGCTTTGTGCTGGGCGGCGCCGAGTTGCAGGGCGCCGCCAAGGAGCGCTTTGCCGCCATCCAGGAGCGCATGGCCGAGCTGGCACAGAAATTCAGCGAAAACGCCCTCGACGCCACCGATGCCTACGCCTACTACGCCACCGAGGCCGAGATGCAGGGCGTGCCCGACGACGTCCAGCAGGCCACGCGTGCCGCCGCCGAAAAAGACAGCCTGAGCGGCTACAAGCTCACCCTCAAGCTGCCGGTCTACCTGCCGGTGATGCAGTTCGCGCAGGACCGCGCGCTGCGCCAGCGCCTGTACCGCGCCTACGTCACCCGCGCCTCCGACCAGGCCGAGGGCGAGGCCATCAAATTCGACAACAGCGCGATCATGCGCGAGCTGCTGACCCTGCGCCAGGAAGAGGCCCAACTGCTGGGCTACGCCAGCTTTGGCGAGGTCTCGGTCGTGCCCAAGATGGCCGAGTCGCCCCAGCAGGTGATCGACTTTTTGCGCCAGCTGGCCACCAAGGCCCGCGCCTTTGCCGAGCGCGACGTGCAGGATCTGCGCGAATTTGCCGCCAAGCACCTGAATCTGGCCGAGCCCGAGGCCTGGGACTGGCCCTTCATCGGCGAAAAGCTCAAGGAGGCGCGCTACGCCTTCAGTGAGCAGGAGGTCAAGCAGTACTTCACCGCGCCCAAGGTGCTGGCGGGTCTGTTCAAGATCGTCGAGACGCTGTTCGAGGTGCAGATCCGCAAGGACTCAGCGCCCGTGTGGCACCCGGCGGTCGAGTTCTACCGCATAGAGCGCGGCGGCCAGTTGCTGGGCCAGTTCTACCTTGACCCCGGCGCACGCCAGGGCAAGCGCGGCGGTGCCTGGATGGACGACGTGCGCGCCCGCTGGCTGCGCCCCGACACCGGCCGTCTGCAGACGCCGGTGGCGCACCTGGTGTGCAACTTTGCCGAGGGCGTGGGCGGCAAGCCGCCGCTGCTCACGCACGACGACGTGACCACCTTGTTCCACGAATTCGGCCACGGCCTGCACCACATGCTGACGCAGGTGAACGAGCACGATGTGTCCGGCATCAGCGGCGTCGAGTGGGACGCGGTCGAGCTGCCCAGCCAGTTCATGGAGAACTTCTGCTGGGAATGGGACGTGCTGCGCCACATGACGGCCCATGTCGACACCGGCGAGCCGCTGCCGCGCGCCCTGTTCGACAAGATGCTGGCCGCCAAGAACTACCAGGCCGGCATGCAGACGCTGCGGCAGATCGAGTTCTCGCTGTTCGACATGCTGCTGCACACCCGCGCCGACGCCGGTGCCGACTTCCAGCCCCTGCTGGACCAGGTGCGCGCCGAGGTGGCCGTGCTGCAACCGCCGGCCTTCAGCCGCACCGCGCATACTTTCAGCCACATCTTTGCCGGCGGCTACGCGGCGGGCTACTACAGCTACAAGTGGGCAGAGGTGCTGTCGGCCGACGCCTACGCCGCGTTCGAGGAGTCCGCCACACCCGACGGCTTGCCCAGCGTGGAAACCGGGCGAAAATACCGCCAGGCCATCCTGGAAGCCGGCGGCAGCCGCCCCGCGATGGAATCGTTCAAGGCCTTCCGCGGCCGCGAACCCACGCTGGACGCACTGCTGCGCCACCAGGGCATGGCCTGACCTGGAGTTTGCACCCCATGCCGCATCGATCCGCACAACCTTTGTTCGGCGCCTGCGCCGTCTTGCTTCTGGCCGCCAGCGCGCAGGCCCAGATGTACCGATCCGTCGGGCCGGACGGGCGCGTCACCTATTCCGACCGACCGCCGGCCACCGTCCCCGTGCGTGAAACCGTGCTGGAACCCGGTGGTGGTGGCGCGGGCGGCGGCAGTGCCCTGCCCTACGCGCTGGCCCAGATCGCGCAGCGCTACCCGGTCACCTTCTACACCGGCAAAGACTGCGCGCCCTGCGCCAGCGGACGCAACCTGCTGATCGGTCGCGGCATTCCGTTCAGCGAAAAAATCGTCGAGAGCAACGACGACGCGGCCGCGCTGCAGCGCCTGACCGGGGCCAACAGCCTGCCGGCGCTGTCGATCGGCGGCCAGGTGCTGAGGGGGTTTTCCGACCTGGAATGGAGCCAGTACCTGGACGCCGCCGGTTACCCCAAGACCTCGCAACTGCCGGCCCAGTACCAGCCCCCAGTCGCCACGCCCCTGGTGGCCGCGCGGCCTGCCCCCCCTCCCTCCGGTTCCGCCACCGACAGCTCGGCCGCGCCGACGGCAGCGGCCGCGACGCCGCCCGCGCCCAGTCTGGCACCGCGGCGCACGGCCGACAACCCGACCGGCATTCGCTTCTGATGCAACAGCCCTCGGTGCGGGGCTTGCCGCGCCTGCGCCTCGATCATGTCCGGAACCTCACGCCGGGCAAGCCCGACACCTGAGCCGTGCCGCCGGGCACCGAGACTGAACAGCAGTTTTTTCCTCCAACCATCCGTGCCACCCAACACCACGCTTCAAGTCTCCCCCAGCGCAGATGGCGCCGCGCTGACGCCTGCGCAAAAGCGCTTCAACACGCTGATCCGTCAGATCGAGAAAGCTCGATTGACGCTGGCGTCGTGGAACGACAGCTCGGCGTCGTTCCATCAGGCCTATCACGCGCAGTTGGCGCCGCTCAGGGCGGAACTGCGGGACGGGCATCGGCAATGGGTGTTGGCCCTGAACACCGCGCTCGAGCAACGCGCCTGGACCAACTCCGAGCGCCGCACCCTGCGGGAACTGCTGTGCGAGGCCGCCGGTGAGCTGCTTGACGCGTGCGGCGACGACGCCGAGGTCAAGGCCGTGTTCGACCTGCACGCCGAGGTGGATTTCGACACCGAGCAGCGCGAACGGGTGCGGGCAATGAAGCACATGGCCGAGGCCATGACCGGGCTGGATCTGGGCGACGAGGGCGGCATCGACTCCGACACGGATTTGTTCGAGCGGCTGCGCCAAGGCATGCAAGCACAGGCAGAGGCCGAGGAAGCCCAGCGCAACGCCAAAGCCGCGGGCCGGCGCAAGACGCCCGCGCAGCAGCGGCGTGAAGCCGAAGCGCAACAGGCCACGCAATCGGTGCGCGAGGTCTATCGCAAGCTGGCCAGCGCCTTGCACCCGGATCGCGAGGTCGATGCCCGCCAGCGCGAGGAGAAAACGGCCTTGATGCAGCGCGTCAACCAGGCTTACGAGGCCGGTGACCTGCTCGCGCTGCTGAGCCTGCAACTTCAAATCGAGCAAATCGACACCCGGGACATCGCGAACGCGGGCGAGCAGCGCCTGAAGCACTACAACAAGGTGCTGGCGGAGCAGTTGGCCGAGCTGAAGGCCGAAATCGAGGAGGTCGAGATGCAGTTTTGCACGCAGTTTGGCATCGGGCCGGGCCGGCGGCTGAACCCGCGCCAGCTGGACCACATTCTGGAGAGCTCAAACCGTCAGTGGCTCGCCGAACTCGCACGGCAGCAGCGCGAACTCCGCATGCTGAACGATCACGCGGCCACCAGGCGCTGGCTCAAACGCCAGCGGCAGTTGCGCCGCGAGGCCGAATTCAGCTTCGCGCCTTTCTGAGCTCAGCCTCCACGGCTCGGGCCGCGATCAGCGCGTCCGCATAGGCCTGTCACCCGGCGCCCTGGGCCACGTCCTTGAACACACCGGCCTTGGCCTGATCGGCCACCCACTGCTGCTTGTCGGCAATGGCGCGGGCCGTGCTGCGCCACGCGGCTGAAAAAGTAGGCGCCCTGCTTCGGCCAGTCGATGCCCTGGAAGGTCTCCCGTATCTGGGCCTTCAGGCCGGCGGCAAAGATCTTGCCGACTTCGCCGTAGCCGATCAGGCCGATGCGCGGGATCTCGATCACGATCGTTCACTCCTACATGGACAGCACCAGGCTCGGCACTCCCGGGGCCAGCGGGCAACGGCGCCGGAGAATCACTGTCGCTCAATCCTGGCGGCCGCGATCACGCCGCTCCAACGCCGGATATCGCCGGCCAGCATGTCGGCCGCGTCCTGCGGCGTGCCGGGGTGCGGATCCAGGTTGAGCGCCTCCAGCTTCTGACGCACGCCGGCATCGGCGAGCGCGGCGTTGACCGCTTTGTTCAATTGCTCCAGCATCGCCGTCGGCGTGCCAACCGGCACGGCCAGACCGTTCCATGAGGCGGCGTTCAGGCCCTTCACTCCGGCCTCTTGCGCGGTGGGCACGCCGGGCAGCACGCGCGAGCGCCTGGCCCCGGTCACAGCCAACGGGCGCAACGCCCGGCCCTGAATCTGCGGCAGCAGCGGGCTGAGAATGTCCAGCCCGGCCTGGATCTGCCCGCCACGGATGGCCGTGATCACGTCCGGCGTGCCCTTGAACGGCACCACCAGCAGATCCAGCCCCGCCGCGCTCTTGAACAGCTCGGCCGCCAGGTGCTGGGTGGTGCCGATGTTGGGCGTGCCGATGTTCAGCTTGCCGGGCTGGGCCTTGGCGGCGGCGATCAGCTCGCCCAGCGTCTTGAACTCGCCCCCTTCGCGCGCCACGATCACCAGATCGAACGTGGCCAGCAACCCGACCGGCGTGAAGGCTTTCAGCGTGTCGTAGGGCAAGGCCTTGAACAAGGCCTCGCTCACCGCCGTGCCGCTGGAAATCAGCAGCAGCTGATGCCCGTCGGGCGGTGCGGCGGCCACCTGCTGGCCGGCCACCACGCCGCCGGCGCCGGGCTTGTTCTCGACCACCACCGGCTGGCCCAGGGTGCGCGCCATGTGCTCGCCCACCGTGCGGGCCGTGATGTCGGCCGCGCCGCCCGGTGCGTTGGGCACCACGATGCGGATCGGCTTGCTGGGAAAGTCGGCGCCGAACGCCCAGGGAGCCGCCAGGGCCGCGCCCAGGCCGAGGGTCAGTTGTCTTCTGTGCATGCGAGAAATCTCCTGTGATGACCGGGCCGCGCCGCCGCGCGACACCCGTGTACGCCGCATTGTGAGGTCGGCGCCCGGGTGCCGCATCACCAGGGAAAACACCTAAGCCGGCGGGCCCGTTATGGCTTGAATTTAGTTATTTTAAATAATCATAATTCAGCCAGAAGGAGACCTCATGGGCAAATCCAGCAAAGACCTGTCGGTCGAGTTGACCGGCAAGAAGAAAGAAGTGGCCATCGTGCGCCTGACGCGCCCGGCCAAGCGCAACGCGCTGTCCGACGGGCTGATCCTGGCGCTGCGCGACGCGTTCCAGAACCTGCCGGCCAGCGTGCGCGCGGCGGTGATCGACGGCCAGGGCGAGCATTTCTGCGCCGGACTGGACCTGTCCGAGCTGAAAGAGCGCGACGCCGGGGAAGGCGTGCACCATTCGCGCATGTGGCACGCCGCGCTGGAAGCGGTGCAGTACGGCCCGGTGCCGGTCATCGCCGCGCTGCACGGCGCGGTGGTGGGTGGCGGGCTGGAATTGGCCAGCGCGGCCCACCTCCGCGTGGCCGACGCCACCACCTTTTACGCCCTGCCCGAAGGCACGCGCGGCATCTTCGTGGGCGGCGGCGGCTCGGTGCGCATCCCCAAGCTGATCGGCGTGGCGCGCATGACCGACATGATGCTGACCGGCCGCGTCTACAACGCCGAGGACGGCGAGCGTGTCGGCTTCGCGCAGTACCTGGTGGCCGAGGGCCAGGCGTTGGACAAGGCGTTGGAGCTGGCCGGGCGCATCGCGCAGAACGCGCCGCTGACCAACTTCGCCCTCACGCACACGCTGCCGCGCATCGCCGAGCAGCCGGCCGACCACGGTTTCATGACCGAGGCGCTGATGGCCGCCATCGCGCAGTCGGCGCCCGAGGCCAAGCAGCGCGTGCGCGCCTTCCTGGAAGGCAAGGCGGCGAAAGTCGCCAAAAGCTGACATTTTTCAGCAAAAACCAGTTCTGGCCGGCGTCCAATAAGCCAGGGCAGCTATCAAAAAAAGAGTGGAGTGAGACCCGCATGACCCCCGCTTCCGGCCACGCCAGCACCCCGCCCCGCTACCGCCCGCTGACTTTTGGCGTGACCCGCGCGCAGGTGCGCGGCGCGTCGGGCCAAGTGCAGTACCTGTCGGCCGAGCAGGCCCTGCAGCCCTTTGCCGAGCGCATGTCCGACCGCCTGCTGCACTGGGCGCGCGAGGCGCCCGAGCGCAGCTTCATCGCCCAGCGCGTGCGCGGCGAAGGCGGCAAGACCGGCGACTGGCGCCACGTGAGCTACGCCCAGGCCCTGGACGCCGCGCGCCGCATCGGCCAGGCGCTGCTGGACCGCGGCCTGTCGGCCGAGCGCCCGGTGGTGGTGCTGAGCGACAACGGCATCGACCACGCCCTGATCGCCCTCGGCTGCCTGTACGCCGGCGTGCCCTATTCGCCCGCCTCACCGGCCTACTCCACCATCAGCAAGGATTTCGGCAAGCTGCGCCACGTGTTCGACACGCTCACGCCCGGCCTGGTCTGGGCCGAGGACGGCGAACGCTACGGCCCGGCGATTGCCGCGGCCGCGCCGGCCGATGCCGAGATCGTGCTGTCGCGCAACGTCGCCCACGAGCACCTCAAAGGCCGTCAGGCCACCCCTTTGGCCGCCCTGCTGGCCACCGAGCCCACGCCCGCCGTGGACGCGGCGCAGGCCGCCACCGGGCCCGAAACCATCGCCAAGTTCCTGTTCACCAGCGGCTCCACCAAGCTGCCCAAGGCGGTCATCAACACCCACCGCATGTGGTGCGCCAACCAGCAGCAGATGCGCCAGTCCATGCCGGTGCTGACCGAGGAGCCGCCGGTGCTGATCGACTGGCTGCCCTGGAACCATGTCTTTGGCGGCAGCCACAATTTCGGACTCACGCTCTTCAATGGCGGAACGCTTTACATCGACGACGGCAAGCCTACACCGGCCGGCATCGCCGAGACGCTCCGCAACCTCCATGAAATTGCGCCCACTGCCTATTTCAACGTGCCGAAGGGTTTTGAAGAACTCATCGAGCCGATGCGGGCGGATGCGGCGCTGCGCGAAAAGTTCTTCTCGCGGCTGAAGCTGCTGTTCTTCGCCGGTGCTGGCATCTCGCCGCGCGTCTGGACAGCGTTGGAAGAACTGGCTGTCCAGACGGTCGGTGCCAAAGTGCCGGTTCTGACTGGCCTTGGCGCAACAGAGACAGCGCCATTTGCCATGGCCTGCGATCTCGAACATGCCTGGGCCGGCCGCGTCGGCCTGCCGGTGCCTGGTGTCAATCTGAAGCTGGTTCCATCCAGCGACAAGATGGAAGTGCGCATCAAGGCGCCAAGCGTCACACCCGGCTATTGGCGCGAGCCTGAACTGACGGCGGATGCATTCGACGAGGACGGCTATTACAAGCTGGGCGATGCCTTGCGGTTGGTGGACGAGGCTGATCCCAAAAAGGGCTATGCTTTTGATGGTCGACTTAACGAGGATTTCAAACTGTCATCCGGCACCTGGGTGAGTTCCGGGCCGCTCCGGGCTTCGCTTCTGACAAGCTTTGCGCCGCTGGCCCGCGATGTCATCATCGCCGGACTGAACCGTGACGACCTGACCGTTCTGATTTTTCCTGATCTTGCAGCCACCTCGGCAATTGCGCCTGGCGTTGCGGCCGAGGCGCTGGCGGAGGACGAGCGGGTAAGAGCGGCATTCGCACAAAAGCTCACAGCCGCCTCTGCTGCAGCAACCGGCTCGTCCAATCGGATCGTGCGGGCCATGATCCTTGCCGATGCGCCAGACATCGATCGCGGCGAGCTGACCGACAAGGGCACGATCAGCCAGCGCGCAGTGCTGGCCAACCGGGCCGACCTTGTCGAGCAGCTTTACGCCAAGCCCTACGCGCCTGCGGTTCTGATCGCCTGAACAGGAACAGTGACATGATCAAGCTCGACGATGTCGTCGCCATCGATTTTCACAGCCACGCTGAAGAGCCCTGCTGCGACCAGCGCGACGATGGCTACAATGAATTCCAGGCCGGCATGGCGAAATATTTCCGCAATCCGGCTGGCGCGAAGGGCATGTTGCCGACGATGGAGGAGACTGCCGTCTACTATCGCGAGCGCAGTATCGCCTGCGTGATCTTTCCCGTCGATGCCGAACGCGAAACCGGCTTCCGCCGCTACAAGAACGAGGAGGTGGCCGAGATCGCGGCCGCCAATTCGGATATCATGATCCCGTTCGCATCAATTGATCCCGCCAAAGGCAAGATGGGCGCACGCGAGGCACGGCGGCTGGTGCGCGATTTTGGCGTGAAGGGTTTCAAATTCCACCCGACCATGCAGGGTTTCTATCCCAACGACCGCTCTGCCTATGTGCTCTATGAGGCGATTGCCGAGGAGGGCGCGATCACGCTGTTCCATACTGGCCAGACGGGCGTGGGTGCCGGCATGCATGGCGGCATGGGCATGCGGCTGAAATATTCGCACCCGATGTATCTGGACGACGTTGCCGTCGACTTCCCGGATATGCCGATCATTCTGGCGCATCCCTCCTTCCCCTGGCAGGAGGAGGCGCTGTCGGTCGCCAACCACAAGCCCAATGTCTATATCGACCTGTCGGGCTGGTCGCCGCGCTACTTCCCGCCGATCCTGGTGCAATACACCAACACGCTTCTGAAAAAGAAGATGCTGTTTGGCTCAGACTGGCCAGCGATCACGCCGGACCGCTGGCTGGCCGATTTTGAAAAGATCGACATCAAGGACGAGGTGCGTCCGATGGTGCTGAAGGACAATGCGGCGCGGTTGCTGGGGTTGTCCGCGTAGCCAGCTGCCGATCAATGCGCCTCGTCCCAGTTGTGGGCCGCCCGCGCGTCGACCTGTAGTGGCACTTTCATCGCCACCGCCGGCATTGGCGCGTTTTCCATCACATCGCGAATAATGGGAATTGCCTTTTCGACGTCATCCTTGGGCGCTTCGAAGATCAGTTCGTCGTGGACC
>JAIUOM010000111.1 GCA_020161215.1 Pseudomonadota bacterium
CTTGGTGTTGCGCCTGACACTGCGCAACAATGGCTCTATCTCGGCAAATTTCTCTCGACTGATGTCGCTGGCGTAAGGCTCTCTTTTCACCCACCTATTGTCTGAGATCGAGAGATCGTAAACACGCCCTTACCGGCTTCGCGGAAGAACACCACGCGAACCGGCTGGCGGGCGGCGCCCGGCACTTTCTCCACAGGTGTCGGCCGACGGGTTTCCGTCATGTGCCACCGCTCGACTTGGTCGTTGGTCGAGCCACAGCCGGATATGGTCAGTGCCAAAATGGACATCAAAGCCCAGCAGCCACCCCAACGCACAAACCGCCCTGCGGGCATGACCATGACTGAAATTTGACTCATGTCAACGTTTCTCCTACACGACAGAAAACCCCTCCTACCGAGGAGAGACTGCGTGGACTCAAACCTACACTAAAGTTAAGGTTTTCTGAGTTGAAAGCCTGCTGACAGTTCAAGAAAAGGTCGAAAACGCCCACTTCAGCACAATTGAAACTGGTTGCACTGGCAGTACGGAGCGTATCAATGCACAAAAATCCGCATCTTGAAACGTCGTACAACCGAGCGTATCAGTCCAATCTGCGCACGTTTTGTTGACTCAGGTCAATCCATACTGATCTCGTGCGTCAGCCAAGCCCTCCTCCGCGGAGCCGGCAAAAGCGGCACGGCTCGTCGGTCGGACCTCACTCCGTCTTCGGCGTACCCCCTCGCCGTCCATAATCGGTGCCCTGTCAAATCCCAACATCGCCGGCCGCGACCTCGCACGCGGCTGGTCTCCCGCCATGCTCCGCGACCTTTCAGGCCCTGCTGCGCCCCGTGTGGCCGTGCTCATTCCTTGTCACAACGAGGCTGCGGCGATTGCCGACGTGCTGCGCGAGTTCTCCCAGGTTCTGCCCGAAGCCAGGCTGCATGTGTTTGACAACGCGTCCACGGACAACACCGCGGCCATCGCCACGGCGGCTGGCGCCCAGGTGACGCACGTCGGGCGTCGCGGCAAGGGCGAAGTGGTGCGCCGCATGTTCGCCGACATCGAGGCCGACGTGTATGTGATGGTGGACGGCGACGCAACCTACGACCCCAGCCACGTGCGCGAGCACATCGATCAATTGCTGAGCCAGCAACTGGACATGCTGGTCGGCCACCGCCAAGACGACCCGCGTGACGCCGGCACCTACCGACCGGGACATCGCTGGGGCAACCGGCTGCTGACCCACGTCGTGACCCGGCTGTTTGGAGGCGGGTTTTCCGACATGTTGTCGGGCTACCGGGTGTTCTCTCGCCGCTACGTCAAATCCTTCCCCGCCATGGCCCGCGGCTTCGAGACCGAGACCGAGCTGACCGTGCACGCGCTGGAGCTGCGAATGCCACATGGCGAAGTCCCTGTGGTCTACCGTTCCCGGCCCGAGGGTTCGACCAGCAAGCTCTCCACCCTGCGCGACGGCCGACGCATTCTGCACACCATCTTCACCCTGTTCGTGAGCGAACGCCCCCTGCGCTTTTTCCTGTCGCTGGCCTTGCTGCTGGCGCTGATTTCCCTGGGCCTGTCGGTACCGCTGTGGCTCACCTACGTCCAGACCGGACTGGTGCCACGCCTGCCCACCGCCGTGCTGGCCACGGGCATCATGCTGTGCGCCATGTTGTCGTTGGTGTGTGGTGCGATTCTGCACACCGTCACCATCGGCCGGCGCGAAGCCAAGCACCTGGCTTACTTGCGCACGCCCTTCTGGCCCCGGCAGCCATGAACACGCCCATGTCCCGCCAACTCCTGCGCTTCGGCGTGGCCGGCGTAATCGGCCTGCTGGTGGACACCGGTGTGCTGTACGCGCTGGCACCGTGGCTGGGCTGGTATGGGGCGCGGGTCTTGTCCTTCCTGGCGGCGGCCAGCACCACGTGGTGGATCAATCGGCGTTGGGCTTTCGCCGCCGCGGCGCCGCACGCACCGGCCAGGTCGGCCTGGCGCCAATACGGCAAATACCTGTTGAGCATGAGCCTGGGCGGCACCGTCAACTACGCCGTCTACGCCATCACCCTGCAGTCGCTGACAGCGCCCGGTACGGCGCTGGTGGGCGTGGCCTTGGGCAGTTGCGCCGGGTTGGTGTTCAACTTCAGCGCCGCGCGCTGGGTGGTATTCCGCCACCCACCGAACCCCTGAGCGGGCCGAACCGATCCGGCCATGCCAACCCTGGCCTTCGCGCTGCAGCACTACGGCGTTCTGGCACTGCTGGTGGCCGCCTTCTGGGGCCTGGGCGCGACCGCCCTGGCGGCGCTGCGTGTGCGGCTGGCCGACCGCTGGCTGTGGCAGGCCATGGCGGTCGCCGTCGGCCTTGGGCTGTACCTCGTCGGCCTGCAGTTCCTGGGGGTGGCCGGGCACTTGCGGCGCGCGCCCGTGCTGGCGCTGACAGCCTTCGGCGGAGCGCTCGCCCTGTGGCAGGCACTGCGTGGTCGGCGGCAGCCAGCGGCCACACCAGCGGCCGCCCCCTGGTCCACCCCCGAACGGCTCGGCTTGGTCCTGGTTCTGGTCAGCCTGGCCCCCACCCTGGTGGCGCCGCTGCAGCCGCCGCTGCGCTGGGACGAGATCATGTACCACCTGCCGCACGCCGGGCAATGGGCCTTGTCAGGGCGCCTGGACATCCACGACTGGCTGCGTTTTCCCTGGTTTCCCTACAACTACGATCTGCTCTACAGCGCCGCCCTGTTGCTGCAGGACGATTTGCTGGCCCATCTGCTGCACGCGCTGGCCGGCTGGCTGGTGGCGCTGATCACTTTTCGCCTGGGCTTGGCGCTGGGCAGCCGCCTGCTGGCCTGCGCGGCCACCATGGGCTGGGCCTACCTCAGCGCCACCCAGTACGCCACGGCCTACATCGACCTGGGCCTGGCGCTGTTCGTCGTCGGCGCGGCCGTGGCCTGCTGGCACTGGTGGCAGGAGCCGGACCGCTCGGGTTGGTTGCTGGTGAGCGCCTTCCTGTTGGGGGTGGCCGCAGGCAGCAAGTACCAGGCCCTGAGCTACCTGCCGCTGTTTCTGGCCGCCCTGGCCCTGCGCGAACGCCAGCCTCGTGTCTGGCTGCAGGCCGCCCTGGTCTTCCTGCTGCCGTGCCTGTACTGGTACGCGCGCAACGCCTGGTACACCGGCGATCCTGTCGACCCGCTGGGTGGGCGTTGGTTGGGTTTTTACGACTGGAACGCCTGGGACCACCAGGCGCAGCTGCAGGACGTGGCGCGCGTCGCTGGCTGGCCATCGCCGGCGCTGTGGCCAGCCCTGGTGGCGCTCGGCATGCCCAGCCTGTGGCGGCAAGCCGGCTGGCGCCCGGTGCTGGTGTTCGCGCTGTACGCCGGCTTGATCTGGCTGGGCACCTCGGGCTACACCCGCTACCTGCTGCCGGCCTACCCCGCGCTGGCCCTGCTGAGCACGCAAGCCGTGCTGCGCGGCGCCCGCTGGCTGGGCCAGCGTCTGCCCGCCGCCCTGCGCAAACCCCAACTCGGTGTTCTGGCCCTGGCCGCCCTGCTGCCCTTGGCCGGAGCAGAAGCCTGGCAACGCGGCGCCAAGGCCGTCGAGCGCGTGGCGGTGAACGCGACCGAACGCGATGCCCTGCTGCGCCAGCTGCTGCCAGGGTACGCCGCGGCACAGGCGCTGCACGCCTACCCCGGGCGGCGGATCTACCAGTTCGCCCTGGAGAACCTGGCCTACTACCTGCCTCAGCCGACCTGGGGCGAGGTATTCGGCCCCTGGCGCAACCACGACCGCGTGCACCTGCCGGCCGCGGCGCTGGCCCACCGCCTGCGCGCCGAGGGGTTCGACACCGTGCTGATGCGTGCCGACGTGGCCGCCCGGTTCCGCCAGGACGCCGACTTTGCCCGCCATTTCCGACTGCTGATCGACACCCCGGCCGCCCAGGCCTACGACATCCTGCCCCATGACTGAGGTCACCGCCCACCCCGGCTTCCTGCGTCCGCTTGGCGCCCTGCCCACCGCCGCGCTGGCCGGGCTGCGCGGGCTGTTCACCGACATCGACGACACCCTGACCACCGACGGCGCCATCACCGCCGACGCGCTCGAGGCGCTCGGCCGGTTGCGCGCGGCGGGATTGGCCGTGATTCCGATCACCGGCCGGCCAGTGGGCTGGAGCGAACCCTTCGCCGCGCGCTGGCCCGTGGACGCCATCGTGGCCGAGAACGGCGCCGTGGCGCTGCTGCGTTCCTCGCCGTTGCAAAATTCCAGTCAAAACAGCCAGACCCCGGCGTCAAATAGTCCTGAGTCGCTACAAAAAATATACCAACAAGACGCCCCCACCCGGGCCGCCCAGTACGCCCGCATGCAGGCCGTGCTGGCACGCATCGAGGCCGAGGTACCCGGCGCGCGGCGCGCCCAGGACTCGGCCGGGCGCGAGACCGACATCGCCATCGACCACAGCGAATTCACCCAGCTGCCACCCGAGGCCATCGCGCGGGTGGTGGCGCACATGCGCGCCGCGGGCATGACCGCCACCGTCAGCAGCATCCACATCAACGGCTGGTACGGCGCCCACAACAAGCTGGAGGGTGCGCGCTGGATCACGCGCCAGCGGTACGGCCGCGACCTGGACGCCGAACTGACCCACTGGGCCTACATTGGCGACTCGACCAACGACCAACTGATGTTTCAGCACTTTCCGCTCAGCGTCGGGGTGGCCAACGTGGCGCGTTTCGTGCCGCAGCTGGCGCACCTGCCGCGCTACGTGACGCAGGGCGAACGCGGCGCCGGCTTTACCGAGCTGGCCGACGCCCTGCTGCGCGCCCGGGCGGGGGCCTGAACGCGGCCTACTGGGCCTTGGCCAGCCCCAGCTTCTCGATCAGCGCCTTCTCGCGCACGAAGGTCTCCTCGGCAAACTTGCGGTACTGCGCCGAGCTCATGTAGATCGGCACCATGTCGTAGCGCTTGAGCGCGTCCAGGTACGCCGGCTGCTCCATGGCCTGCTTGAAGCCGTCGTGCAGGCGTTTGACCACCTCGGGCGACGTGCCGCGCGGCGCGCCGATGCCGAAGGGCGAGTTCTGCACGATGTCCAGGCCCAGCTCCTTCAGCGTGGGCGCGTCGGGAAACTTGTCCAGCCGCTTGTCGCCCCAGGTGTTCAGCACGCGCAGCTTGCCGGCCTCGACCTGCGGCGCGAAACCGGTGGAATCGGCCGCCGCCATCACGTGCCCGCCCAGCACCGCCTGCATCAGGTCGGCCGAACCCTTGTAGGGTACGTGCTGCAGCTGCAGCCCGGCTTTCTGTGCCACCTGTTCCATGGTCAGGTGCGGGCTGGTCAGGGTGCCGGTGGAGCCGTAGCTGAGTCTGCCGGGGTTGGCCTTGGCGTAGCCGACAAAATGCGTCCAGCTTTTGAGCGGCGAATCGGCCGGCACCACCAGGCCAAAGGCGTAGCCGGTGACGTTCAGCACGTAGCTGATGTCCTTGATCGGGTCCCAGGTCAGCCGGGTGGTGTAGGGCAGGCGGAACACGCCCAGCGGGATCTGCGCCACGGTGTAGCCGTCGGCGGGCGCGGTTTGCAGGGCCTGCGCCGGCAGGGTGCCGCCGGCGCCGGGCTTGTTCTCGACGATCACCGGCTGGCCCAGCGCCTTGCCCGCGCCGTCGGCCAGGGCGCGCATGGTGATATCGGTCGGCCCGCCAGCGGGAAAGGCGATGATCAGTTTGATCGGCTTGACCGGAAATGCCGGCGCCTGGGCGTGCGCCAGGGGCACGGCCAGGGTACTGGCGACCAGCGCGCTCAGCGCGGCGATGAGGGGGCGGCGTGACATGGCGAAGGCTCCTGGGTGTCGGTGGTGGATTGGTAACCCGCCATTGCACCGCAGGGCCGCCGCCCGCGCCATCAGGGAAGGCCCCAGCCCCGCCCTGCCAGCGTCAGCCCGGCGCCGATCCAGCGCCCCGCGCCAGCACCGGCGCCAGCGCCTGGCCGGTGTGGGTTGCGGCGCGCACCACCGCCTCGGGCGTGCCGGTGGCCACCAGGCGACCGCCGCCGGCGCCACCTTCCGGCCCCAGGTCGAGGATCCAGTCGGCCTCGGCGATCACGTCCAGATCGTGCTCGATCACCACCACGCTGTGGCCACCCGCCACCAGCCGGTGCAGCACGCGGATCAGGCGCTCGACGTCCTGCATGTGCAGGCCCACCGTGGGCTCGTCCAGCACGTACAGCGTGTGCGGCGCCTTCTGGCCGCGCCGGGTCACGTCGTCGCGTACTTTCGACAGCTCGGTGACCAGTTTGATGCGCTGCGCCTCGCCGCCCGACAGCGTGGGCGAGGGTTGCCCCAGCGTCAGGTAGCCCAGGCCCACGTCTTGCAGCAGCTTGAGCGGGTGGGCGATGCCCGGCATGCTGGCGAAAAACTCCACCGCCTCGTCCACCTCCATGCGCAACACATCGCCGATGTCCTTGCCGCGCCAGGTCACGGCCAGGGTCTCGGGATTGAAGCGCGCGCCGTGGCAGACCTCGCACGGGACCTTCACGTCGGGCAGAAAGCTCATCTCAATGGTGCGCACGCCCTGGCCTTCGCAGGCCGGGCAGCGCCCCTCGCCGGTGTTGAACGAGAAGCGCCCGGGCCCGTAGCCGCGCGCGCGCGCCTCCAGCGTGTCGGCAAACAGGCGCCGCACCGCGTCCCAGAAGCCAATGTAGGTGGCGGGGCAGGAGCGCGGGGTCTTGCCGATGGGGGTCTGGTCCACCTCCAGCACCCGGTCGATCTGGCCAAAACCGTGCAGGTCGCGGCAACCGACCAGCCCCATGCTATTTTTTTCAGAGCATGACTGGCTTTTCCCACGCCGACCAACGCCCGTTTTTTCTTCGGCGCCATCGCGCACGAAACGCCGGACACTGGCCAGCAAGACGTCGCGCGCCAGGGTCGACTTGCCCGAGCCCGACACCCCAGTGACCGCCACCAGGCGTTTCAGCGGCACCGCCACGTCCACGTCCCGCAGGTTGTGCAGCGATGCGCCTTGCAGCCACAGCCAGCCGTCGCCGTCGGTCACGGCCGCCTTCGGCGGGGCCTCGCCCACCGGGCGGCGCGCCTGCAGTGGGTGGCGCATGGCCTGGCCCAGGTAACGGCCGGTGACGGAATCGGGCGTGGCCTGCAGATCGGCGGCGCTGCCCTGGGCCACCAAACGGCCGCCGCGCACCCCGGCGCCGGGGCCGATGTCGATCAGGTGCTCGGCGCGGCGGATGGTGTCCTCGTCGTGCTCCACCACCACCAGGGTGTTGCCCTTGCTCGACAGGCTGTGCAGGGCGTCCAGCAAAATCTGGTTGTCGCGCGCGTGCAGGCCGATGGTGGGTTCGTCCAGCACGTAGCACACGCCTTGTAGGTTGCTGCCCAGCTGCGCGGCCAGGCGGATGCGCTGCGCCTCGCCGCCGGAGAGCGTGGGGGCGCCACGGTCCAGCGTGAGGTAGCCCAGGCCCACCTGTTCCAGAAACTCCAGCCGGCTCTTGATCTCGGGCAGCAGATCGCGCGCGATCTCGGCGTCGCGTCCCGTCAGCGCCAGACCGTCGAACCACCGGCGCAAGTCCTGTACCGACAGGCGCGCCAGTTCGGTGATGGCGGTGCCCTGCGCCAAACCGCCGCCTTCCAGCAGCACGGCGCGCGCCACGGGGTTCAGGCGCGTGCCCTGGCAACTGGGGCAGGCGCTGTCGCTGACATCCTCCACCTCGGGTTCGGCAAAGGTCTGCTCGCGGCCCTTGTTGTCCTTGTCTTGCTGTGAATCGTCCAGTGCCCGGCGCTGCTCCTTGGTCAGGCGCACACCGGTGCCCACGCAGTCGGGGCACCAACCGGCCTTGCTGTTGTAGGAGAACAGGCGCGGGTCCAGCTCGGCGTAGCTGGTGGCACAGACCGGGCAGGCGCGCAGGGTGGAAAACACGGCCACCTGGCCAATGCGCGCCGTCGATTGGCCGGTTTCCATGGCCGTGCGCAAACCCTCCAGGTGGTGCAGCACATGCACCACGCCCTTGCCGTGTTCCAGCGCGCGCGCCAGTGATTCGCGCAACTGCACCTCGTTGCCGGCGCTGACCGGCAGGCTCATCACCGGCAGCTCGATGGTGTGCTCCTTGAAGCGGTCGATGCGCGGGAAACCGGTGGTGGGCAGAAACTCGCCGTCGACCCGCAGGTGGGTGAAGCCGCGCGGCCGCGCCCAATCGGCCAGCTCGGTGTAGACGCCCTTGCGCGCCACCACCAACGGCGCCATCAGGCCGATGGTCTGGCCGCCGAAGCGCTGCAGAATTTGCGCGGCAATGCGGTCCGCCGACTGCGGCAGCACCGCAGCGCCGTCGTTCACGCAGTGCTGCACCCCCAGCTTGACGAACAACAGGCGCAGGAAATGCCACACCTCGGTGGTGGTGCCCACCGTGCTCTTGCGGCCGCCGCGCGACAGGCGCTGCTCGATCGCCACCGTGGGCGGAATGCCGTACACCGCGTCCACCTCGGGCCGGCCGGCCGGCTGCACGATGCTGCGGGCGTAGGCGTTCAGGCTTTCCAGGTAGCGGCGCTGGCCTTCGTTGAACAAGATGTCGAAGGCCAGTGTCGATTTGCCCGAGCCGCTGACGCCGGTCACGACGTTGAACTTGCCGCGCGGAATGTCCACGCTCAGGTTCTTCAGGTTGTGCTCGCGCGCGTGCACGATTTCAATGGCATTTTCAGCCCCCTGTCGGCGTGACTCCTTCCTGGGTCGCTCTGATTTATAGAGCAAAGATAGGTTCTCGCGCACCTCGTGCGCCGCGCCCAGGGCCCCCGCGTAGGCGCGCAGCGCGGCGCCGGTGTGCGAGCTGGGGTGCTGCGCCAGGTCGTCGGGCGTGCCTTGGGCCACCACGCGCCCGCCCGCTTCGCCACCTTCGGGCCCCAAGTCGATCAGCCAGTCGGCGGCGCGCATCACGTCCAGGTTGTGTTCGATCACCACCAGGCTGTGGCCGGCTTCCAGCAACTTGCGCAGCGCGCGCATGAGCTTGGCGATGTCGTCGAAATGCAGGCCGGTGGTGGGCTCGTCGAACAAGAACAGCGTGCCTTTTCGGGCCGCCGGTTGCCGGCTGGCGGTGGCGGTGCGCGCGGCCTCGGCCAAAAAGCCCGCCAGCTTCAGGCGCTGCGCCTCGCCGCCGCTCAGCGTGGGCACGGGCTGCCCCAGCTTGACGTAGTCCAGCCCCACGTCGACGATGGGTTGCAGCGCGCGGATCACGTCGCGGTCGCCGGCGAACAGCTGGGCGGCCTCGGCCACCGTCAAATCCAGCACGTCGGCCACGTTCAGGTGCCGCGCGCGCAGATCGCCCACGGCCTGGCGGTCGATGCGCACTTCCAGGATCTCGGGGCGGTAGCGCTTGCCGTCGCAGTCGGGGCAGCGCAGGTACACGTCGCTCAAGAACTGCATCTCGACATGCTCGAAGCCCGTGCCGCCGCAGGTCGGGCAGCGCCCGTCGCCCGAGTTGAAGCTGAACTTGGCGGCCGTGTAGCCGCGCTGCTTGGCCAGCGGGGCGCTGGCGAACAGGGTGCGCAGGGCGTCCCAGGCGCCGACGTAGCTGACCGGGTTGGAGCGCGCCGTCTTGCCGATCGGCGACTGGTCGACGAACACCACCTCACTCAGGTGATCGGCGCCCAGCAGGCGCTGGTGCGCGCCGGGCGCTTCGGTCGGCTTGCCAAAATGGCGCAGCAGCGCCGGCGCCAGCACATCCTGAATCAAGGTCGACTTGCCCGACCCCGACACGCCGGTGACCACCACCAAACGCTGCAACGGGAAGTCCACGCTCACATCCTGCAGGTTGTGCGCCGTGGCGCCCTCCAGAATCAAGCGCGGCGTGGCTTCGGTGACGGTGCGGGCAAAACCGGCGCCGATGTGCTTGCGCGCACCCAGGTAGGCGCCGGTCAGGGTGTCGGCGCCGCGCAAGGCCTCGGGCGTGCCGTCGAACACGATCTGCCCGCCCGCCGTGCCCGGGCCCGGGCCCATGTCGATCACGCGGTCGGCGGCCAGCATCACGGCCGGGTCGTGCTCGACCACCACCAAGGTGTTGCCGGCGTCGCGCAGGCGCTGCATGGCGTGGGTGATGCGGTCCATGTCGCGCGGGTGCAGGCCGATGCTGGGCTCGTCCAGCACGAACAGGGTGTTGACCAGCGAAGTGCCCAGCGCCGTGGTCAGGTTGATGCGCTGCACCTCGCCGCCCGACAGGGTGCGGCTTTGCCGGTCCAGCGTGAGGTAGCCGATGCCGACGTCGCGCAGGTAGCGGATGCGGGTGGTGATTTCCTCCAGAATCAAGGCCAGCGCCTTGGCGTCGGCGGATTGGGCATCAAACACGGCGGATGTCGGCGCAGAATCTTCCTGATTAGCTCTATTTTTAGGAGCAATTTGATCGTTCAGGCGGGCAAAGAACTGCCCCAGCCGGTCGATCGGCAGCAGCATCAGATCGTGCAGGCACAGGCCGGGCAGCGCCTGCAGTTGCGCACGCGACCAGCCCAGGCCCTCGGGCAAGAACCGGTGCTCGGGCGCCAGCACGGCATCGGCATCCGCCTGGCCGCCAACCCGCCACAGCAGGCTTTCGGTCTTCAGCCGCGCGCCGCCGCAGCTCGGGCAGCGGGTGTAGCTGCGGTACTTGGACAAGAGCACCCGGATGTGCATCTTGTAGGCCTTGCTTTCCAGGTACAGAAAGAAGCGCCGGATGCCGTACCACTGCTTGCTCCAGTTGCCCTCCTTGTAGTTGGGCGTGCCGTCGATGACCCAGGCCTTCTGTTCGGGCGTGAGCTTGTTCCAGGCCGTGTCGCGCGGAATACCGGCGGATTCGGCGTGGCGCATCAAATCGTCCTGGCATTCGCGCCAGGCCGGCGTCTGGATCGGCTTGATGGCGCCGGCGCGCAAGGTCAGGCGCTCGTCGGGGATCACCAGCGACCAATCCACCCCGATCACCCGGCCAAAGCCGCGGCAGCTGTCGCAGGCACCCACGGCCGAGTTGAAGGAGAACATCGAGGGAATCGGATCGCGGTAGCGCAGCCCGCTCTCGGGGCAGTGCAGGCCGGTGGAGAACAGCCAGCGCTGCTCGGCGCCGCCCTCCTCGGCCGGCAAGGCCACCACGGCCATGCGGCCGCCGCCGCGGCGCAGCGCGACTTCGATGGCCTCCACCACGCGGGCGCGCTCGGCGCTGGCGAGGCGGAAACGGTCGGCGACCACGTCCAGCACTTTTTTCTCGCCCACCGTGCGCTCGGCGTGCACGCGGGTGAAACCGGCGGCCGAGAGCCACTGCGCGACGTCCTCGGCGCTGGCGCTGGCGGGCAGTTCCACCTCGAAGGTCACCACAAGCCTTGGGTCGCCAGAGCCGACGGCCCCCACGCTCCCCGCTTCGCGTGGTTCGCTGCCCCCCGAGGGGGCTGCTTCGCCTTGGGACGGCCCGGCGGCGAAGCCCGCCGCCCGCGCCTGCAGGTCCGCGTAAATGCTGTCCGGCGAATCGTGGCGCACCGGCAACGCGGTTTGCTGGTCAAACAGCTGGCCGGCGCGGGCGAACAACAGCTTCAGGTGGTCGTTCAGCTCCGTCATCGTGCCCACGGTGGAGCGCGAGCTGCGCACCGGGTTGGTCTGGTCGATGGCGATGGCGGGCGGCACGCCCTCGACCCGGTCGACGGCCGGTTTGTCCATGCGGTCCAGGAACTGGCGCGCGTAGGCGCTGAAGGTCTCGACGTAGCGGCGCTGGCCCTCGGCGTACAGGGTGTCGAACACCAGGCTGGACTTGCCCGAGCCGCTGGGCCCGGTGACCACAGTGATCTCGCCGGTGCGCAGATCGAGGTCGAGCCCTTTCAGGTTGTGCTGGCGCGCGCCACGGATGCGGATCAGGGAAGAAGCCATGGCCACGGGAACTCACTGCTGGGGCAAGGCCGAAAATTGTAGGCGCGCCATGCCCGCCGTGGGCGACGGAACAAAAAAAGGCCCGCGCGCGGCGGGCCTTCAAGAGCTGGGCGGGCCCCCGAGGGGGCCGCGCGCCGTCAACCGATCATCGCCAAGGCAAGGGGTTGACCGTGCGGCGCCAGCCTGCCGTGCTTTTCACCACTCATGTCGATGTCACCGCCCTTCATCAGCACGAAGATGGCGACCGCCGCGAAGATGGCAAAGCCGATGATCAGTTTCCACATGGTTCAAGTTCTCCTGGCTCAGTCGGACGCGTAGATGTCCACGTCCTTGGTTTCACGAACGAAGATCAGGCCGATGACGAAGGTGGCCGCCGCGATCACGATCGGGTACCACAGGCCGTAGTACATATTGCCGTTGGCCGCCACCATGGCGAACGAGATGGTCGGCAGCATGCCCCCGAACCAGCCGTTGCCGATGTGATACGGCAGCGACATGGAGGTGTAGCGGATGCGCGTCGGGAACATCTCGACCAGGGCGGCGGCGATGGGGCCGTAGACCATGGTCACGTAGATCACCAGGATGGTCAGGATCAGCACGATCATCGGCTTGTTGAGCTTGGCCGGATCGGCCTTGGTCGGGTAGCCGGCGGCCTTCAGGGCCTCGCTCACGTCCTTCTTGAAGGCGGCAATCGACTTGGCGCTGGCCTCGTCGAACTTGGAGCCGACCACGGTGCCGGTGGGCGCGGTGATCACCGCTTCGCCAATCTTCACGGTGGCCGGACCGGTGCCGGCGGCGTTCTCGTAGCTCACCGACTGCTGCGCCAGGAAGCGCTTGGCGATGTCGCACGAGGTACGGAAGTCGATGTCGCGCGCCACCGGGTTGCCGCCGAACGAGCACTCGGCCGGAACGGCGGTGACGATGACGTGGGTGGTCTCCTGGGCCTTGGCCAGATCGGGGTTGGCCGCGGCGGTCAGCATCTTGAACAGCGGGAAGTAGGTCACCACCGCCAGCAGCAGACCGGCCAGGATGATCGGCTTGCGGCCGATCTTGTCGGACAGCGTGCCGAACACCACGAAGAACGGGGTGCCAATGACCAGCGACACGGCGATCAGGATGTTGGCCGTGGGGCCATCGACCTTCAGCACGCTGGTCAGGAAGAACAGCGCGTAGAACTGGCCCGTGTACCACACCACGGCCTGACCGGCGGTGAGGCCGAGCAGAGCGAGCAGCGCGAACTTGGCGTTCTTCCACTGGCCGAAAGCTTCCGACAGCGGCGCCTTCGACGTGCGGCCTTCTTCCTTCATCTTCGTGAAGGCCGGGCTTTCTTCCATCTGCAAGCGGATATAGACCGAGATCGCCAGCAGGAAGATCGAGATCAGGAACGGCACGCGCCAGCCCCATGCCGCGAAGGCCGCTTCGCCCATGTAGCTGCGGACGAGCAGGATGACCATCAGCGACAGCAGCAGTCCCAGCGTGGCGGTCGTTTGAATCCAGCTGGTGTAGAAGCCGCGACGGCCGTGCGGGGCGTGCTCGGCGACGTAAACGACGGCACCGCCGTATTCGCCGCCCAGCGCCAGACCCTGCAACATGCGCAGCGCGATCAGCAGAATGGGAGCCGCCCACCCGATCGTTTCGTAGCCGGGCAAGCAGCCGACCAGGAAGGTCGACGAGCCCATGATCAGGATGGTCATCAAGAAGGTGTATTTACGGCCGACGATGTCGCCCAGGCGGCCGAACACCAGCGCGCCGAACGGGCGCACCAGGAAGCCCGCCGCGAAGGCCAGCAGCGCGAAGACGTTGCGCGTGGCTTCGGGGAAGGACGAGAAGAACTGTGCGCCGATAATCGCCGCCAGCGAACCGTAGAGATAGAAGTCGTACCACTCGAAGACGGTGCCGGCCGACGAGGCGAGAATGACTCTCTTCTCTTCCCTCGTCATCGGGCGAGCGCGTCCGCTCTCGGCCATCGTGTCAGCCATCGTGTCCTCCCCATCGGCCGAAGCCGTGTCGTGGACCGCTCTATGCGGTCCTTCGGCACCTTGTTCGGGGGGAGAGCTGAAGCGAACCTGAAGAACGAGGGGAATTTGGTAATTAACTACCCACAATCGGCCAAAAAATGGCGAAAAAGTGGCTCAGTAATTCCGTAAAAATCATGTGAATTCTGCATGCTAGAATAAAATCAAGAATGGACCGCTATTCTCCTGCTCTCGATCTCTTCCTGCGTCCGGCACGCGATGCGCTGCGCGACGTGCCGATTCTGCCCGCAACCGCGCCGGTGCGCGCGGCGTTGGGGGCGATGGCCGAAAGCGGATCGTCGATCGCCCTCGCGGTGGATGGCGAAGGCCGTTTGGTCGGGCTGCTGACCGAACGCGACGCGGTCACGCGCATCGCCTTCAAGATGGATCCCGCGACACCGCTCGCCACGGCGATGACGCGCAACCCCGAAACGGCACCGCCGGACGAGCCGCTCTATCGCGTCGTCGCCATGCTGCGCCGGCGCGGCTTCCGGCACGTGCCGGTCGTCGATGCGCAAGGCGCGCCGTTGGGCGTGATCGGCCGCGCCGACGCGCTGGGGGCGATTTCCGCGCGGCTGTTGGGCGAACTCGACGTGCTCGGCCGCTTGGGCCACGGGCTCGACGATCATATCGCCGCCAAGCGCGCGCAAGCCGCCTTCGCGCGCGCCTTGCTCGACGACGGCTTGCCCGCCCCCGATATCCAGCGCGCGATCAGCGAGATCAACCGCGACATCCATCGCGATCTGCTCGACGCGGCGATCGCGCAATCGGGCCAGGCGCCGCCCGTGCCGTTCACGCTGTTGATCATGGGCTCGGGCGGGCGCGGCGAAAGTTTCCTGTCACCCGATCAGGATAACGGCTTTCTGATCGACGATTATCCCGACGATGCGCATAACGCGATCGATGCGTGGTTCGTCGATGTCGCGACGCATTTCACCTTGTCGCTCGACAAGGCGGGGTT
>JAIUOM010000112.1 GCA_020161215.1 Pseudomonadota bacterium
CCTGCGGCCGCTCGATCAGCATGCCGACGTGGCCATAGGCCTCGGCCAGCTTGACGAAGTTGGGCAGCGCGTCCATGTAGCTGTGGCTGTAGCGGCCGGAGTACTCGATCTCCTGCCACTGGCGCACCATGCCCAGGTAGCGGTTGTTGAGCGACAGGATCTTGATCGGCGTGTTGTACTGCAGGCAGGTCGACAGCTCCTGGATGCACATCTGCACCGAGCCTTCGCCCGTGACGCAGAACACTTCGCTCTCGGGCTTGGCCAGCTTGATGCCCATGGCGTAGGGAATGCCCACGCCCATGGTGCCCAGGCCGCCGGAGTTGATCCAGCGGCGCGGCTCCTCGAAGCGGTAGTACTGCGCGGCCCACATCTGGTGCTGGCCGACGTCGGAGGTGATGTAGGCGTCGGCGTCCTTGGTCATGTTCCAGAGCGTCTCGACGACGTACTGGGGCTTGATGACGTCCTGGTTGCCGCGGTCGTAGCGCAGGCAGTCGCGCGAACGCCAGCCTTCGATGGTCTTCCACCAGTCGGCGAGAGCCGCTTCGTCGGGCTTGGTGCTGCCTTCGCGGATCATCCCGATCATCTCGGCCAGCACGTCCTTCACGTCGCCGACGATGGGCACATCGACCTTGACGCGCTTGGAGATGCTCGACGGATCGATGTCGATGTGGATGATCTTGCGCTCGTTCTGCGCGAAATGCTTGGGGTTGCCGATCACGCGGTCGTCGAAGCGCGCGCCCACGGCCAGCAGCACGTCGCAGTTCTGCATCGCATTGTTGGCTTCCCAGGTGCCGTGCATGCCCAGCATGCCCAGAAAGCGCTTGTCCGACGCCGGAAACGCCCCCAGCCCCATCAGGGTGTGGGTGACGGGGTAGTTCAGCATCTCCACCAGGGCACGCAGCTCGGGCGTGGCGTTGGCCAGCAGCACGCCGCCGCCGGTGTAGATGTAGGGGCGCTTGGCGTTCAACAGCAGCTGCAGCGCCTTGCGGATCTGGCCGGCGTGGCCCTTGCGAACCGGGTTGTAGGAGCGCATCTCCACCTTGTCCGGGTAGCCGGTGTAGGCGGTCTTGTTGAACGACACGTCCTTGGGGATATCGACCACCACCGGGCCGGGTCGGCCAGTGCGCGCGATGTGGAAGGCCTTCTTCATCACCTCGGCCATGTCACGCGCGTCCTTGACCAGGAAGTTGTGCTTGACGACCGGGCGCGTGATGCCCACGGTGTCGCACTCCTGGAAGGCGTCCAGGCCGATGGCGGCCGTGGGCACCTGGCCGGAAATGATCACCATCGGAATGGAATCCATGTACGCGGTGGCGATGCCGGTGACCGCGTTGGTCAGGCCCGGGCCCGAGGTGACCAGGGCCACGCCCACGTCGCCGGTGGCGCGCGCATAGCCGTCGGCCGCGTGCACGGCGGCCTGCTCATGGCGCACCAGCACGTGCTGGATGGTGTCTTGCTTGTAGAAGGCGTCGTAAATGTGCAACACGGCACCGCCGGGGTAACCCCAGACGTACTGGACGCCCTCGGCCTGCAGGGCCTTGACGAGAATTTCAGCGCCACGCAGCTCTTGCGGGGCCTGGGAAGACGCGGATTGCGGAGATTGGGCCGATGCCACGGCGGCCGATTTGAGTTCGGCTTTGGAGATTTCCATGAGATGAACCTTTCGAGAATTTCTCTGACGAAAAACCTTGGGTGCCCCTTGCCTGCCCTTGTGAGGCGGCGTCAGGACTTAAGACCACACGCCATGAACGACATTGCTTCATCGTCCGACGGTGACCCGTTTGCCTGGTGAATTGCGTTGGGCATTATCGCACTGCAACATGAGTTGCGCGTCGAAAGTGGCAAGAAATTGCATGCCCGATGACATAATTCGACGCTGATGAAACACCCCACCGCCGGTACCCCGCGCCCTTGAGGGCATCCGTACCCCCGGCTTCGCCTGCAGCCCCCGACGTCCTTGGCCACCGAACAAGAACTCAACGATTTCCTCAAGAGCGTCGAAAAACGGGCGTTCAAGCGCTCGGTCTATCACGTCCGAGACGAGGATGCGGCACTCGACATCGTGCAGGACAGCATGATGAAGCTGGCACAGCACTACGGCGACAAGCCGCTGGCCGAGCTGCCCCTGTTGTTTCAGCGCATCCTCTCGAACAGCACGCTGGACTGGTTTCGCCGCCAGAAGACGCGCAACGCCGTGTTTTCGAACATGAGCGACTTCGAATCGCCGGACGGCGATGGCGATTTCGACCTGCTGGAGGCCTTTGCCGGCGCCAGCGGCTCCCAGCAGATCGAGAGCGCCGAGGACACCACCCGACGGGCCGAACTCTTGCGCCAGATCGAAGCCCAGATCAAGGAATTGCCGGGACGTCAACGCGAGGCATTTTTGATGCGTTACTGGGAGGAAATGGACGTGGCCGAAACGGCGGCAGCCATGGGGTGTTCGGAGGGCAGTGTCAAGACGCACTGCTCGCGCGCAGTCCAGGCGCTGGCGAAGGCCTTGCGAGCCAAGGGAATCCACTTATGAACACCCCTTATTCACCCCAACAAGCCCAGGTGCTGCAAAACCGCTTCGGACTCCGGGTGGCCGCTCGGCTGTCGGCCGGCGCCCAGGATTTGCCGCACGACATCGAGCAGCGCCTGCGCGTGGCACGCCAGCAGGCCGTGGCGCAACGCAAGCAGGCCGTGGCGGTGACTCTGCCGCAGGCCGCGACGGCGGTGTTGCGCAATGGCAACACGGCGACCTTGAATTTTGGTGACGAGGGCATGGGTTGGCTGGGGTGGCTGGCGTCCGCCGCGCTGGTCGTGGCGCTGGCCGCCGGCCTGGTCACCGTCAACATCGTCCAGGACGACGACCGCACCAATGAGGTGGCCGACGTCGACGCCGCCTTGCTCACCGACGACCTGCCCCCGCAGGCCTATTCCGACCCTGGTTTCCTGCAGTACCTGCGCGCCACCGCCGACAAGCGGGCTTCCACCCACTGAGCCGCACGGACCGCTCCGCACATGTCCACCCCTTGATGAGTTTCTCCGCGCTGCCCGTCTTCTTGCTTGCCTTGAGTGCCCTGGGAGGAACTCCGGTGGCGTACGCACAGGCCTCGGGCAACGCCGCGGCTATTGCCGTCAACCCGGCCGCCGGCAGCGTGCCCTGGGCCAGCTTGAACGCCGAGCAAAAGAACGCCCTGCGCCCCTTGGCCGGACCATGGCCCACGCTGCGCCCCGAGCAGCAGCGCAAATGGGTGGCCCTGACGCACAACTTTGACCGCCTGTCGGCCGCCGAACAAAGCACGCTGCAAAGCCGCATGGCCGAATGGGCCGCGCTGACACCCGCGCAGCGCACCCAGGCGCGGCTGAACTTTGGTGAGATCCGCAGCGTGCCGGCCGACGAAAAGCGCGCCAAGTGGGAGGAGTACCTGGCCCTGCCCGCCGAGGAGCGCGAGCGCCTGGCGGCCGACCAGCCCAAGCCGCCCGTCAGCGCCGCCCCCGCCTTGCGCCCCACCTCGCCCAACCAGATCGTGCGCCCGCCCACGCCGCCCGTGGCCCAGCCGAGGACCGACGTGGCCACCCCGCCGAATCTGGTGCGCTCGGTGGTGCCGGTCAATCGCAATACACTTCTGCCCCAACCGCCAAGCTCAGCGCCCGCCGCTCCGGCACGCTGAACACCTCCCCCCGCGCGCGCTTTCGGGCCGTGTCACCCTGGCGGTTTCCTGCCACCCGCCAGCTGTCATGAACCCGTCCGCCGCCGCACCGGCTTCCCCCGCCTCCTCCACCTTCTCCAGCCCGCGCGCGCCCTCGTTGCGCCGCCGCATGGCCTGCTGGCTGTACGAGGGCTTGCTGATGTTTGGCGTGGTGTTCGTCGCCGGCTACCTGTTCAGCACCCTCACCCAGACCCGCCACGCGCTCAACAACCGGCACGGCCTGCAGGCCTTCGTGTTCGTCGTGGCCGGCATCTACTTCGTCTGGTTCTGGACCAAGGGCCAGACCCTGGCCATGAAGACCTGGCACATCCGCGTGACCGACCGCGCCGGCCAGCCCCTCACGCAAAAACGCGCCCTGCTGCGCTACCTGTGCAGCTGGATATGGTTTTTGCCCCCCTTGGCGGTGGCCGCGCCGTTCGGCCTGCCGGCGCTGGAAGTGGCCGTGCTGTGGGCCGGCTGGGTGCCGATCTGGGCGCTGCTCAGCCGCTTTCAGCCGCGGCAGCAGTTCTGGCACGACATCTGGGCCGGTACCCGGCTGATCGATGCGCGGCCCGGCGCCAGCGGGGGGCGCACCCGATGACCCGCCCCGTGCCGCCCGTCGTGCCCCCTCCAGCGACCGATCCGGTCAACCCGCAGAAAGCCCGCACCGGGTGGTCGCGCCTGTGGCACGCCACGGGCTATTCGATCGCCGGGCTGCGCGCCGGTTGGGGCGAAACGGCGTTCCGCCAGGAGGCGCTGGCCGCGCTGGTGCTGCTGCCCAGCGCGTTCTGGCTCGGCCGCACCTGGGTCGAAACCGCGCTGCTGGCCGGCTCGGTGCTGCTGGTGATGATCGTGGAGCTGCTCAACACCGGCATCGAGGCGGCCATCGACCGGGTCGGGCCGGAGTGGCACGCCTTGTCCAAGCGCGCCAAGGACATGGGCTCGGCCGCCGTGTTGCTGGCCTTGCTGCTGGCCGGCGGCATCTGGCTGGCCGCCCTGGCCCACCATTTCTTTCCCGGATAGACACCAACCGCATGACCTCGCCCGCTTTCTCCCTCTGCGTCTACTGCGGCTCGCGCCCCGGCGCCGACGCGCGCTTCGCCGACATGGCGGCCCAGGTCGGTCACTGGATCGGTTCGCACGGCGGTCAACTGGTCTATGGCGGCGGCCGCAGCGGCCTGATGGGCATCGTCGCCGACGCCACCTTGGCGGCCGGGGGGCGCGTGGTGGGCGTGATTCCGCGCGCCCTGGTGGAACGCGAGCACGCGCACCGCGGCTGCACCGAACTGCTGGTGGTGGAAACCATGCACGAGCGCAAGCGCCTGATGGCCGAGCGCGCCGACGCCTTCGTGGCCCTGCCCGGCGGCATCGGCACCTTCGAGGAATTCTTCGAGGTCTGGACCTGGCGCCAGCTGGGTTACCACGACAAACCGGTCGGTCTGCTGAACCTGAACGGCTACTACGACCTGCTGCTGCGTTTTCTGGCCGGCGGGGTGGAGAGCGGCTTCATGGACCCGCGCCAGATGGGCCAGATCGACGCCGGGGCCGACTGGCGCCCGCTGCTCGAGCGCCTGGTTGCCGCCGCCGGCTTCGAGGCACCGACCCGGCTGGATCGGATCTGAGCGCCACGCCTGGCGCGTCAGCGCTCGGGTAAAAACAGCGCCTGCAGGTCGCTCAGAAAGTCGAAGCCACGCGCCGTCGGCCGCCACCGGGCGTCGCCCTCGTGCGGCTCCAGCCAGCCGCGCTGCTGGGCCGCCTCGATGGCCGCCGACACGGTGCTGGGCGGCAAACCCGTGCGGTCCAGGTAGTCCTGCCACGCGAAGCCCTCGCGCAGGCGCAGGGCGTTCAGCATGAACTCGAACGGCAGATCGCGCCGCGCCACCTCGCCTTCCTGTGCCACGGCGGCGCCGGCCAGGGCCCGTTCCATGTACAGCTCGGGTTGGCGGTGCCGCACCTGGCGCACCACCCGGTGCGCGAAGCTGAGCTTGCCGTGCGCGCCGGCGCCAATGCCCAGGTAGTCGCCGAACTGCCAGTAGTTCAGGTTGTGCACGCAGCGGTGGCCGGCGCGGGCGTAGGCCGAAACCTCGTAGCGCGCCAGGCCGGCCGGGGCCGTCAGCTCGGTGATGCGGTCCAGCATGGCCCAGGCCGAATCCTCGTCCGGCAGCGCCGGCGGGTACTTGGCGAACACCGTGTTCGGCTCCACCGTCAGGTGGTAGATCGACAGGTGCGGCGGCGCGAAGGACAGCGCCGTGCGCACGTCCTGCTCCAGCTCGGCCAGACTCTGGCCGGGCAGCGCGTACATCAGGTCCAGGTTGAAGGTGTCGAAGGCGCGCGCGGCCTCTTCCAGCGCGGCACGCGCCTGCGCGCCGTCGTGCACGCGGCCGATGGCGCGCAGCTGCGCGTCGTTGAAGCTCTGCACGCCGACCGACAGGCGCGTGACGCCGGCCGACCGGAATGCCGCAAAACGCTCGCGCTCGAAGGTGCCGGGGTTGGCCTCCAGCGTGATCTCGCAGGCCGGCGCCAGCGGCAGGCGCGCGCGCACGCCGGCGATCAACCGGTCGATGGCTTCGGGCGCGAACAGGCTGGGCGTGCCGCCCCCAATGAACACGCTGTGCACCTGGCGGCCCCAGACCAGGGGCAGGCTGGCCTCCAGATCGGCCAGCAAGGCCTCGACGTAGCGCCCCTCTTGCGCGGTGGCGTCGGTGCCGGCGCGGCGTTCGTGCGAATTGAAATCGCAGTACGGGCATTTTTTCAGACACCAGGGCAGGTGCACGTACAGCGACAGCGGCGGCAGCGCCGGCAGTTGCAGGGTGCCGGGGCGCATGTAATGACCAATATCCGTCATGACCAGTGCTGGCGCATCAGCTCGACCATCCGAGCGGCCGCGCGCCCGCGGTGGCTGTGCGCGTTCTTCACCTCGGGCGGCAGCTCGGCAAAGGTCTTGCCGAACTCGGGGATGTGCATGACCGGATCAAAGCCAAAGCCGCCCTCCCCCCTGGGCACGCGCGTGATCTCGCCCACCACGCGGCCCACGGCAATCAGCGGCTCGGGGTCCTCGGCGCCGCGCAGCGCCACCAGGGTGCTGACCATGGCGGCGCGGCGGTTGTCGATGCCAGCCATCTGCTCGAGCAGGGCGCGCACGTTGTTGGCGTCGCCCTTGGCGTAGCCGAACTGGGTGGCGTAGTGGGCGGTGTCGACGCCCGGCAAGCCGCCGAAGGCATCGACGCACAGACCGGCGTCGTCGGCCAGCGCCGGCAGGCCGGAGGCCGCCGCCGCGTGGCGCGCCTTGGCCAGGGCGTTTTCGACGAAGGTGCGAAACGGCTCCTCGGCCTCGCCGATGCCCAGCTCGGACTGGCGCACCAGCGCCATGCCCAGGGGCGCCAGCATCTGGCGCAGCTCGGCCAGCTTGCCGGCGTTGTTCGAGGCCAGAACGATTTTCATGGGTCAAAACGCCGGTAGGTCGGCGTGGATAAATCCTGTGCAGCTATTATTTCAGGAGCGATTGCCGCTGCTGTTCAATCAGCTCGGTGATGCCTTTCTCGGCCAGGCCCAGCAACTGGTCCATCTCGCGCCGGGAAAACGTGGCGCCCTCGGCCGTGCCCTGCACTTCCACGAAGTGGCCGGCCCCGGTCATGACCACGTTCATGTCGGTGTCGCAGGCCGAATCCTCCTGGTAGTCCAGGTCCAGCAACGGCACGCCGCCAACGATGCCGACCGACACCGCCGCCACCGGTTGCAGCAGCGGCGATTCGGCCACCAAGCCGCGCGCCAGCAGCCAACTGACGGCGTCGTGGGCGGCCACGTAGGCGCCGGTGATGCTGGCCGTGCGGGTGCCGCCGTCGGCCTGCAGCACGTCGCAATCGAGGTGAATGGTGCGCTCGCCCAGCTTCGCCAGGTCGAACACGGCGCGCAGGCTGCGGCCGATCAGGCGCTGGATTTCCTGCGTGCGCCCGCTTTGCTTGCCGCGTGCGGCCTCGCGGCTGCCGCGGGTGTGGGTGGCGCGCGGCAGCATGCCGTATTCGGCCGTCACCCAGCCTTCGCCGCTGCCGCGCTTGTGCGGTGGCACTTTCTCCTCGACCGAGGCGGTGCACAGCACGCGGGTGCCGCCGAATTCAACCAGTACCGAGCCTTCGGCATGCAGGGTGTAGGCGCGGGTCAGGCGCACCGGGCGCAGTTGATCGGCGGGGCGCTCGACACGCAGGGGTTTTTCAGTAGTGTTGGTCATGGTGAATTCCGGAAACTGGCGGACACGGGCGGGCGGGCCGCCCGCCCCAGGGTCTGTCTCATGGGCGGCTCATCCGCGCCGCGTGGCCGTGCGCTGGATGGCCTGATTGATCTCGGCGATGGAGCGCTCGATGGCGTCGTCGTCCATCTCGTCGACCAGGGCGTCGATGTCGTCCGATTGGATGGTGGACTCGAAGCCGGCGTCGTGCATGGCCTCGGTTTCGGTGAAACCGGTGGGGGCGGATTCGGACGGCGTCTCCCATTCCAGGGCCAGCACCGTCACGTTGTCGGACCGCGCGCCGGCCTTGCGCAGCGCCATCTCCACCAGGGAGGGCACCGCGTCGCCGACCGGCAGGCTCGACAAGGTGCGCACGATCTGGGCGTCGTCGATGCTGCCCCACAGGCCGTCGGAGCACAGCATCACCCGGTCGCCCTCGCGCAGCCGCAGCGGGTCGGCGACTTCGAACATCGGGCGTACCGTGGAGCCCAGGCAGGTGAACAGCACGTTGCGGTTGATGCCCTCGGTGGTGGCGCCGGAGCGCACCTGCGCCTCCATGTAGGAGTGGTCGCGCGTGCGCGTGATCAGCTCGCCCTCGCGCATCACGTACAGGCGCGAATCGCCGCAATGGGCCCAATGCAGCTCCTCGGCCTGGATCACGGCGGCCACCACGGTGGTGCGCGGCGTATCGAGCATGGCCCGTTCGCTGGCGTAACGGATGATCTGGTGGTGCGCGGCCATGATGCCGCTGGCCAGGAAGGCGCTGGGATCGGGCACGCGCGGGCGCGCGTCGCGCTGAAACTGCGAGGACATGGTCTGTAGGGTGATCTGCGCCGCCACCTCCCCCTCGGGGTGGCCGCCCATGCCGTCGGCCAGCACGAACAGGCCCGCCTCGCGGGTGTACGAGTACCCCATGCGGTCCTCGTTTTTCTCCCGCCCGCCTTTTCGGCTGACCTGGAACACGGAAAATTTCATCGTCCAGTCTTATTTGAGGCGGGTGCCGATGCGCGAGGCGCTCTTGATGTTCTTCTTGGTGTCGGCCAGCATGTTGTCGAACTGCAGCCGCACCTTCTCGCCCATCGACAGCTTGGTGTAGTGGCGCTCGCCTTCGCGGCTGAGTTCCTTTTGCAGGGCAAACACCGACTGGGGGCGCGACAGCGGATCGAGCGCCATGCACCATTCGACGACCTCGATCAGGTTGTCGGAATACACCCCGCGCATGCGGGTCAGCGACAAGGCCAGGCGGTCCTTGTCCTGGCGCTGCGGTGCGTCGTTGGGCGGGTAGCCGTGCATGCACGAGTAAATGCAGGCGCCGATGGCGTAAATGTCGGTCCAGGGGCCCATGGTCGATTCGCGCCGGTACATCTCGGGCGCGGCAAAACCGGGCGTGTACATGGGCCGGGTGAAGTTGCCTTCCTTGTTCAGCACCTCGCGCGCGGCGCCAAAGTCGATCATCACCGCCTTGTTGTCGTCGGTGATGAAGATGTTGGCCGGCTTCAGGTCCAGGTGCAGCATCTTGTGCTGGTGCACGATGCGCAGACCGCGCAGGATCTCGTCGAACAGCGAGCGGATGGTGGATTCGCGGAACACCTTCTGCTTCTTGAGGTCGCGCGCGGTGACGATGAAATCCTGCAGGGTGCCACCCTCCAGGTAGTTCATCACCATGTACACGGTTTCGTTCTGGCGAAAGAAGTTCAGCACGCTGACCACCGAGGCGTGCGAGATCTGCGCCAGCGAACGGCCTTCCTCGAAGAAGCTTTTCAGGCCCAGGCGGTAGAGCGACAGCTTTTCGGGGGCCACGTGGGGCACCAGCTCGCCGGGCACGCGGGTGGTCAGCGCCGCCGGCAGGTATTCCTTGATGGCCACCTGCTGGCCTTCCCTGTCGACCGCCAGATACACCACGCCGAAACCACCGGCGGATATCTTGCGCACGACCCGGTAGCCACCAATGGCCGTGTCGGCGGGCAAGGGCGCGGGTTTGGGCTTTGACATAATCGGCGCAATCGGCGGCAGTGGACAGCCTTCTCAGGAGGTGCTCCACGGCGCTGTTCTTTGTGGCCGCTGAACGCACCGGGAAAAGTTGATATGCCAGTTTACAGTATGACCGGTTACGCCAGTGGCCAGCAGCCGCTGACGCCGCCAGGGCCCGAGACGGCGTGGAAAACTGCGCAAATCCGTGTGGCGCTGGAGCTGCGTTCGGTCAACAGCCGCTTCCTGGACCTGGGCTTTCGCCTGCCAGATGAGCTGCGTGCCTGCGAGCCGGCCCTGCGCGAGTTGCTGACCCAGCGGCTCAAGCGCGGCAAGATCGAGTTGCGCGCCTACCTGGAAGGGCGCGAGAGCAGCGCCCTGCCCGAGCCCTCCCCGCGCCTGGTGCAGCGCCTGTCGGCCGTGCAGGAACAGGTGCGCGTCTGGCTGCCCGACGCGGCCAGCCTGAGCGTGGCCGACGTGCTGCGCCTGGCCGGCGGCGGCGAGGCGGTGGCCAGCGACGTGCTGGCGCACACACTGCTGCCGCTGGCCGGTGAGGTGCTGGACGACTTCATCGCCGCCCGCGCCCGCGAGGGCGAGCGCCTGGGCCAGTTGCTGCGCGAGCGCCTGACCGAGCTGCGCGCGCTGGCGCGCCAGGCCGGCCCGCTGATTCCCCAGGTGGTGGAGGCGCAAAAGCAGCGCTTTCTGGCGCGCTGGAACGAGGCCCTGGCCAAGACCGAGTCCAGCGTGCCAGCCGAAGCCGCCCAGGAGCGCGCCCTGGCCGAGGCCACGGCCTTCGCCATCCGCATCGACGTGGCCGAGGAGCTGGGCCGCCTGGCCGCGCACCTCGACGAAATCGAGGCCGTGCTCGACAAGGGCGGCGACATCGGCAAGCGCCTGGACTTCCTGATCCAGGAGCTGCACCGCGAGGCCAACACTCTGGGCGCCAAGTCGGCCGCGCTGGAGCTGACCCGCATCTCGGTCGACATGAAAGTGCGGATCGAGCAGATGCGCGAGCAGGTGCAGAACATCGAGTAGGTCTCGGGTGGCGCCTGGGAGGCTATATTATTTATAGCTCCTCAGGCTTTATCCACGCCGACCACCGCCCAAAAATGACCTGAAAGCGGGCGTGAATCCCGCGCTGGCTCAGCCGGCCAGCAACCCCACCGCCACCGCCGTGCCGCGCAGACTGCGCGCGAACTGCTCGTAGCCACGGGCGTTGGCGTGGATCCGGTCGGAGCGCAGATCGTCCTGGGCCAGCACCTCGCTCCAGCCCTCGCGTTGCAGCGGAATCTTCAGCTCCTGGGCAATCTCGGCGTACAGCTTGTGGTCGGTGAGCTGGCCCAGGGCGGCCGCCACGCTGGCGCGCGGCACGGCCACCAGCAGCACCTGGGCCCCGGCCGCCAGCGACTGCTGGCACAGCGCCCGGACGTTGGCGCGCGTGGCCTCCTCGGGCAATTGGCGCAGAAAATCGTTGCCGCCGACGCTGACGATGACCAGTTTCGGCTGGTGCTCGGCCAGCAGGGCCGGCAGCCGGGCCAGGGCCTGGGCCGCGGTGTCGCCGGAGACCCCGGCGTTGACGACCTGCCAGCCGGTCAGGCGCGCCAGCACCGCCGGGTAGGCGGTGTCCGGGCTGGCCCCGGTGCCGGAGGTGAGCGAATCGCCCAAGGCCAGCACCGTGCTGCCCGCAGCCAGCGGCGTGGCGCGAACCTTGGGGGCGCGGTCGCAGCCGGCCAGCCACACCGCGCCCAGCACGCCCAGCAGCGCGGCGCGGCGCGACGGCCCGCCCGTCAAACCGCCACGCCCCCGGTCATGCGCGCGTCGGCGCCCAGGCCCAGGCGCTCGGCGGCCACGTACTGGCGGCGGTAATCCTCGAACGGCAGGCGGTCGGCGGCCTTGATGCGCCGCTGCTCGCACACCGACTCGGCAGCCAGCGCGTCGTAGTGCGCCTTGAGGGCCGCGGTGGGCGGCTGCGCGCGCAGCGCGGCGCGGGTGGCCTGGGAACGCTCGCGCACGAAAGACACGAAGCTGTTGCCATGTTGCTCGCGCACCGCCGCCAGCACGCGCGCCGACGGCAAGGTGTCGGGCGCGGCCAGGGCGGCACGTGCGTCGGCCAAGGCCTGGGCGTAGGCCTGGCCGCCGTCCACCGCGTCCAGCGCGGCGGCAAGGGGGTCGAGCTGGTCGAGCAGCTCGCCCGCCCAGTCGGTCAGGACCACCTGTTGGCCACCCCGTGTCAGCTTCAGGCCGGGCTGGCGGCCAAAGGCGGCCGTCAGGTGCTGGTTTTCCTTCAGCGCGGCGATTTCCTCGGGCGTGTCGGGCGGGCTGTCGGCCAGCAGGCAGTGCAGCAGGAACAGATCCAGGAAACGCCCGGTGGCCGCCGAGATGCCGATCGGCTCGAACGGATCCAGGTCCATCAGGCGCACCTCGACGTATTCGACGCCGCGCTCGCGCAGCGCGTGCAAGGGCCGTTCGCCGGGGTGGATCACGCGCTTGGGCCGGATGGTGCCGTAGAACTCGTTCTCGATCTGCAGCAGCGTGGTGGCCAGCTGGTTGTAGTCGCCGCCCGGGTTCTGGATGCCGATCGCCTCGTAGGGCGGGTACGGGCGAGTCAGCGCGTCTTCCAGCGAGGCGGCGTAGCTGTCCAGCCCGTTGTAGCTGACGGCCAGGGTGGCCTGGGCGTCGCTCTGGTAGCCCAGCCGCCCCATGCGCAGCGAAGTGGCCCAGGGCAGGTACATGGAGCCCTCGCCCAGGTGCTCGAGCGCGTGCTGGCGCCCGGCCACGAAACTGGAACACACCGCCGGCGAGGCGCCAAACAGCATCAACAGCACGAAGGCGTGGCGGCGGAAGTTGCGGATCAGGGCAAAGTATTCTTGGCTGCTCACCCCTGGCAGCGACCAGTTGTAGTGGATGCCCGAGATGGTCTGCATGCGCCGGCCATAGCGGTGGCTCAGGCCCATGCGGTAGACGCTCTTGGCGCGCCCGACGTTGCTGCTGCCGTAGCGGCCAATGGGAATGGTCTCGTCGGTCGGCAGGCCGCAGGGCATGCTGGACACCCACAGCATCTCGTCGCCGAGGGCGGCCAGCTCCTGGTAAACCACCTGGTGGATCTCGGTCAGCTCGGCCAGGCAGGCCGGCACGCTCGGGTGCACGCCGGTCACCAGCTCCATCTGCGACTCGCTGAAGTCGGTGGTGATGCGCGGGTGCGTCAGCGCCGAGCCCAGGGCGGCCGGGTGCGGCGTGAGCGCAAGCCGGCCGTCGGACCGAGCGCGCAGGCTTTCCTTTTCGACGCCGCGTCGGATGCCGCGCAACCGCTCGGGCGTCAGCGCCGCCAGGCGGTCTCTCAGCGTGTTCATGTCATGTCCTCATGGGCTGGGAGGGCGACGGTATCACAGGCGCGCGGGCCCTGCCACCGAGGGGTTCTTGCCCCCTTGGCGGGCGGGTGCGGGGCAGTTCAGCGCCGCGCGGCCAGGGCCAGCTCCACCTCGTTGCGGCCCTGGTCACCGCCGGAGCCCGGCACGCTGGCGCCTTCCAGCGCCGTCACCTGGTCCAGGGCGGCCAGCAGGCGCTCGGGCGTGTCGGGTGTCAGGCCCAGGTGCACCCCATGCGACAAGGTGATGTGCGCCGCTTCGTAAGTGCCGGCGCCGGCGCACAGAATGGTGCGGGTGGGCGCCTGCTCGCTGGCCAGCACCAGCATGGCCGGCACCACCGCCTCGGGCTTGATCAGGTCCATCACCTCCTGGGGCAGCAGGCCTTCGGTCATGCGGGTGGCGGCGGTGGGCGCCAGGCCGTTGACGCGGATGCCGTGCTTGGCCCCTTCCAGGGCCAGTGTCTGCATCAGGCCGGCCAGCGCCAGCTTGGCGGCGCCGTAGTTGCTTTGGCCGAAGTTGCCGTACAGGCCGGTGGACGAGGTGGTCATCACGATGCGCCCGTACTTGGCCGCGATCATGTGCGGCCAGACGGCCTTGGTGCAGTGCACGGCGCCCATCAGGTGCACGTCCAGCACCAGGCGGAAATCGGCCAGATCCATCTTGGCGAAGGTCTTGTCGCGCAGGATGCCGGCGTTGTTGACCAGCACGTCGACCCGCCCCCAGGTGTCCATGGCCTGGGCGACCATGGCTTGCACGGCCTCGAAATCGGTCACCGAGGCGCCGTTGGCGATGGCCTCGCCACCGGCGGCACGAATCTCATCGACCACGCGCTGGGCCGCGCTGGCCGAGCCGCCGCTGCCGTCGACCGCGCCGCCCAAGTCGTTCACCACCACCTTGGCGCCGCGCTGCGCCAGACCCAGCGCATGCAGGCGCCCCAGACCGCCGCCGGCGCCGGTCACGATGGCCACGCGGCCGGAAAAATCAATCTCGCTCATGTGTGCTCTCGCTCCTGCTGCCGGGGCCGTGGCACGGCCCCGTTTTTTTGTCGAAACCGCCGACTTTAAGGCACCGGCCCGGCGCCCTCCCCGGCCAGACCCCGCAGCACCTGCGGATGGCGCAGTGTCAGGCGCAGCTCGCGCTTCAAGCGCGTGTTGTCCATGCGGCGCGACTCGCTCATGAAGCTCAGCAGCGTGGCGGGCAGTTGCTCGCGCGCCTGGGCGCGTGGGATGCGCGGCGGGCGCGGCAGGCCGTACAGGTCCGCCGCGCCATCGAAATATTCGCCCATGCGCAATTGGCTGTCGTCCACCGCGTGCACCACGCGCTGCGGCTTGCCGCGCCACAGCGCCGCCACGCAGGCGCGCGCCAGGTCGTCGGCGTGGATGTGGTTGGTGAACACGTCGTCCTCGGGCGCCAGCACCGGCGTGCCGCGCTCCAGGCGCGCGCGCGGCGTGCCGCCGGCCCGATCGGGCGCGTAGATGCCGGGGATGCGCAACAGGCTGACACGCGCGCCGGCGGCACGGCCAAAGCCG
>JAIUOM010000113.1 GCA_020161215.1 Pseudomonadota bacterium
CAGGATGGTCTGGGCTTCGGTATCGCCTTGCAGCTGTTGGTCCAGCGAGCGCGTGGCGTCGTCCAGGCGCTTGCGCAGGGTGTCGTCCAGCACCAGCAGATCGCCGCGCCAGTCGGCGCCGCCAACCATCAGCAGGGCGGCCAGCTCGGCGGTGTTTTTCAGTTTCACGGCGCCGCCGGACTGCAGCGCGGCGAAGGCCGGCAGGTGCGCCAGCGCGGCCGGCACCTGGACGTTGCCGAGCTGCACCGTGTCGCCGACGTCGGGCAGGGGCACGAAACGTGGTCGCTTGCCGGCGCGCTGCAGGGCGGCGCCCAGGCGCCACGCCGTGTCGTAGCCGTCGCGCGCCAGGGCCTTGCCGGCCAGCAGCACCACCGGCTGCGCCGGCAGCATGCGCCAGGCGTCGTCGATGCCGGGCAGCTCGGCCACGCGGTGGCGGAACACCAGGCGGGTGTCGGGCGAGACCATCAGCGCGTTGCCGGTGTCGCGGTCGAGCTGGCAATAGTCGATTTGCGTCGGCAGCGTCTGCCAGGCCACGCCCAGGCGCACGAAGCCACGCGTGCTGGGGCTGTTCGGGTTGGCCACGGGCAAGGTGGTGTTCAGGGCCGCCTCGCCGTCGCCGACAACGCGCGTGAACTGCGGCACGCCGTTGATGGACAGCACCACCGTGGTGCGACCGTCCTCGGACTTGCGTGTCTTGCTGGCGAACTGGACTTCGACGCCTTCCAGCGGGGTGCCGCGCGGCAGCGGCAGGTAGAAATCGCGCTGGGCGTGCTGGCGCTGGAACACTGCCGGCTCGTTGACCCCCAGATCGGACAGCCGCAGCTCGCGCTGGGCCCAGCCGCGTTGGGTCAATTCCTCCAGGGCAACGCTGGTCGGGCTGGACCAGGCCGGGGCGCCGAACAGCGCCCCCAGCGACACGGTCAAGACGCCCAACCGAGCCCACCGCGTCCGCCGGCTGGCGGGATACTGCCCGAGGTGGGGAAGCTGCTTCACTGCTTATCCTTTGTGCATATTCTGGAATAAGTCATTGTGCCGCATGGGCTTAGGTCCCGAAAGGCAGGGTGGTCAGGCCTCCGGGAAAAAACAACAAAATGTCACGAAAATCTCAAAACATCACAGTACGTGCACGATGCTGCATGCGCCGACCGAGAGGACGGGTGGGCGCGGACCGGTGTACGGCCACCCGCGCAGCCGGCTCAAATCAGCCGTTCGTTGGCCTTGGTGATCTTGCGCAGCACCGGGTGGCGCTTGGAGGCCACCTTGAGTGGGATGTCGGTCTGCCCGCCGTTCCACTGCGGGCTTTCCAGGCTGTCGAAGACCTGGCGCAGGCGCTGGCCCCAGGTGTTGTGCAGCATCTGGAAGTAGGGGTTGTCGTGGTCGATGCAGATCACGCGGTCGCTTGCCAGCGTGCCGGCCTGGTACACCACCAGGTCCAGCGGCAGGCCCACCGACAGATTCGACTGCAGGGTGGAGTCCATCGACACCAGCACGCACTTGGCGGCGTCGTCCAGCGAGGTCTGAGGGGAAATGACCCGGTCCAGCACCGGCTTGCCGTACTTGGATTCACCGATCTGGAAGTACGGCGTCTCGGCCGTGGCCTCGATGAAATTGCCGGCCGAGTAGACCAGGAACAGGCGCATGCCCTCGCCGGCGATCTGGCCGCCAAAAATCAGCGAGACGTTGAAGTCCAGGCCGGCCGAACGCAAGGACTCGCCGTCGCGGTTGTGGACGTGGCGCACGGCGCTGCCCAGCACGCGCGCGGCGTCGAACATGCTGCGCGCGTTCCAGATCGTGACCGGGTCGCCGGTTTCGGGGTCCTTGATCGATTCGTCCTGCAGGATTTCGCGCACCGATTGCGAAATCGACAGGTTGCCCGCCGACAGCATGACCATGAAGCGGTCGCCCGGGCGTTCGTAGATGAGCATCTTGCGGAAGGTGCTGATCGAGTCCACGCCGGCGTTGGTGCGTGAATCGGACAAAAACACCATGCCGGCGTTGATCTTGATGGCGCAGCAGTAGGTCATGAAGGGCGCGAAAACGAACGGGGCGGGCGAGCCGGGTCAGGCGAGTTTTTTCAGCTGGTACAGCGCGTCCAGCGCCTCGCGCGGGCTCAGGGCATCGGGGTCGATGCCGGCCAGCGCCGATTCTACGGCCGAGGGCGCGGCCGACGCGGCCTCGGGCGGCGGCGCGGCGAACAGATCGACCTGGGCGCGGCTCTGGCTGGCGCCTTGCTCCAGCGCGGCCAGGGTGTGGCGCGCGTGGTTGACCACGGCCTGCGGCACACCGGCCAGGCGCGCCACCTGGATGCCGTAGCTGCGGCTGGCCGGGCCGGCCTGCAGCTCGTGCAGGAACACGATGTCGTGCCCGCTTTCGGCCGCGCTGACGTGCACGTTCAGCGCCGCGCGGTGCGTGGCCGGAAACTCGGTCAGCTCGAAATAGTGGGTGGCGAACAGCGTGAAGGCCTGTACCTTGTCGTGCAGGTGCGCGGCGATGCCGCTGGCCAGCGCCAGGCCGTCGAAGGTGCCGGTGCCGCGGCCGATCTCGTCCATCAACACCAGGGATTCGCGCGTGGCGGTGTGCAGGATCTGCGCCGCCTCGGTCATCTCCAGCATGAAGGTGGACTGGGCGTTGGCCAGATCGTCGGCGGCGCCGATGCGGGTGTGGATGGCGTCGATGGGCCCCAGGCGGCAGCTTTCGGCCGGCACGTGGCTGCCCATGCTGGCCAGCAGCACGATCAGCGCCACCTGGCGCATGTAGGTGCTCTTGCCGCCCATGTTGGGACCGGTGATGACCTGCATGCGTGCCTTGGGGCCGAGTACCGTGTCGTTGGCGATGAAGGGCGTGCCGCTGGTTTCGGCCAGCCGGCTTTCCACCACCGGGTGGCGGCCGGCGCGGATTTCAATGCAGGGCTCGCGCACGAAGCTGGGCGCGTGCCAGCCCAGGGTGAGCGAGCGCTCGGCCAGCGCGCCAAGCGCATCCAGCGCGGCCAGCGCGTGGGCGTGGCGCGTGAGTTGCGGCACGTGCGGCTGCAGCTCGTTCAGCAGGTGCTCGTACAGCCACTTCTCGCGCGCCAGGGCGCGCTCCTGCGCCGACAAGGCCTTGTCCTCGAAAGCCTTCAGCTCGGGGGTGATGAAGCGTTCGGCGTTTTTCAGCGTCTGGCGACGGCGATAGTCGTCCGGCACTTTGGCGGCCTGAGCCTGGCTGACCTCAATGTAAAAGCCGTGCACCTTGTTGAATTGCACGCGCAGGTTGCCGATGCCGGTGCGTTCGCGCTCGCGCGCTTCCAGCTCAATCAGGAAGGCGTCGCAGTTTTCGGAGATGGCGCGCAACTCGTCCAGTTCGGCATCCAGCCCGGGTGCCATCACACCGCCGTCGCGGATCATGGCGGCAGGTTCGTCCAGCAGCGCTTGTGCCAATAGGGTGGTGGCTTCTGCGGGTGGCTCCAGGTCTTGCGCAAGCTGCTGCAAAAGCGAACCTGGGGTGGACTCAATCAGTCGGCGCAGCTCGGTTTTTTGCAGCGTCTGGCGCAGCGCCACCAACTCGCGCGGGCGCACCTGGCCCAGCGCCAGACGGGCGGCAATGCGTTCGACGTCGCTGCTGCCCTTGAGCTGGGCGCGCAGCTTTTGCCACAGCTTGTCCGCGTGCAGACCGTCGATGGCCTGCAGCCGCGCCGTGGCCTGGGTGCGCTCGCGCGCGGGCGCCAGCAGCCAGCGCTTGAGCATGCGGCTGCCCATGCCCGTCATGCAGGTGTCGAGCAGCGAAAACAGGGTGGGCGAATCCTCGCCGCGCAAGGTCTGCACCAGCTCCAGATTGCGGCGCGTGGTGGCGGGCAGATCGATGGTTTCGCCCGAGCGCTCGACCTGCACGCCGCGCACGTGACTGAGTGCGCGGCCCTGGGTGTGTTCGGCGTAGGCCAGCAGCGCGGCGGCGGCGGCATGTGCCTGGGGCAACTCCTCCGCATTCCAGGCCGCCAGGCTGGCGGTGTGCAATTGCTCCAGCAATTTACGCCGGCCGAGAGCTGCATCAAACTGGAAATCGGGCCGGTGGGTGAGCGCCGGGCCGCGATGGGCGGCTGGGCGCAGAGCACGCAGCGCTTGCTCCAGGGCGGGCGGCGTGTCGGCGGGCAACAGCAGCTCGCTGGGGGCAATGCGGTCCAGCCAGGTCGGCAGCTCATCTGCCGCGCATTCGGCCAGGTGCACCTGGTCTTGTGTCACGGCCAGCCATGCCAGACCGAAGCGCTGGCGCGCGCCGGGAGCGACGGCCAGAAGAATCGACTCGTGCTTGTCGCTCAGCAGTTCGGCGTCGGTCAGCGTGCCGGGGGTGACCACGCGCATCACCTTGCGCTCCACCGGCCCCTTGGACGTGGCCACGTCGCCCACCTGCTCGCAAATGGCCACCGACTCACCCAGCTTGATGAGCCGTGCCAGATAGCCGTCCACCGAGTGAAACGGCACGCCCGCCATCGGGATCGGCTGACCGGCCGATTGCCCGCGCGTGGTCAGCGTGATGTCCAGCAGCGTGGCGGCGCGCTCGGCGTCCGCAAAGAACATCTCGTAGAAGTCGCCCATGCGGTAGAACAGCAGCGTGTCGGGGAAATCCGCCTTTAGGCGCAAATACTGCGCCATCATGGGGGTGTGGGCGGATAAATCTACGGTATTCATTGATGGAATTTAAAATATCATCATCCATTTAAAAATGGACGATATTAATAGTCCAAGAGACCATTTGCGCGTGAGTCGGCAATGATGTGTAGCTCGCGGTGGGTCGGTGGAATATGGATATGTTGATAATATATGGCATCACGGCTATTCAAGAAGCCGGTGGCTCGAATGCTGAGGCATGTGGTGTTGTCAGGGCTGCCTAGAATTTTCAATACCTCTGGCGCTGGCACCTCCTGGCGGGTGCGTAGATCGATGGTGGTGACGGCCTGCCCGCAGGATTTAAAAATTACATCTTTAAAATTGAAATGCGCCAAATCCTCGAGTGGAGTGGATAGAAAAATGGGTAACCGAGCGGCATCAACAAAAAAAGCGGTGTGCACATTGAACTCATTTGAAATTCTTATCCTTCGATCAATCTGAATCACCTGGCTGGCGTGCAGAGCCAAGCTCCAATCTCCTAGATCGGTTTGAAGTTGTCGGGACAAGGGCTCAGGAAAAACAGGCAAATAACCGCGCTGATCTTCGCTCAGAAAACGGCAGTGAAAAGGATGTGCCATTTCTCCCTTGCCCGTTGCCCCGCGGATAAAGGAGCCTAGGCCGGGACGCCGGTCCACTACGCCCGTGTTGGCCAGTTCCCGCAATGCGCGTTGGATGGTGCCCAGGCTCATCGGCAGTGCGTCGGCCAGCTCCTGCTCGTTGGGCACCTTGTCGCCAGGCTGCAGCACGCCTGAGACGATGGCGTCCACGAACGCTTCCTGGAGCGAGACATATTTGGGCACCCCGGGTCGTAGGCGACGTTCGAGGTGCGTTGAAAGTTGGTCGAGATTCATTACCCAACGATTGTGCTCCTCGCGCGGCCCAGTTCTTGCCGTCCAGCGTCGTTCCCGGTTGCATTTGCCGGGCCGGCCGTGCCCAGTGCACTCAGAGAGCTGGCTTTCATCGCTCATCCGATGATGCTCCTATGCTCCTTAAAGAATAGCTTATAAGGCTTTCTGGATGCTGGCTTAAGCATTAAAAACATCAAATGCACAACGTGGCGCAGCGCCGGGAACGTCCATCTTGCTGGAATGTTCAAGATGCATTACTATATAGCTTCAATGTATTAATGGATGGATGAAATGTACCTACCGGGACGAAATGTCATCGTGATCATGTCTGATGAGCACAACCCCAAGGTCATGGGCTGCGCCGGCCACCCCGTGGTGTCCACGCCGCATTTGGACGAACTGGCACGGCGCGGCACACGGTTCAGCTCGGCTTACACCACCAGTCCTGTATGTGTACCGGCGCGCGCGGCGTTTGCGCTGGGCAAGTACATCCACCAGATTGGCTACTGGGACAACGCCGACGCCTACGACGGTGCCCGGCCCAGTTGGCACCACGTGCTGCGCACGGCCGGCCACCAGGTGGTGTCGATCGGAAAGTTGCACTTCAATAGACAGGACGAAGACCACGGTTTCAGCGAAGAAAAAATCCCCATGCACATTCTGGATGGCAAGGGAGATTTGATGGGATTGGTGCGCGACAAATTGCCTCGCCGCGGCGGAGCCAAGAAAATGGCTGGCATGGCTGGGCCGGGTGAATCTTCGTATACCCGCTACGACCGAGATATTTGTGCCGAAACCCAGATCTGGCTGCGCAGTCAGGCCAGGCAAGAGCGGGACAAGCCGTGGGTGCTTTTTGTTTCTTTTGTCGCGCCTCATTTTCCATTGACTGCGCCACCAGAGCACTATTACCGCTACTTCAATCAAAAGCTGCCCATGCCCAAGCTGTATGCGCGCGAGCTTCGAACCGATCATCCCTACCTTCAGGATTATAGAAATTCATTTTGCTACGACGACTACTTTGATTCGGAGGCGGATGTTCAGCGGGCCCTGTCGGGCTATTTTGGTCTGGTCAGTTTCATGGATGAGCAGGTTGGAAAAATCATGACTGCATTTGATGAACTGGGGTTGGCGGCCAACACCGATGTTATTTACACGAGCGATCATGGTGACAACCTTGGTTCACGCGGGTTGTGGGGGAAGTCAACGATGTACGAGGAAATTGCCGGTGTGCCGTTGATCTGTGTCGGCCAAGGTTATGCGCCTTCCTCACTGGTTGAAACACCGGTCAGCCATGTCGACGTTTTTCCAACCCTGCTGAATGTGCAGGGCGAGTCCTTCGAATCGGTGGCCGATGGGCATCCGGGCGTGGATTTGCGGGAAATCGCCAAGGGCCAAGTCCCTGAGCGCTGCGTGCTGAGCGAATACCACGGGATGGGCTCACGAAGTTCGGCTTTCATGCTGCGTGTTGGCGTCTACAAGTACGTGCACTACGGCGAATACCAACCCCAGCTGTTTGATCTGGCGAAAGACCCGGAGGAGCTGAACGATCTGGCCACGAATCCTGAGTATTCGGACGTGCTGGCGCGTTGCCATCAACAACTGACCGCCATGCTTGACCCGCAAGAGGTGGATCAGCGGGCCCGCCGCCGGCAGGCCGAGCTACTGGCGCTGCACGGCGGTCGGGAGGCCGTCATCGCCAGGGGAGATCTGGGCTTTACGCCCGCGCCTGGCGCGGCCTCGGATTTCAGGTAAGCAATGCTTTGCAGGAAGGAGACAAATGATGAAAAAACAACTGACGCTGGTCGGTGCGGCCCTATTTTTTTGTACGGCTGCCGTGGCGGAAAACTGGCCCGATAAACCCATCAAGCTGGTGGTTCCTTATCCGGCCGGCGGGGGTGTGGACAGCGTGGCCAGGATATTGGGCCTGCAGCTGTCGAAAATATTGGGGCAGCAAATTATTGTCGACAACAAGTCGGGGGCCAGTGGTGCAATTGGCGCTCATTTTGTGGTGACCTCGCCGCCGGACGGGTACACGTTTTTGCTGGCGTCGCCGGCCGAAGTCTTGGTCAGTCCCATCGCTGGGCAGTCGATGCCCTATGACCCGAACAAGGACTTGGTTCCGGTGGCCCTGGCGGGTGAAACACCGCTGGCGATCGTGGCGCATCCCAGCGTCGCGCCGGACGGGCTGGCGGCGTTGTTGAAGAACCCAGCGGAGCCAAGCCGCAAGCGCAGCTACGGCACCCCCGGGGCTGGCAGCACCATGCATTTTGCGGGGGAGGCCCTCAAGGCGGGCACGGGGTTGGGTTGGCTGCATGTGCCCTACAAAGGGGCCGCCCCGGCCGTGAACGACGTGCTGGGGAACCAGATAGACATCGTGATCGTGGGCCTGCCTCCGGTCATTCCGCACATCAAGAGTGGGCGCTTGACGGCGCTGGCGGTGACTTCGCTCAAGCGATCGCCGGTGCTGCCGAACGTGCCGGCGGTGTCGGAGTTTCCGAAGATGGAGGGATTTCGATTCACCAATTGGATGGGTGTTTTCGCGCCGGTGGGGACTCCCGATGCCGCGATCGAGCGGTTTGGCCGCGCGGTGGAGGAGGCTGTGAAAGACCCCGCCACCAGCAAGCGACTCCTGGAGGCCGGAGTCGAGCCAAACGGCGTTCGCGGTGCGGGCTTCGAGAAGTTCCTGGCCGATGAACGCAATCGGTACCAGGATGTGGCACGACGCACCAACGTGAAAGTGAACTGATCTGGCAACGGATCGGGTGGTTGGGCCGCAAGTTCAAGCCAAGATTTTTCCTGGATTCAAACGCCCCTCGGGATCCATCCAGCGCTTGAGTTGGCGCATCCGCTCCGGTACCGGCGCGGGCAGATGCCGGGCCAGTGCTTCACGCTTTAGGCGACTTCCGCTGTGGCCTCAGCTGAGATTCGATCAGGAGACAGTGTCGTTCGTCCTCGGTTCTGGGACTGAGGCGGTGCACAGCGTCCTGCGTGAGCGGGTCGCACGACGCACCCGTCATGAACCCGATGGCGCCTGCTCATAGGCCAGTTCAAGTCGGTAGGCCAGTCCGAGGAACAGCGATTGCGCCATGCACAGTGTGCTGGTCAGTGAGCGGAAGCCAAAGGTGGCGCCGTCCTGCACCAGCAGGGCCACATCTGCCTGCGTGGCCAGGGGGCTGAGCCGGCTGTCGGTGATGGCCAGCAGCCGGGCGCCCCGCTGACGCGCTGCAGCCGCCACGTCCAGCGTCTCCTGCGCGTAAGGCTCGAAGGACACGGCGATCAGCACATCACCGGCGCTCAGCGCACGCAGCTGTCCCTGCTGCATGTGGCCCAGACCGTGCAACCAGTGCACCGGCTTGGCCGTGTGCTGCAGCGCGTAGGCCAGATAGGCCCCGACCGGAAAGGCTCTGCGCGAGGCGGCCAGCCACAGCGCTTGCGCGCCGGCCATCAGTGCCACCGCGCGGTCAAAGTCTTGGTCAAAGGCGGGCGCCTGCAGGGTGCGCTGCAAGGCCTGCAGGCTGTCGATGCTGCCGCCCACCACCTCGCGTGCGATGCGTGCGGCCGAGTTCGAGTCCGAGCTGGCATCCATCAGCGCGCGAATGCGCTCCTGGTAGTCGCCGTTGGGCGCGAGCTGGCGCGCCGCGCCGGCGCGGAACAGTGCCTGCATCTCCGTGTAGCCGGAAAAGCCGAAGCGCTTGGCGAAGCGCACCACCGCCGACGGCTGCACTCCGCACTGGCTCGCGGTGACCTGGATGCCGTCCAGTGCCAGCCGGTCGTGGTGCTTTTCGACGTGACGCGCGATGGCTTTGAGTTGGCGGCTCAGCCCTTCATAGCCCGCGCGCACCGTTGCGAGAAAGGCATCCGCGTCCGCGTAATCAGGCATGACGGGTGTTTTTGGATCGTTTTTTCTATTCAAGAATTTATTAGAAATTATTTTCTAATTACGTTATGATGAGGCTATTGTGTGACGCGGTGCCGTCGAGCGCCGTGATCTCGGAGACATCCGCATGACGACGACCGCTCTGCATTTTCCTCCCGCTGACCGCCGCTGGGACGTGGCCTGTCTGGGCCGCCTGGCCGTGGACCTGTACGCCCAGCAGGTCGGCTGCAGCCTGGAGGAGGCCCACAGCTTCTCGAAATACCTGGGTGGCTCCTCGGGCAACGTTGCCTTCGGCACGGCCCGGCTGGGGCTGCGCTCGGCCATGATCTCGCGCGTGGGTGACGAGCAGAACGGCCGTTTTCTGCTGGAGACGCTGCGCCGCGAGGGTTGCGATGTGAGCCAGGTGCAGCTCGACCCGCAGCGGCTGACCGGCATGGTGTTGCTGGGGATCAAGGACCAGGACACCTTCCCGTTGCTGTTCGCCCGCGAAAACTGCGCCGACATGGCCATCGACGTGCAGGCCATCGACGAGGGTTTCCTGGCCCAATGCCGCTGCCTGGCTGTCACCGGCACACACCTGAGCACGCCGCAGGTGCTGGCCGCCAGCCGCCGAGCTCTGGAGATCGCGGGCCGCCACGGCCTGGTGCGGGTGCTGGACATCGACTACCGTCCGGTGCTGTGGGGCCTGACCGGCAAGGGCGACGGCGAGACGCGCTACGTCGGCAGCGACGCCGTCTCCGGACACTTGCAGGCGCAGCTTGGCCAGTTTGAGCTGATCATCGGCACCGAGGAAGAATGGCTGATCGCTGGCGGCGTGGAGGGCGACCTGATGGCCAGCCTGCGCAAGGCGCGCGAATGCACGCAGGCCGTGTTCGTGGTCAAGCGCGGGCCACTGGGCTGCACACTGATCGAAGGTGCGGTGCCAATGGCCATCGACGACGCGCCCACCGTGCTGGGCGAGCGGGTCGAGGTGCTCAACGTGCTGGGTGCAGGCGACGCGTTCGCCTCCGGTCTGCTGGCCGGGTTGCTGCGCGGCCGGACGTTGTCCGAGGCGGCCGCCGTGGCCAATGCCTGCGGCGCCATCGTCGTCTCGCGTCACGGCTGCGCGCCGGCCATGCCCACGCAGGCTGAGTTGGCGCACTGGTTTTCCGGGCATCGCCATCCGCAGCCCGACAGGGACCCCGAGCTGTCGCATCTGCACCGCGTGTCAACGGCTCGCCAGGCCTGGCCGCAACTGTGCGTGTTGGCTTACGACCATCGAGCGCAGTTCCAGGAATTGGCCGCGCAGGCTGGGGCGGACGCAGCGCGCCTGCCGGTGCTCAAGAAGCTGATCAACCAGGTGGTGGCCGAGGTCGAGCAGGATCCGGGTTGCCGCGGTCGTCTGGGCGTGCTGATCGACGGGCGCATCGGCCAAGCCGCGCTGCACGACGCCACCGGTCGTGGCTGGTGGATCGGCCGGCCGGTCGAGAAGCCTGGCTCGCGTCCGCTGCGTTTCGATGGCACCCAATCGCTGGCCTCGGAGCTGGCGCACTGGCCACGCGAGCATACCGTCAAGTGCCTGGTTTTCTACCACCCGGACGATGCCGCAGCTCTGCGTGCTGAGCAGGAGGAGTGGTTGCAGCAAGTGTGGGAAGCCACCCGCGCCAGCGGCCACGAATTGCTGCTGGAGGTGATTCCGCCCAAGGACATGCTGGGCCCCGGCGATCCGGGCGAGGCGGTGGTGCGCGCCATCCGACGCATGTACGACCTGGGCCTGAAGCCGGAATAGTGGAAGGTGGGCGTCATGGCCGCGCCCCAATGGAATGCGCTGGACCAGCTGGTGCGCGAACGTGATCCTTGGTGCCGTGGCGCCGTGATCCTTGGGCTGGCGCAGCCGCTGGAACAGTTGATCGCCGGCTTCGCCGAGGCGCGGGTGCCGCTGGCCAAGGGTTTCATGATTGGCCGCAGCGTCTGGGCGGTGCCCGGGCTGGCCTGGCTGCGTGGCGAGATCGGTGACACCGAATTCCTGGCCCGTGTCGCCACGTCCTTCCGGCAACTGATTGCCGGCTGGGATGCCAGCCGTGCCGCGGTCGCATCTCGGCAAGAGGAGATTGCAGCATGAGTTTGCTGGTCAAGGCCCACCGCAGCGGTCGCTTGATCGCCGATGTCACACCCGAATCGGCCGGCTGGACCCATGTCGGCTTTCGCGCCCTGCGTCTGGTGGCGGGCGACGAGGAACACTTTGGCAGTGGTGCGCGTGAGTTGTGCATCACCGTGCTGTCCGGCCAGATCGACGCCGAGGTGGATGGTCGGCGCCACAGCGCGTTGGGCAACCGCGGCTCGGTGTTCGAGGCCTGCGCGCCGACCGCTCTGTACGTTCCGCCCGACCGCCGGGTGCGTCTGACGGCCCTCGGTCCGGCCGAGGTCGCCGTCAGCAGCGCGCCGGCGCGCGGCTTGCATCCGGCGCGAGTGATCGAACCCGGCCAGATGAAGCGCAGCGTGCGCGGCCAGGGCAGCAATACGCGCCATGTCTGCGACATCTTGCCCGAGAGCGAACCGGCGGAAGGCCTGCTGGTGGTGGAGGTGATCACCCCGGCGGGCCATTCGTCCAGCTACCCGCCCCACAAGCACGACACGGTTGGCCAGGGCGAGACGGTACTGGAAGAGACCTATTACCACCAGCTCAACCCGGCGCAGGGCTTTGCCTTTCAACGCGTCTACACCGATGACCGCAGCCTCGACGAGACCATGGCGGTGGAGCACCAGGACACGGTGCTGGTGCCGCGCGGTTACCACCCCTGCGTGGCACCGCATGGCTACGACCTGTACTACCTGAACACCATGGCCGGCCCCCAGCGCCACTGGGCCTTCCGCAACGACCCGGCCCACGAGTGGATGCTCGCTGCGCGCTGAGTGCGAGCCTGGGCCGCCATCCTGCGGCGCAAACGATTTCAACACCTGGAGACAAGCGAACCATGACCAAGCGACCCACCCTGCGCCTGATGGCTGTTACCCTGCTCGCGACCCTAGCTTTGGGTAGCGCGCTGGCGCAGAGCAGCACCTACCCCGCCCAGCCCGTCAAGTGGGTGGTGCCCTACGCGCCCGGCGGTACCACCGATGTGATCGCACGCCAGCTCGCGGTGCGCATGGGCCAGACGCTGGGTCAGCCCGTCATCGCCGACAACAAGCCCGGTGCGGCCAGCATCATCGGCGCCACCTTCATCGCCCGATCGGCGCCGGACGGCTATACCGTGGGCACTGCCGATTCCGGCACCCTGGCCTTCAACCCGGCGATGTACGCCACCCTGAGCTACGACGCGCAGAAGGACTTCAGCCTGATCGGTGGCCTGGGGCGCATGCCGTTGGTGCTGGCGGTGCACCCGTCTTTCCCCGCGAAGAATGTGCAGGAATTCCTGGCCATGGCGCGCAAGGCGCCCGGGTCCGTGTCTTCTGCTTCCTCGGGGCCAGGTTCGCCGCTGCACGTGGCGTTGGAGCTGTTCAAGCAGAAGACAAAGACCGACATCCTGCACGTGCCCTACAAGGGTTCTGCGCCCGCGCTCCAGGATTTGATGGCCGGCCAGGTGAACTCGATATTCGTGGATCTGCCGCCCAGCCTGTCGATGATCCGCTCTGGCAAGTTGCGCGTGCTGGCCATTGCCACGCCGCAGCGCCTGCCGCTTCTGCCCGACGTGCCGACCATGGCCGAGGCCGGAGTGCCCGGCTTCGAAGCCTATGCCTGGCAGGGTTTCGTCGGCCCCGCCAAGCTGCCTTCGCCCATTGTGGAGCGGTTGAACAAGGATTTGAACGACGCTCTGAACCATGCCGAGACGCGCGCGAAACTCGAGGAAATTGGCATCCAGCCGATGACCATGACGTCGAAGGCCTTCGCCGACTTCGTGCACGCCGAGCAGAAATTGTGGACCGGCGTGATCAAAACAGCCAACATCCGGCTGGACTGATTTTTCCCGGTCGGCAAAGAAGTGAATGGGCGACAGCCCCGGGCGGCGGGCTGTGTCAGTCCGCGCGCAACATCTTTCCTGGGTTCAAGCGCCCCTCGGGATCCATCCAGCGCTTGAGTTGGCGCATCTGCTCCAGCACCGGCGCGGGCAGATGCCGGGCCAGTGCTTCGCGTTTTTCCAGGCCAATGCCGTGCTCGGCCGAGATGGAGCCGCGGCGCGTGGCCACGCCAGCGTAGACGACCTCCGCCACGGCCTTGGATTCGGTCAGGGTGGCCGCGCCCAGGGTGACCACCACGTGCAGGTTGTTGTCGGCCACGTGGCCGAACACCGCCAGGCGCGCCTGCGGCCAGCGAGCGGACAGGTGGGTGCGCAACTCGTCCACGTAGTCGGCCATCTGCGCGACCGGCACGCTGACGTCGAAGCCGACCGGCGGATAGAACGTCTTGACCAGTTGCGGAATGTCGTTGCGCAGCGCCCACAGCGCGCGTCGCTCGGTGTCGGACTGGGCGATGGCGGCGTCCGCGATGAGGCCGCTGGCCAGCAGCTCACCCAGCACGCGCTCGAAACGCTCGTGGTCGCTGGCGACGTCGCCACCCTCGGCTTCGACCAGCACGTGGGCGGGCGCGTCGGGAGCACCCACCGGACGGCGGTGCGGGGCTGCGGGGCCGGCGCACATGGCGTCGACGAATTCCGGCCACATCAGCTCGAAGGCCGAAAGCGTTCCGCCCAGCCCGCGCTCCAGCCGGGCCAGCACCTCGGGGACGTGGCGCAGATCGCCCAGCGCCAGCCAGGCCGCGTCGTGTGCGTGGAAGGCGGTGCGCAGCCGCAGCACGGCGCGGGTGACAATGCCCAGCGTGCCTTCGCTGCCGATGAACAGCTGCTTGAGGTCGTAGCCGGCGTTGTTCTTCAGCACCTCGGCCATCAAATCCAGCACCTGGCCGTCGGCGGTGACCACTTCCAGCCCCAGCACCTGCTCGCGCATCATGCCGAAGCGCAGCACGCGGTTGCCGCCGGCGTTGGTGGCGATCAAGCCACCCACGGTGGCCGAGCC
>JAIUOM010000114.1 GCA_020161215.1 Pseudomonadota bacterium
TCGGGTTGCCCTCGATGTTGTATTCGCGACCCGGCCAGTCGCGCAGCAGCGTGGCCAGCTCGTGCACGTCGGCGGCGCGGATGTGGCGCTCGTCGGGGCGCGGGTGCACGGTGATGCCGTGGGCGCCGGCCTGCAGGCACAGCTCGGCCGCGCGCAGCACGCTGGGGATGCCCAGGTGGCGCGTGTTGCGCACCAGGGCAACTTTGTTGACGTTGACTGAAAGCTGGGTGCTCATTGCAGCGACTGGAGTTCCATCAAGAGCTGCCGCGTGCGCAGCAGGCCTACCCCGCAATGGTAGTGGAGCACGTCGCGCAGCTGTTGGCGCAGGGCGCCGCGGGCGTCCGCCGGCCACTGCACGAGGGCATGCAGGGTGGTGGAGAACGGCGCCTCGTCCTCCAGCGCCTCGGCCAGCGCGGCCCAGTGCACGCCGCGCAGCCAGGTGGCGTCGTCGGCATGGGCGGCGCGCAGGCCGCCTTCGGGCACCAGCCGGTAGGGCGCGGCATCGGCCAAGGGGGCGAAGGTCAGGGTCTGGGCATCCAGCGTCGGCAGGTGACCGGTTTCGCGCAGCAGCAGCAACTCGAAGGCGCGCAGGCCGGCGGCCACCTGGGGCTCGGCCTCCCCCGCGGCCAGCACGTGCACCAGGGCGGCGTAGGCGTCGAACAGGCGCGGGTGCGCGTCCTCGCGCGCCAGCAGGCGCATCAGCAGCTCGTTGGCGTAGTGGCCCGAGAGCAGGGGCTCACCCGTGGGCATGACCAGGCCCCCCCCCCATTCCGCGCCCTTGAGCGTGCGGATCTCGGCGTCACCGCCCCAAGCCAGCAGCAGCGGCTGCAAGGGCAACAGCACCGAGCGGAAATTGGACGAGGGCCGCTTGGCGCCCTTGGCGACCAGGGCCACGCGCCCATACTGGCGCGTGAAGGCCTCGACGATGACGCTGGACTCGCTCCAGTCGTAGTGGTGCAGCACGTAGCCAGGTTCGTGAACGACGCGTTTCAGGTCAGTCTCCAGCGCCCCTGCTCAAGTCAAGGTGCGGACGAGCGGGCAAAGCGACCAACGAATCAAGCGGCCGCGGAGCAGGCCAACCCAGCGGACGCCGCGGAGCTGGCTTTGCCAGGCCGCTGGCGGCGCTCCCTTCTGGGATCCGCTTGGAAGCGAGGACGCCACCGACACCACCCGCCGCCGCCCGGCCGCCCGAAGGCGGCGGGAGCCCCCTCGGGGGGCAGCGCACCTCGCGCAGCGGGGGAGCGTGGGGGCCTCATTCATACCCGAAGCTGCGCACCCTGGCCTCGTCGTCGGCCCAGCCGGAACGCACCTTGACCCACAGCCCCATGAACACCTTGGCCTCCATCAGCTTTTCCAGCTCCTGCCGGGCCTCGGTGCCGATGCGCTTGAGGCGCTCGCCCTGGTTGCCGATGACCATGGCCTTGTGGCCGTCGCGCTCCACGATGATGGTGGCGGCAATGCGCACCATGCGGCCGTGGGCCTTGCTCTTTTCCTCCTCGAAGCGGTCGATGACCACGGTGGAGGTGTAGGGCAACTCGTCGCCGGTCAGGCGAAACAGCTTCTCGCGCACCACTTCACTGGCCAGGAATTTCTCGCTGCGGTCGGTCAGTTCGTCCTCGGCGTACCACCAGGGCTGCGCGGGCAGGTAGCGGGCGCAGATGTCGAGCAGGCGCCGCACCTCGCGCGGGTTCTTGGCCGACATGGGCACGAACTCGGCGAACGGATAGCGCTGTTGCATGTCGCGCAACCAGGGGGCGATCTCGCCACGGCGGTGCACGGTGTCCAGCTTGTTGGCGACCAGCAGGGTCGGCGCGCCGGGCTTGAGCAGGGACAGCACCTTGGCGTCACCCAGGGTGAAACTGCCGGCCTCGACCACGAACAGCACCAGATCCACGCCGTCGATGGCGCCCAGCACGGTCTTGTTGAGCGACTTGTTCAAGGCCTTGCTGTGGCGGGTTTGAAAGCCCGGTGTGTCGACAAACACGAACTGCGTGCCGCCGCCCGCCTCGTCGGCCAGGGTGCGGATACCGGTGATGCGGTGGCGCGTGGTCTGCGCCTTGCGCGAGGTGATGCTGATCTTCTGCCCCACCAGGGCGTTGAGCAAGGTCGACTTGCCCACGTTCGGCTTGCCGACGATGGCGATCAACCCGCAGCGGGCCGTGCCGGGCACCGGGTCGGAAGGCGGTGCCGGATGGGCGGCGGATTCGGGTTGCGGGGCCACGTCGCCGGAGTCGGCGGGGGCAATAGGGTCGTTCGGCGTGTTCATCGTGGCTTGGTGTGTTCCAGCGTCTGCAGCATGGCGGCGGCGGCGGCCTGCTCGGCCGCGCGCCGCGAGGGGCCCTGGCCGAGCTGCTCCAGCCCCATCTCGGGCACGGCGCACAGCACCTCGAAGGTCTGGCGGTGCGCCGCACCCAGCACGCGCGCCACCTCGTAGCGCGGCAGTTGCATCTTGCGGCCCTGCAGCCATTCCTGCAAGGCGGTCTTGGCGTCCTTGGCGGCGGCGGACATGGCCGGGTTGAGTTCGACCGCGTCGAACAGGCGGCGCACCAGGGCGTCGGCGGCGACAGGCCCGCCGTCCAGGTAGACGGCGCCAATCACGGCCTCCAGTGCATCGGCCAGGATCGAGGGGCGGCGCTGGCCGCCGGTGCGCAGCTCGCCCTCGCCCAGGTGGATCAAGGCCGGCAGGTCCAGGCCCATGGCCAGCTGGTGCAGGCTGTCCTGGCGCACCAGCTGCGCGCGCACGCGCGAAAGATCGCCCTCGGGCAGTGAGGTCAGCGCCTGGTACAGCATGTGGGCCACCGACAGGTTGAGCACCGAATCGCCCAGGAATTCGAGGCGTTCGTTGTGGTCGGCGCTGTGGCTGCGGTGCGTGAGCGCGCGCTGCAGCAGCGCGGGCTGGGAGAAGCGGTAGCCGAGCCGCGTCTGCAGCGCATCCAGCGGCGTGGGCGCTGGCGTGCGCCGGGACTGGGGCGAGGAGGTGTCGCTCAGTTTCAGTTCCCCGAGGAAGAACCGCGGTACTTGATCAGCAGGTAGGCCGGGCCGAACAGGGGAATTTCCTTGTCGTAAGCAAAACGCACCACGACCTTGTCGCCTTCCTTGGTGACCTCCAGGTCGTTGGCATTGATCGAGCTGATGTAGTCGACCTCGGTGCTGCGCCCAAACGACGTCCGTACGGCGGCCACGGTATCGCCATCGGCGGCGGCTTTCTTGGCGGCTTTCTGGATCGACATGTACTCAGTGACGGTGGGCACCACCCGCGCCCCGACGATGACCAGCAGCGCCAGCACCACGCCCAGGACCAGCAGGCCCAGGAAGGAAATACCCCGCTGAGTGGACCGATGACTGTGCTTCATACCCCAATGACTCATGTTGACTGTGCTCAGTTGAACGACCCGATGCGCTTCAGGTCACCGAAATTCATCCACACAAAAAAGGCCCGGCCGACGACATTGGCGTCGGGCACGAAGCCCCAGTAGCGCGAATCCAGTGAATTGTCGCGATTGTCGCCCATCGCGAAGTAGTGCCCCTCGGGCACTTTGCAGGTCACGCCTTCCACGGTGTAGTGGCACTGGTCCTTGTACGGAAAATCGTCCGCCCCGCTGACGAAGGCCGGTCGACGGCCGTCGACGATCAGGCGGTGCGGGGTGTCGGCCAGCTTTTCCTCGAACTGCTTGAAATACTCCATCGCCGATTCGTCGAAGAAGTCGGACACCGCCGTGGTCGGCACCGCCTGGCCGTTGACGAACAACTGCTTGTTCAGGTAGGCCACCTGGTCGCCCGGCACACCGACGATGCGCTTGATGTAGTCCATGCTGGGCTTGGGCGGGTAGCGAAACACCACCACGTCGCCGCGCTCCACCGGCCGCCCCGCCGTCAAGCGGGTGTTGGCGACGGGCAGCTTGAGGCCGTAGGTGAACTTGTTGACCAGGATCAGATCGCCGACCAGCAGGGTCGGAATCATGGAGCCGGAAGGAATCTTGAACGGCTCGAACACGAAGGAGCGCAGCACGAACACGATCAGGATCACGGGGAACAGCCCGGCCGTCCAGTCCAGCCACCAGGGCTGAGCCAGGGCGCCCTCACGCACCCGCGCCAGATCTTCCTGGTCAAGCTGCGAAATGCCCTGCGCCGCCAGCTCGGCGCGGCGCTGTTCGGCCTGCGCCTGCAGGGTAGCGGCGGCGGCGCGGCGGCGCGGCAGAAAGACGAACTGCTCGCCCAGCCAGAACAGGCCGGTAACCACCGTGGCAAGCAACAGCAGCAGCGCGAAATTGCCTTCGACGGCGCCGAAATACCAGGCGGCGCCGTAGCTGACGAAGGCGGCCAGCACCAGGGCGGTCAAGGTCGGCATCATTCCTCCACCTGCAGAATGGCCAGGAAGGCCTCCTGCGGCACCTCAACCGATCCGATCTGTTTCATCCGTTTCTTGCCTGCCTTCTGCTTTTCAAGGAGTTTGCGTTTGCGGGTGATGTCACCGCCGTAGCATTTTGCCAGCACGTTCTTGCGCAAGGCCTTGATGTTCTCGCGCGCGATGATGTTGGCGCCGATGGCCGCCTGGATCGCCACGTCGAACTGCTGGCGCGAGATGATCTCGCGCATCTTGGCCGCCACCGCCCGGCCGCGGTATTGCGACTGGCTGCGGTGCACGATGATGGACAGCGCATCGACCTTCTCGGCGTTGAGCAGGATGTCGACCTTCACCACGTCGGAGGGACGGTATTCCTTGAACGTGTAGTCCATCGACGCGTAGCCGCGGCTGACGGATTTGAGCTTGTCGAAAAAGTCCAGCACGATCTCGCCCAGCGGCAGGTCATAGGTCAGCATCACCTGGCGACCGTGGTAGGCCATGTTCAGCTGCACGCCGCGTTTTTGGTTGCACAGCGTCATCACCGGACCGACATAGTCCTGCGGCATGTACAGGTGCACGGTGACGATGGGCTCGCGGATCTCCTGGATGCGGGCTTGGTCAGGCATCTTGGAGGGGTTCTCGACCAGGATGACCTCGCCGTCGGCCTTCTCGACCTGGTAGACCACGCTGGGCGCGGTGGTGATCAGGTCCTGGTCGAACTCGCGCTCCAGGCGCTCCTGCACGATCTCCATGTGCAACAGGCCCAGAAAGCCGCAGCGAAAGCCGAAGCCGAGCGCCTGCGACACCTCGGGCTCGAAATGCAGCGAGGCGTCGTTGAGCTGCAGCTTTTCCAGGCTGTCGCGCAGCGCGTCGTACTGGTTGGCCTCGGTCGGGTACAGACCGGCAAACACCTGGGGCTGAATTTCCTTGAAGCCGGGCAACGGCTTTTCGGCCGGGCCCAGGTTGTTGGGCAGCTTTTTCTCCAACGTGACGGTGTCGCCCACCTTGGCGGCCTTCAACTCCTTGATGCCGGCAATGATGTAGCCCACCTGCCCCGCTTCCAGGCTGTCGCGCGGCTGTTGGCCGGGCGTGAACACGCCCAGGTTGCCGGCCTCGTACGCGGCACCGGTGGCCATCAGCTTGATGCGCTCGTTCTTTTGCAAGCGACCATCGACCACACGCACCAGCATCACCACGCCAACGTAGGTATCAAACCACGAGTCGATGATCATCGCGCGCAGCGGTGCCTTGGCCTGGCCGCGCGGCGCCGGCACCTTGGCGACGATCTGCTCCAGCACCTCGTCGATGCCCATGCCGGTCTTGGCCGAAATGGCAATCGCTTCGCCCGCGTCGATGCCGATGACGTCCTCGATCTCGACCTTGGCGTTGTCCGGATCGGCCTGCGGCAGATCCATCTTGTTGAGCACCGGCACCACCTCGACGCCGAGGTCGAGCGCGGTGTAGCAGTTGGCCACCGTTTGCGCCTCAACACCCTGCGATGCGTCGACCACCAGCAAGGCGCCTTCGCACGCAGACAGCGAACGCGACACCTCGTACGAGAAGTCGACGTGTCCCGGCGTGTCGATCAGATTGAGGTTGTAGACCTGGCCGTCGCGCGCTATGTACTGCAGCGCCGCGGTCTGTGCCTTGATGGTTATCCCCCGCTCTTTCTCGATGTCCATCGAGTCGAGCACCTGGGCCTCCATCTCGCGATCGGTCAGGCCGCCGCAGCGCTGAATCAACCGATCGGCGAGCGTGGACTTGCCGTGATCGATGTGCGCGATGATTGAAAAATTTCTGATGTGATCCATCAACGAATGCAGGCAAGTGTTTGAATTACCGACGCGCGCACATGAAAAAAGGGCGCGTCAAGGATGTGACGCGCCCTCAACCAACAATCTATGGCAACTGCGATAGTTGGGACTTCATTGTAGGCAAAAAGCAGAGTGCCCTGAGCCTTTCGGCATGAAATCCTCGGTCGTTGTGGCACGGCAACGGAAAAATTATCTACAGGTTATCAACAGCAACATCCTGACAACATGGGGCAAGTTGTGTGCTTGCTGTGGACTTCCGGTGGACGAACCGTAGACATCCCGCATGGTGAAGTTGCGGGGCCGCCATATTACGAACAACCGCTGCTCCTACCCCTGGATTCTATCCAATCGCTTATTTGGAAAACCCGGCTGTCCGCCAGCCGCCCGCCCCTGCCCCACCCGGATCGCCCGGGCCGTACCGCCGGAAACCCCAGAATCCGACCAGGATTTGGGGCTTTTCGGGTCGGCCGAGGTGGTCAACGGGCCGGCCGCACCAGCACGAACTGCACCAGTTCGCCGCGCTGCACCAGCATGTTCACGGGTTTGCCACGATCGGCCTTGGCCACCGCCGCCTCGAATTCGCGCACGTTGCGGATCTCGGTGTTGGCCACGGACAGGATCACGTCCCCCTCGCGGATGCCGGCGCGCGCGCCGGCATCCGTCGAGGCGTCCACGCGCACCCCTTGCTTGACCTTGAGTTCCTTTTTCTGCGCCTCGCTCAACTCCGACACACTGAGTCCCAGGGCTTGCGCCGCGCTGGCCTTGGCCGGCTCGCTGCCTCGCGCCGCGGGCTTGCGCGCGGTCTGCTCGGGCTCCAACTCGGCGATGGTGATGGCCAGCTCACGGTTCTGTCCACGGCGGAACACCGTCAGCGCGCTGCGCGTGCCGGGCTTGGTGTTGCCCACCTGGCGTGGCAGGTCCGAAGCCTTCTCGATCGGTCGACCATCGAAGCGCACGATGATGTCGCCGGCTTCCACGCCGGCCTTCTCGGCCGGTGAGGCGGGCTCGACGCTGCGCACCAAGGCCCCTTGCGACCGGCCCAGCCCGATCGATTCGGCCACCTCGCGCGGCACCTCGGCAATCTGCACGCCGATGCGTCCGCGCGTGACGCGTCCGGTGGCCCGCAGTTGCTCGCTCACGCGCATCGCCTCGTCGATCGGAATGGCGAACGAAATACCCATGAATCCGCCCGAGCGCGAATAGATCTGGCTGTTGATGCCCACCACCTCGCCGCGCATGTTGATCAGCGGTCCGCCCGAGTTACCGGGGTTGACGGCCACGTCGGTCTGGATGAAGGGCAAATAGTCGCCCGTGTCGCGCTGCTTGGCGCTGACGATGCCGGCGGTGACGCTGCTGTCCAGTCCAAAAGGCGAGCCGATGGCCATCACCCATTCGCCCACGCGCAGGCGATTCACGTCGCCAATGCGCACCGCCGGCAATCCGGTGGCGTCGATCTTCACCACCGCCACGTCGGTGCGCTTGTCGGCGCCGATGATGCGGGCCTTGAATTCACGCTTGTCGGGCAAGGTGACCAACACCTCATCGGCGCCATCCACCACGTGAGCGTTGGTCATCAGGTAACCGTCGGGCGAGATCATGAAGCCGGAGCCGACGCCCCGTGGCACCTCTTGCTCGGGCTGAGGCGAGGGCCGATTCTGGCGCGGGCCCTGTGGGCGCGGCGTGTTGGGCATTGGAATGCCGAAGAAGCGCCGGAAGAACTCCTGCATCTCCTCGTCGCCCAGACCGCCGCCAGCACCGGCGCGCACCCGCTCCGAGGTCCGGATGTTGACCACCGCCGGGCCGACCTGATCGACCAGGTCGGTGAAGTCGGGCAGCCCACGCACCGAGGGCGCGACCGGCGCCGGTTGCGCCACGGCGCTGGGAGGCAGCGCCAGCAGGGCGCCCACCGCCAGCATGGAAGCGGCCGCCACGGCGGGCAGGTTCGGCGTGCTGAATTTCAACTGCATGAGACAAGACTTTCTTTGATTGCAACCATTACTTTGCCCTGGTCAGCCGGCAAGGCCGGCACCCAGGCGCGGACTTACGGGCGTCGCTCCAGCCCGTCGGCGAAGGCCTTCAGGGTCACCGCCGGCACTTCGCCCACCGCCGTGACCCACCACTGCTCGTCCCGGCCCACGATGCGCCGCGTCAGCGTGTGGGTTGCCCCCATCGCCGACACGCCTTCGCGGGCATGGCGTTTGGCGTTGAACGGCTCCAGGAACAAGGACACCGTGGCCAACCCGTCGGAGAAGATCCATTGCACCATCGGCCTTGGGGCGGCGGCGCTCGACTTGCGATAGCAGTTCTGGGGCTTGAAGCCGGCCACCGCGGAAGGCAGGGCCCAGCCCTCCGCCTCGGGCGTGGTCTTGGTCCGCTCCACCCGCTCGACGCGATAGCCCTCGGTATCGTTCATCATCTGGCGCAGCTTGGCCGCCTGCACCGGGGTATCGAGCTGCAACTCGGAAAACGCCGCCTGCTCCAGCACCCGGCCGGCGTCGTCCAGCGTTTGCGTCTTCACCACCAGCCCGGTGCGCTTCTCGCTCCAGATCCGGTAGCCAAAGCGCAGGCCATCGCGCGGATCCAACTGCACGATGTCGGCGTCGAAGCCCGCCACCCGGCCCTGACCCAACTGGCGTGCCTGGTAATAGTCGGCGGTGGAAAAATCCTTACCGGGCACCAGCAGGCTGGGAAATTCGCCGCCTTGCTCGCGCTGCTCCAAGCGCACCGTGCGTGCCTGCGGTAGGAAGGTGGTGACCGAGTCGTTGCGCCGGAACGTGGAGCGTGGCGCCCCCGACAGCGCATCCACCCGCTCCAGCTGCGCGTCCCCTTCGCAGGCGTGCCAGATCCGTGCGCTGGACATGGCGCCAGAGGCCGACGACACGACGAAAGTGCCGACATAGGAAGGAATGCGCGCGGCCTGCTGCACCCGCACCAACCATTCGGCCACGCTGCGTTCGGGCGGCCCGACGGAGCGGACCGGCGCGCCAGGCACGATTTGCGCGCCGACCAGGCTGACCGCCCCGCTGGCACACCACGCCACGGCCGCCCGCCGGGCCAGGCGCGTCCATTCCCCGCGCTGAGCGGTGCGCTCCAGGCGGGCCGCGCGTGCCGCGGCGCCGCTGCCCATGATCGACACCCCCGGGATCAACGCCCCGACCCTTCAAACGTGGCGTTGCGCAGGAACCCCGACGCATTGCCGAGCGCCGAAGCCCCTGTGGCGGCGCGGTGCGCGGCCAGCAATTCATCCAGACGCGGATCGCGCAGCATCACCGGCGCGGTGCCGGGTGTGGCGTTGGAAGCGGCGTCGGCCGGCGACCTGAGCACCTGCATCAGCCCCACCGACGCCGCGCCCGACGCCGAGGCATCGGCCTGCGCCAATTGTGGCGCGCTGCCCGTGGGCTGCGGGCCGGCGCCGCCCATCACCCCCCAGCCGATGGCCGCCACCGCCGCGAAGGACGCCAGGCCGGCCACCATCTTCCAGCGGAACATGCCGTCGTTGGCGGCCGCACGGCCGGCATCGCGCACCGCGATCGGCGCCACCACGTCGGTCACCCCACGCACGGCGCGCGGCTCCAGCGCCAGGCGCTCGTGCAGGCGTTGCACAAAAACCTCATCGTGCCCGCAGGCCGCCAGTTCACCCGAGCGCAACACGTCGCCGACCAGGTGGTACAGCTGCCAGCATTCGCGCGCCTCGCTCGTGCCCATCTGCTCCAGCGCCTGGGACAGCTCGGCCTCTGGCAGCTGTCCGTCCATGAAGGCGGACACTGTTTCCTGCTTGCAACAAATTTCGATCTGCGTCTTCATCACAACCATCGTCAATACTCCACAACACCGCCCATTCCTACCAACGCTTGCCCGTCTGGTGGCTCAACAAGGGCTTGACCTTGGCCGAGATGGCCTCGCGCGCCCGGAAAATGCGCGAACGCACGGTACCAATGGGGCAATTCATGGCTTCCGCAATCTCTTCATAGCTCAGCCCTTCGATCTCGCGCAGGGTAATCGCCTGGCGCAGTTCCTCGGGCAAGGCCTCCATCGCCGCGTTCACCGTGGCGGCTATTTCGCGCGCCGCCAGCTCGGTTTCGGGGGTGGAATCGGAGGTTAGTTCGTTCTGGCGACGGGAAGTTTCATCCTCGTCGTCGGCCGACAGCAAGGCCGCCTCGGTCACGATCGGGTCGCGCTTGAGCTCCAGCAGCGCCTTCTTGGTGGTATTGACCGCGATCCGGTACAGCCAGGTGTAGAACTGCGCGTCGCCCCGGAACTGGTGCAGCGCCCGCCAGGCCCGAATGAAGGTCTCCTGGGCAATGTCCTGCACCAGATCGACGTCGCGCACCATGCGGCCGATCAGCCGCTCGATGCGGCGCTGGTATTTGATGACCAGCAGCTCGTAGGCGCGCGTGTCGCCACCGGCAGCGCGCTGCACCAGCACGGCATCGCTGTCGCTGGCGGCGGGAGGGGGGACGGAATCGGACACGGAGGGCGAGAAAATGGATGCGCCAGGAACTCAGGCGCTCTCGGTGACGGCGGCGGCATCAACACGCGCCACCGACTTGGCGGAGGAATATAGCGCACAGCGCAGCAGGTGCCAGGCGTGCCGGTCATCGCCGGCCTGCGCCCACAGCCAGTGCGCCCGCCCGCCCGGGCTGGCGCTGAAACGCAGCAGCAGCGCGCGCTGCGCGTCCAGTCGCACCTGGATACGCGCCTCGTCCTGCGGGGCGTCGGCTTGGTGCTCGATCAAGCCCCAATTGCCGCCATCCCAGACCAGCACCCGCGGGCGTTGGCGACGCCAGAAGTCCAGCAGAGCCAGCGCCACGCCGAGCACGGCGCCCAGCAAAACCCACCCGCGCCAGCCGTCGACGGGCGGGCCAAACATACCGCCCCCAGTGGCGGCGGCCAACGCCGCCCCCATCAGCCACACCGACACCAACGTCGCCGCCAGCCCGGGCGTGCGACCGGTGCCGTGGCGGACCGCCGGGGCCTCGTCTTTCATGGGAAAAACACTTCCTCCCCGCCACGGCCCCCACGCGGCGCGCGGAAGCCAGGCCAGGGTTGCTGCGCCCGGTGCGGCGCGCCGCCAAGCGACTGGGGTGAAATCAAACCCGCTTGAACACCAGGGCGCCGTTGGTGCCCCCAAAGCCGAAATTGTTCTTCAGCGCATAGTCGAACCTGACGTCCCGCGCGGTGTTGGCGCAGTAGTCGAGGTCGCACTCGGGGTCCTGGTTGACGAGGTTGATGGTGGGCGGCACCTTCTGCTGCTGCACGGCCAGCACGGTGAACACGCTCTCGATGCCCCCCGCGCCGCCCAGCAGGTGGCCGGTCATCGACTTGGTGGAACTGACCACCGTCTGGTGGGCATGTTCGCCCAGGGCCGCCTTGATGGCGTTGGATTCGTTGATGTCGCCCAAGGGCGTGGAGGTGCCGTGCGCGTTGACGTAGCCGATTTGATCGGCGTTGATGCCCGCGCTGCGCAGCGCCAGCACCATGGCACGGCGCGGGCCGTCCATGTTGGGCGCCGTCATGTGGCCGGCGTCGGCGCTCATGCCGAAACCCGCCACCTCGGCGTAGATCTTGGCGCCACGCGCCTTGGCGTGTTCATATTCCTCGAGCACGACGACGCCCGAACCCTCGCCCAGCACGAAGCCGTCGCGGTCCTTGTCCCAGGGGCGCGAGGCGGCCTTGGGATCGTCGTTGCGGGTGGACAGCGCGCGCATGGCGGCAAAGCCCCCCACGCCCAGCGGCGAGACGGTGGCTTCGGTACCCCCCGCCACCACGGTATCGGCATCGCCATGGGCGATCAGGCGCGCGCCCTCGCCGATGCAGTGCAGGCCCGTGGTGCAGGCGGTGGCGATCGCCAGGTTCGGCCCTTTGAAGCCGAACTTCATGGATACGTGCCCCGCCACCATGTTGACAATGGAAGCCGGCACGAAAAAAGGGGAAATGCGACGCGGTCCGCGCGCGGTCAGCTCGGCATGCGTGTCCTCGATCAGCGGCAAGCCGCCGATACCGGAACCGATCACGCAGCCGATGCGTGTGGCCGTGTCCTCATCCAGCGCCTCGCCGGTGGCCAGGCCCGCATCCTGCACCGCCTCGGCGGCGGCCATGATGCCGTAGTGGATGAAGGTGTCCATGGTGCGCGCTTCCTTCGCCGAAATGTGCGGCGAAAGATCCAGCCCACGCACCTCGCCGGCAATGCGGCTGGCGAACGCGCTGGCGTCGAAACGCGTGATGAGGTCAATGCCCGAGCGGCCGGCCAGGAGATTGGCCCAACTGTCGGCCACCGTGTTGCCCACGGGGCTGACGCAACCCAGACCTGTGACGACGACGCGGCGTCGGGTCATGGGCGATCAGGCCTTCTTGCTGTTGGCGTAGTCGATGGCGGCTTGCACCGTGGTGATCTTCTCGGCGTCCTCGTCCGGGATCTCGATGCCGAACTCGTCCTCCAGGGCCATCACCAACTCCACCGTGTCGAGCGAGTCGGCACCGAGGTCGGCCACGAAAGCCTTCTCGTTGGTTACCTGGGACTCTTCCACGCCGAGTTGCTCGGCGATGATTTTCTTGACACGTGCTTCGATATCGCTCATGGGTTCCCTCTAAGGGTGATGAAAAACGGGGATTTTACCCGCGCGCACCGCCACGGTTGGGGCGGTGCGCGCGGGGCTTTAGTGTAGGGCCTCAGGCCATGAACATGCCGCCATTGACGTGCAGTTCCTGGCCGGTGACGTAACCGGCCCGCGGACTGGCCAGGTAGGCCACGGCCTCGGCGATGTCGCCGGGCTGGCCCAGACGGCCAAGCGGAATCTGGCCGGTCAGGGCTTTTTGCTGTTCGTCGCCCAGGGCGGCGGTCATGTCGGTGGCGATGAAGCCCGGGGCCACGCAGTTGACGGTGATGCCGCGGCTGCCCAGCTCGCGCGCCAGCGCGCGCGTCATGCCGGCCACGCCGGCCTTGGCGGCGGCGTAGTTGGCCTGACCGGGGTTGCCCGAGGCGCCGACCACGCTGGTGATGCTGATGATGCGGCCGTGGCGCTGCTTCATCATGGGACGCATCACGGCGCGGCTCATGCGGAAGACCGCCTTCAGGTTGGTGTCCAGCACCGCGTCCCAGTCCTCGTCCTTCATGCGCATGGCCAGCTGGTCGCGGGTGATGCCGGCGTTGTTCACCAGCACGTGCAGCGCGCCGTGCTGCTTGACGATGGCGTCGATCAAGGCTTCGGCGGCGGCGGCGTCGTTGACGTCCAGGCGCGCGCCACGGCTGCCCGGGTAGGTCGCCAGGGCGGCGCCAATAGCCTCGGCACCGGCGTCGGTGGTGGCGGTGCCGATCACCGTCAGGCCGCGGGCGGCCAGCGTCTGGGCAATGGCCGCGCCAATGCCGCGCGAGGCGCCGGTCACCAGGGCCACCTGGCCGGCGAATTCCGCTGGGTTGGACATATCCCTCTCTCCTCTTGTTGTCTGGTGGCGCGAGCGCCTCAGCCGACCAGGGCCTTGGCCTCGGCCAGGGTGGCCGGGTCGTACACGGCGGCGCCCTTGAGCTCGGCGTCGACACGCTTGGTCATGCCGGCCAGCACCTTGCCCGGGCCGCATTCGATCACGGTGCCCAGGCCCATGGCGCGGATTTTCTGGATGGTTTCGACCCAGCGCACCGGCCCGAAGGCCTGGCGGTACAGGGCGTCGCGGATGCGCTCGGGCTCGCTTTCGATGGACACGTCGATGTTGTTGACGACCGGAATTTTGGGCGCGGCCAGCGCCACCTCGGCCAAGGCGGCCCGCAGCCGCTCGGCGGCCGGCTTCATCAGGCTGGAGTGGAACGGCGCCGACACCGGCAGTGGCAGCGCGCGCTTGGCGCCCATGCCCTTGAGCACCTCGCAGGCCTTCTCGACCGCGGCCTTGGAGCCGGCGATCACGGTCTGCACCGGGTCGTTGAAGTTCACCGCCTCGACCACCTCGCCGGCCTGCCCGGCCATGGCGGCACGCACCTCGGCGCAGCCGGCCACCACCTTGGCGGACTCCATGCCCAGAATGGCGGCCATGGCGCCGGCGCCCACCGGCACCGCCTCCTGCATGGCGGTGGCGCGCAGGCGCACCAGCGGCACGGCCTGGGCCAAGGACAAGGCCTCGGCCGCCACCAGGGCCGAATACTCGCCCAGCGAATGGCCGGCCACGGCCGCCGGCAGCGCCCCGCCCTCGGCGCGCCAGGCGCGCCA
>JAIUOM010000115.1 GCA_020161215.1 Pseudomonadota bacterium
TCCCCCAGATGCACGCCTTTGGTCAGCCACTGCACCAGTCCATAGCCCATCAGCTGGGTGTGGCGCAGGTAGGGGTTCTGAGCGGTGGTCAGCATCAAGCGTTCGCGCCCGTCGGCGGCGGTGCTGGTAGCGGCCAGCACCCGGCCCTGCGGATCGGTCAGTAGCGGCGTGGTGGTCACACCAGTAACGGGTTCCAGCGCGGACGGATAGCTGTAGGCGTACTGAATCGGCAGCGCCGTACCCGTCAGGTCCGTGAAAATCCCTTTTCCTGCGGCGTTGGGCGTCATGGAAGTGGTGGAGGTCTCCGCGCCCGCCACCGCCCGCAGGCCGTAGTCCTCCGGGGCGACACCGGGGTAGCCGTACAGGGCCAGCTGGCGCACCTTATAGGCCGCCTCGTACGCGAACAGGGTGTCCCACTCGCCGCTGTCCAGGGCGCTGGTGTACACGCCGGGACTGGTTTCAGCCACCAGGGCGTTGCTGGTCAACATGATCCCCTGGTACTTGCCGGGGCCGTCCGCGTTGATCAGGCTGCCCTGTCCCAGGTTCTGCTGACTGGCGTTCAGCACGTCGTAGGGCACGCCGGCCTGCTGGAGCATGGCCGTGGCGCTGTCCAGCCCGAAATCGCCCGCGCCGCTGCTGACCACCAAGACTCGCAGATCCACCTTGTCGGTCTGGGCATTGCCCGGCAGCGTCTGGGCCCTCAGGCGGGTGGCTTTGAGGATGGTGGCCTCGCCCAGACGGACGTAGGTGGGCAGGTTGCCCGGCTTGGGGTCTGGGGGAATGACCGTGATCTCGTCGTTGTGATTCGTGCTGTGGTCCCGGTTGTAATCGCTGCGCGGCACAAGGGTCTGACCCGAATCATCGGGAAGATCGGCCCCAGGCGGAAGCGCCGTCACCGTGGATGACGGCGAACCACCGCAGGAGGCCAGCAGCATGGACAGGGTTAGGGCGGACAGCAGCAGGACTTTTTTCTTCAAGGGCAGGTTCCTCGGGGCGGAAGGCGAAGGGGGAGTCAGAATGGGTTCAACGGGTCACGATGAAAAGCAGGAACCTTCAACCCGGCACAGGCGATCTGGCTTCAGTGGGCTCCAGTCCACACAAAAGCGAGTCGAGCGAGTCGTGAAAGTTGTGGCGCAACGTGAAGCCACTGTCCCGCAGGCGTGAAATGTCGGCGCGCTGGTACGGCACGTCGCCGCTGCGGGGGCTGCCGGGGGCGTCTTCCAGAAGCTGGCCCCGGAACCCGGTCAGGGTCACCAGGCCGTCCACCAGATCGCGCACCGGACGGGCCTGCCCACTGCCCATGTTGACCACGCCGCTCAGGTCCGAGGTCAGGGCGTACACGGTGGCGCGGGCGACGTCACGGGCGTCCACGAAATCGCGCCGCGCGCCCAGCGGGCCGAAGTGCACCGTGTCCTGACCGGCGCGCGTGGCCTGGGCCAATTCGCGGGCGGCGCGGCCCGGCAGGGTTCCGGCACCGAGACCCGCGCCCAGCGGATTGGTCAGCCGCAGGACGGCGGCCTGGACGCGCCCGCTGCTGCCCACGCCCTTCGTCGGCGTGTACCTGGCGCTGGCGCTGGTGGCGGTGCTGGGCATGGCGGTGATGGCGCTGATCCGCTTTCCGGCCGTGCCGGCGACGGCGCCGGGCGCGCCGCGCGGGCGGCCGATCGGCGAGATCATGCGCCAGCCGGTGTTCCTGATCGCCACGGTGGCGGCGGCGCTGTGCTATGGCGTGATGAACCTGCTGATGGCCGCCACGCCGCTGGCCATGCAGGTGTGCGGCTTCGAGTTCGGCGCCACGGCCCAGGTGCTGCAGTGGCACGTGATCGGCATGTACGCGCCGGGCTTTTTCACCGGGCACCTGATCCGCCGCTTCGGTGCGCTGCCGGTGATGGGCGTGGGGGTGGCGCTGAACCTGGCCTGCGTGGGCGTGGCGCTGTCCGGCGTGGCGCTGCTGCAGTTCGAGCTGGCCCTGGCGCTGCTGGGCGTGGGCTGGAACTTCCTGTTCACCGGCAGCACCACGCTGGCCATCACGGCCTACCGGCCGGAGGAAAGAGACCGCGCCCAGGCGGCCATCAACTTCTGCGTGTTCGCCACCATGGCGCTGACCTCGTTCGCCTCCGGCGCGTTGGTCACCACGCAGGGCTGGACCTGGCTGAACCTGGGCTCGCTGCTGCCGATCGCCCTGGTGGGCGCGGCCCTGATCTGGCTGGGTCGGCGCCCCGCGGCGCCGGCCGGGGCCTGATTTTTGCTTCTATTTTTATAGCTACTCAGGTTTTCTGCACGCCGACCAACGGCCTAAAAAGCCTGAAATCGTGCTGCGGCTCAGCCGCGCTCGGCCAGAAAGCGCTCGACCGCCACGGTGAGCGCCAGCGGCGTCTCGTCCATGGGGTAGTGGCCGGCGTTGGCCATCACCTCCAGGGTGGCCTCGGGGTAGTGCCGCAGCCAGGTGGCCTTGCAGGTCTCGGCGCCCAGGGCCGGGTCGTGCTCGCCGGCCACCACCAGGGTGGGCGGGCGGCGCTCGGGCAGTTGATCGAGGATGTCGGTCTTGGCCCAGGCCGTGAGGTAGGCCTCGAAGGCCTCGACCTCGGCGTGCTGCTCCGAGCTGTGCACCATGGCGTCCAGCCAGACCGGCGACAGGCGGTTGCCGGTGGTCAGGTCCAGAATGCCGCGCCGCGCCGCTGGGTCACGCGCGGCGCTGGAGAAAAAGGCCCAGCCGGCGTCGTCGAACGGCACGCCGGTGGCCGGCACCGGCGTAATGGCGGCCAGCGCGCGCACACGCTCGGGCGCCAGGGCCAGCACCTGCTGCACGGCCAGGCCGCCCATCGAATGGCCGATCAGTGAAAAGCGCCGCCAGCCCAGGAAATCGGCCAGCGCCAGTGCGTCGCGCGCGATCTGCTCGATGGTGTAGGGGCCGCCGGCACCCTTCATGCCGCCGTAGCCGCGGCAATCCATGAAGGCGTAGCTGAAGCGGTGCGTGTCCAGGTGCTGGGTCATGGGGCCCCAGCCGCGGGCGTGGCCAAACCAGCCGTGCAGGGCAATCACGGGGTGGTCGCCCTGGCCCAGGCGCAAATGGGTGTTCAGCATGGCGTCTCCTAAGGGTGTTGCGGTGCGCCCCTCGGGCGGGGGCGTCATGCCGGCATGTTACCCGCCCGGGGCGCCTTCGCGCGCCACCTGCAGGGCCAGGCACAGGTCGGCCCAGGCCTTGGCCTTCTCGGGCAGCGCGCGCAGCAGGTAGGCCGGGTGGTAGGTGACGATGACCGGCACCCCGCCGTACTGGTGCACGCGCCCGCGCAGGCGGCCGATGGGCTCTTGCGTGTTCAGGATGGACTGCACGGCAAAGCGCCCCATGGCCAGGATGATGCGCGGGCGCACCAGTTCGACCTGACGGCGCAGGTAGGGCTCGCACTGCGCCACTTCGTCCGGCTGCGGGTTGCGGTTGCCGGGCGGACGGCACTTGAGCACGTTGGCGATGTACACGCCTTGTTGAGGTGTTTTTTGGGCCTTGGTCGGTGCCGATACATCCTGAATAGCTATCGAATCAGGAGCGTTTGGGACCTCGCGCGACAGGCCGATGGCGGCCAGCATGGCGTCCAGCAGCTTGCCGGCCTGGCCGACAAAGGGCTGACCCAGGCGGTCCTCGTGCTCGCCCGGCGCCTCGCCCACCACCATCCAGTCGGCCTGGCGATCGCCGACGCCGAACACGGTCTGGGTGCGGCCCGCGCACAGGCCGCAGGCGCGGCAGTCGGCCACGGCGGCCTGCAACGCCGGCCAGTCCATGGCGGCCACGCCCTCCGGGCGCGGCGTGAGGCCGGGCGCGACGGGCTCCGGGCGGCGCGGTGCGGCGGCGGGGGGCATCGCCTGCGGGGCCCGAGCCGGTGGCGAGCTGGCCGGTGGCGGCGTCTCGGCACGAGCGGCCACGGGCGGGGCGGCGGGTTCCGGGGCCGGCTCGGGCGCCGGGCGCGGCGCCCAGACGCGCACGCCCATCTCGGCCAGCATGGCACGTTGGCGTTCGTCCAGGGGCAGGCTCATGGCCGCTCCAGCCGCAGGCTCATGACCAGGGCGTCCTCGCGCTCGCCGCGCTCGGCCGGGTAGTAGGCCTTGCGCAGGCCCACGCGCGCGAAGCCGCGCTTGAGGTAGATCTGCTGGGCGCGCAGGTTGCTGAGGCGCACTTCCAGCCACAGCCATTCGGCCTGCTGGCCGCGTGCCCACAGCGCCAGCGCGTCCAGCATCAGCCGCGCCCACCCCTGACGCTGGTGCGCCGGGGCCACGGTGATGTTGAGCAGATGCACCTCTTGAAAACCCAGCATGGCGACGAAGTAGCCCAGCAACTCATCCCCCGCCAGCAGGCACTGCGCCTGGTGGCCGGCGGCCAGCGTGTCCAGCAGGTTGCCGCGCGTCCAGGGGTGGCTGTAGACGCGCTGCTCGATGGCCAGCACGGCGTCCAGCCGCTCGCGCGTCAGCGGCTCGAAGCGCGCCTCGGCGGCGGCATCGGTGACAAGCAGGGCGGACGGCAGGGCACTCATGGTCGGGCGGTGCGCGTCGGTCAGCGCGCGGCGGCGGCGGCGCGCTCGGCCACCGTGTGCGCCACTTTATCGCGGATGTACAGCGGCAGCGCCTGCTCGGCCGGCACGGCCTGGCCGGCGGCCAGCAGGGCCGGCGCCAGGCTGAGCAAGGCCTCGGCGGTGGGCAGGGCGTCGATGCGCGGCCACGCCGCCAGCGCGCTGGGCAGGCGGTCCAGGTAGGGGCCGAAGGCGTTGCCGGCCAGCACCCAGCCGGCACCGGCGGGCGGCGCCAGCGCCTCGGGGGCGCCGACGGTGATCTCCGCCTGCCTGTGCCAGAGGCCGACCTGCTGCCGGTAGGCGGCGCTGTAGACCTCGCTCATGCGCGCGTCCAGGCAGGCCAGCACCTGCGTGGCGCCCTGGGCCAGGCGGGCCGCCTCGGCCACCGCCAGCAAGGTGTCCACCGGCAGCACCTGCACGCCGGCGCCAAAAGCCAGGCCTTGCGCCACCGAGCAGGCCGTGCGCAGGCCGGTGAAGGAACCCGGCCCGCGCCCGAACACGATGGCGCGCAGCTCGCCCAGCCCCAGGCCGGCTTCGGCCAGCAGCGCCAGCGCGGTCGGAATCAGCGCCGCCGAGGACTGCGCGCCGCCCGCGCCCTGGTGCGTCCAGCGCCGCCCGTCGGCGCGTTGCACGGCCACGCTGAACTGCTCGGTGCTGGTGTCGAAGGCCAGGAGATTCATCATGAAAGTGTGCCAGCCCCGGGCGGCACGGTGACGCGCGCGGCCGGTGACTGGTTGGCGGCGCGCACGCCGAACAAAATACCGGCCGTCACCAGGGCCAGGCCGGCCAGCAGGTTCCAGCCCAGCGGCTCGCCCAGCAGCAGCACCGCCCCCAGCGCCGACAGCCCCGGCACCAGGGCCGTGATCATGGTCGAGCGCACCGGGCCAAAAGCACGCACCATCTGCACGAAGCTGATGCCCGAGATGACCACCGAGCCCACGCCCTGAAACAGTGCCTGGAACGCGATCTCGCCCCACGGCGCCTGCGGCAGGTGCGTGGGCAGCAGGCCCGACAGCGTCAGCGCGGCGAACACCGGCACGTAGGTGAAGCAAGCGAACACGATGATGGCGATGGTGGCCGGCACCGCCTGCAACCCGAACTTGCGCGCCAGCACGCCGTAGATCGACCAGCAGAAGGCCGCGATCATGAAGATCACGTCGCCCTTCCACACCTCGCCGCCGTCAAAAGCCCCCAGCAGGCTGGCGCCGCCGACCAGCAGTCCGCCGCCGACGATGCAGGCCAGGCCCAGCGCACGCGTGGGCGTGATGCGGTCGCGCAGCACCAGCGCGGCCAGCAGCGCGGTCCACAAGGGCAAGGTGCCCGGCATCAGCACCGAGGCGTGCGTCGCCGGCGCGTAGAAGAAGCCCGCATAGCACAGCGCGGCGTACAGCGCGCCGCCGAACAGGCCCGCCGCCGCCGTCTGCCGCCAGGGCAGGGGCGAAAAACCGAACATCGACACCGCGCCGGGCGAGTGCCGCCGCTGGCGCCGCGCCAGCACCCAGCCCCAGGGCAGCAGCACGACGCTGGCGCCCAGGATGCGCAACAAGGCGATGTCGAACGGCAGCAAGGTGTGCCCGGCCGAGGCCCGGCCGATGACGATGAAGCCCGTCCAGATGGCCACCGTGATAACGGCCGCCGCGATGCCGTTGGCACGGGGAGAAAGAGACATGGCCTGGATTATCCCCGCCACGGGCAGGCGCCGCTGGCGGGCCCGAAGGGGCTGCGCGAAACGCCGATACGGCCTAGAATTTCCCCGAGGACGGGCGACCCAGCGGACCGGCCCGCCCCCGCTTCGGCAAGGTCCGCGCGGAAGGAGTGCACGCCATGACACCCAACTACAGCGCCTTCTACCTGGTGTTCAGCCTGCTCGGGGCCAGTCTGGTCGCCTGGGGCCTGATTCAACGCTTTCGCGGCAGCGCCCCGGAATGCGGCAGTTCCCCCGAGGCCATCGACCAGGACCACGCCGAGGGCCTGGCCGCCATGTGCTCGGGCCTGTTGATGCTGCTCACGGTGGCGCTTTTCCACTACTTCATCACGGGCTGAGCACGGGCGGCGCGCCCAGGCCCGTAGACTTGGGCGCGTGACCCGTTCCTTTTCCCGCCTCACCGCCCCGCTCGCCCTGGCGCTGACCCTGTGCTGGGCGCTGCCCGGCACGGCCCAGGCCGCGCGCGACCCGAATTCCACCGACACCCCCCTGCCCCCCGACATCGCCGAGGCGCTGGCACGCGCCGAGGTCCCGGCCAGCAGCGTGGCCATGGTGGTGGCGCCGTTGCCGCCGCCCGGCACCGTCGGCGGCGAGCGCAACCCGACGCCCACGCCGCCCCCGGGGCCCGCCGCCTTGCCGCGCCTGTCCTGGCAGCCCGATCTGGCATTGAACCCGGCCTCGGTGATGAAGGTGGTCACCACCTACGCCGGGCTGGATCTGCTCGGCCCAGGGCATTTCTGGAAAACCCGCGTCTACGCCCAGGGCCCGATCCAGGACGGCGTGCTGCGGGGCAACCTGCTGATCCGCGGCGGCGGCGACCCGAAGCTGGTGCTGGAGCGCCTGCAGGATCTGATGCGCGCCATTCAGGAGCAAGGCGTGCGCGAGGTGCGCGGCGACATCCTGCTCGACAACAGCGTGTTCCGTTTGCCGCCGCACGACCCGGCGGCCTTCGACGACGACCCGCTGCGCCCCTACAACGCCGGGCCGGATGGCCTGCTGGTCAACTTCAAGGCCCTGGTGCTGACCTTCACGCCCGACCCGCCGGGGCGCCGCGTGCGGGTGACGCACGAGCCGCCGATCGCCGGCGTGGACATCCCCACCGTGCTGCGCGCCAGCAGCGGCCCCTGCGGCGACTGGCGCTCGCGCCTGGGGGCCGACTTCACCCAGCCCGGCCAGGTGCGCCTGGGCGGGCGCTACTCCATGCGCTGCGGCGTGCAGCAATGGGCCGTGGCCTACGTCGACCCGGCCAGCTACGCCCCGCGCGTGATAGAGGCCATGTGGCGGGCCGGCGGCGGGCAGCTGGGCGGCCAGGTGAAGTGGGTGGACCGCCCGCCAGAGGGCCCGGCGATCGGCCAGCCGGTGGTCACCGGCTATTCGCTGCCGCTGATGGAAATCATTGGCGACATCAACCGGTTTTCCAACAATGTGATGGCGCAGCAGCTGTTCTTGACGCTGTCGGCGGCCGGCAGCGGGCACGGCAGCTTCACCGATTCGCGCGACGTGCTGGCGCGCTGGTGGCGCCGGCGCTTCGGCACGCGCCCCGCGCCGCCGGTGATCGATAACGGTTCGGGCCTGTCGCGCGACGAGCGGGTCAGCGCCAGCGCGCTCACCGCCCTGCTGGCGCGCGCCGCCGAGGGGCCGAACGCGGCGGTGTTCGAGCAGTCGCTGTCGCTGGCCGGCGTGAACGGCACGGCGCGCCGCCTGGCCGCGCGCAACCCGCACAGCGAAGCCATCGGCAACGCACGCCTGAAAACTGGCAGCCTGCGCGACGTGGCCGCCGTGGCCGGCTACGCCTGGGGCCGTTCGGGTCAGAAATACACCGTGGTCGGCCTCATCAACCACCCCAACGCCGGCGCCGCCCGGCCGGCTCTGGACAAGCTGGTGGAGTGGGCGGTGAGAGACGCCCCATGAGCCCAAACGCCTCTTAATACTAAAAGGCGTTCAAAAGCATCAAACCGTTCGCGTTGAGCCCTTCGACGGGCTCAGGACAGGCTTGTCGAAACGCCGCGCCGGGCTTCGACAGGCTCAGCCCGAACGGCTCTTGTAGATTGAACGCCGCGGGGTATCAGGGGTCCAGCGCCGTCAGGCCCGGCAACCGAGCCACCAGGGCGTCCACCGCCTCACGCAGACGCAGCGGCATCGGGCCCGCGGCGGGCCACAGGGCGTGGCAGGCCATCACCGCGCCCGCCGATTCTTCCAACACAGCGACGAGCGTGCCGCTGCGCAGGCGCTCGCGCACCAGCCACTGCGGCAGCCACGCCAGGCCCATGCCGGCGGCGGCGGCATCGGCCATCGTCTCCAGATCGTCCAGCAGCAGCCGCGCGGGCAGCGGCACGTCGACGGTGCGCCCGGTCGCGTCCGGCAGGCGCCAGGTGTGGACGTGCTCGCCGCGCCGGTACAGCAGGATGCTGTGTCCGGCCAGATCCGCCGCCACCCGGGGCCGGCCATGCTCGGCCAGGTAGGTTGGTGAGGCGCAGACCACCTTGGGTTGGTCCACCAGCTTGCGCGCGCGCAGACCTTCGCTTTCGGCGCCCAGCACGCCGCTGCGGATCGCCAGATCAAAGCCCTCGGCCAGCACGTCCACCGGGCGGTCGCTGAAATTCAGCTGCAGCTCCAGCCGGGGGTGCTGGCGCGCCAGGCCGAGCAGGACCGGCGCCACGCAGTGACGGCCAAAGAGCACGGGCATGGTTACCCGCAGCCGGCCAGCCACCTCCAGGCGGCCGGATTCCAGCTGCGCCTCGGCGGCCTGCAGTTCGGCCAGCGCGCGCACGCAATGGTCGTGGTACACGCGGCCGTCGTCGGTCAGGCTGAGGGCGCGCGTGGTGCGGTGAAACAGGCGCGTCTCCAGCCGTGCTTCCAGACGGCCGATGGCCTTGCCCACGGCGGAACGGGTCAGCCCCAGTTGTTCGGCCGCGCGCGAAAACCCACCGGCGCGCACCACCTCGACGAACACCGTCACGCCATCCAGCCGGTCGGGCGGCCGCGCCCCCACGGGGCCGATTGGCGAATTTGGTTCCGATGGCATGGGAATAATTCTCTTTATTGGCTCCTATAATTCTACTATAACATTCGATGCGTCGATTCACCGCGAATACCAGGCGCCAATTGAATGACCCCCAATGTGGTGATCCGCTCTTTCCCTTACCAGAACTCACATTCCGCCGCCAACCGCGGCGAAATGTGAGTTGAAAGGACCGATACGATGCAAAAAATCAAAGCTCTGTTGTGGACCATGACGCTGATGGCCTCACTCTCGGCACATGCCGATCCCATGCTGCGCCTCTTTGAACTGGGCATTGCGCCGGGACAGCGGCAGGCCTTTTATGAAGCAGGGCTCGAGAACCTGAGCGCGTCCGTCGGTACCGAGCCCGGCACCCTGGCGATGTACGCGCTCAGCGCCGACAGCAACCCTGATCTGGCCTATCTGGTCGAAATCTATGCCGGCCCGGAGGCTTACCAGGCCCACGTCGCGGGCGCGCCCTACAAGGCGTACGCGGCCAAGGCACCGGCCTTGTTGATCGCGCACCGGAAGCTGATCGAGACCGAGGCCGTTTTCCTGGCCGAGAAGCCGGCCGCCGTCCGCCGCGTGAACGCGGAGCGCACGCCGGTGGTCCGTTGGGTCGAAGTGCGGCTCAAACCCCAGACGGTGGAGGCGTTTCGCCGCATCGTCGTCGACGAGATGGCGCAGTCGATGGCCAAGGAGCCCGGCGTGCTGGCCATGTACGCCGCCACCAGGGCCGGCCAGCCCGAAGCCTGGTACTTCATTGAACTCTATGCGGACGAGCAAGCCTATGAGGCGCATCGCCAGACCCCGCACTTTCAAGCCTATCTGCGCGATACCGAACAGATGGTGGCCGAGAAAGCGCACAAGAGCCTGAACAACCTGATCCTGATCAACAAGGGCGGGCTGCGCTTCCAGAAAGATTGAAGCCGGCCGCGCCGCACGGGCACCAGAGTTGCCCGTTCAAGCAGAGAAATCACACCATGCAACACATTGAAAACAAGGTCGTCGTCATCACCGGCGCCAGCAGCGGCCTGGGCGCCGAAACCGCGCGCCACCTGGCGCGAGCGGGCGCCAAGCTGGTGCTCGGCGCGCGCCGGCTGGACCGCCTGCAGGCGCTGGCCCAAGAGCTGAAACTGGGCGACAACGCCATCGTGCAGACCGACGTGCGCGATCGCGCCCAGGTGCAGGCGCTGGTTGACCACGCGGTCAAAGCGCACGGCCGTGTCGACGTGCTGCTCAACAATGCCGGCGTCATGCCGCTGTCGCCGCTGGAAGCGCTGCGCGTGGACGAATGGGACCAGACCATCGACGTCAACATCAAAGGCGTGCTGTACGGCATTGCCGCCGCGCTGCCGCACATGAAGGCACAGAAGAGCGGCCACATCCTCAATGTCTCGTCGGTGGCCGGGCATGTGGTGAGCGCCGGCGGCGTGGTCTACAGCGCCAGCAAGTTTGCCGTGCGCGCCATCTCCGAAGGCCTGCGCAAGGAGGTCAAGCCCTACAACATCCGCTCCACCGTGCTCTCCCCGGGCGCGGTCGATACCGAGCTGCCCGCCGGCACCAAGGCCGACGGCATGGCGCAGGCCATGCAGTCGTTCTACGAACGCAACGCCATCGACGCCAGCAGCTTTGCCCGCTGCGTGCTGTTTGCCATGAGCCAGCCGGACGACGTGGACATCAACGAAATCCTGTTTCGGCCCACGCGACAGGAGTTTTGAGCCCCGCGCCCGCCCGCCCCGACGCGTGCGGCCGATCTGGCGGGGCGCGCCTTATTTGGCGGCGGGTCGCTCGATGTCCAGCACCGCCGCTTCCACGATGGTGGCACGCACCTCGTCGCCGACCTTCAGCGCCTTGAGGTCCATGTCGGGCGGCACGTTCAGCGTGGTGGTGCGTGTGGCGCCGCGCAAGGTCACCGTGCCGGCCTTGGGGTTCAGGGCCGTGATCTTGGCCAGGATGTCGACCGTGCGACGGCCTGCCGCGCCCGGCAGGGCACCCGCTGGCGCGTTGACGCGCTCGGTCGTCTCGGTGCGCTCGCGCACACCGCCCGCGCCGGACACCTTCTCCAACTTGGCCACCGCGCCGGCGGCGTAGCGGAACACCAGGTCATCGCCCACGCGCACCTGGTCCAGGTTCTTGACGTGGGCCGGCACATCCATCAGCACGATCTTTCCCTTCGGTCCCTCGAGCGCGGCAATCCGGTTTTTCACGTCCAGCTCGATCACCTTGGCGCGCACTTCCAGCTCGCCCGCGGCCAGCCGGCCCCCTGGGGCTCGGCCCTCGACCACGGCCGCCGCCACGCCCTGTGCCCACCCCGCGACGGGCAAGGCCAGTGTGCTGGCACCCATGAGAAGACCCGCGATCACTGCTGCTTTCATGTCGATGTCCTGATCAAGAGTTTCAAAATCCGCCCCGGGCGGCCACCGGGGCATGGTACGTCATCCCCTGCCGCCCAGCGGTGACAGTTGTTGCAAAGCTTAAATCAGCTGGGCCAACGCCTGTCCCATCTCGGTGGTGCTGGCCTGGCCGCCCAGATCGCCCGTGCGCGGGCCCTGCACCAGCACCGCCTCGATGGCTTTCAGCATCGCGTCGTGCGCGGCCTGCTCGCCCAGGAACTGCAGCATCATGGCCGCCGACCAGACCATGGCCACCGGGTTGGCGATGTTCTTGCCGTAGATGTCCGGCGCCGAGCCGTGCACCGGCTCGAACAGGCTGGGAAACTGGCGCTCCGGGTTCAGGTTGGCTGAAGGTGCGAGACCAATGGTGCCGGTGCAGGCCGGCCCCAGGTCGGACAGGATGTCGCCAAACAGGTTGCTGGCCACCACCACGTCAAAGCGCTGCGGCTGCAGCACAAAGCGCGCCGTGAGGATGTCGATGTGGTGCTTCTCGACCGCGATCTGCGGGTAGTTCTTGTGCATGGCGTCGGCGCGGCCGTCCCACCAGGGCATGCTGATGGCGATGCCGTTGCTCTTGGTGGCCACGTCCAGTTTCTGGCGCGGCCGCGCCGCCGCCTGCTCAAAGGCGAACTTGAGCACGCGGTCGGCGCCAAAGGCGCTCATCACCGTCTCTTGCACCACGATCTCACGCTCGGTGCCGGCGTACATCACGCCGCCCAGGTTGGTGTACTCGCCCTCGGTGTTCTCGCGCACCACCAGAAAGTCGATGTCGCCCGGCTTGCGACCGGCCAGCGGGCAGGGCACGCCCTCGAACAGGCGCACCGGGCGCAGGTTGATGTACTGGTCGAACTCGCGCCGGAACTTCAGCAAGCTGCCCCACAGGGAGATGTGGTCCGGCACGGAGGCCGGCCAGCCGACGGCGCCAAACAAGATGGCGTCCATGCCTTGCAACTGGGCCTTCCAGTCGTCGGGCATCATCTGGCCGGTCTGCGCGTAGTAGTCGCAGCTGGCCCATTCGATGGGTTTCAGATCGAGCTTGAAGCCGAATTTGTCGGAGGCGGCTTGCAGCGCGCGCACGGCTTCGGGCATGACTTCCTTGCCGATGCCATCGCCAGGGATCACGGCGATCTTGTGGGTTTTGAGGCTCATGGGAATGCTTTCTTCAACGGTGGATCAATGGACGGGCGCCAGGCGCCATCTTCGCAGGTGCGCCGCGCGGGCCGCCTACAGACGGGCATGGGGGGTGGCACTCAGGCCGCCACCCCTTCAGGCCAAGCCGCCCTGGCACAGGTATTTCAGATGCATGTAGTCGGCCAAGCCATGGCGCGAGCCTTCCCGGCCATAGCCGGATTCCTTGACGCCGCCAAACGGCGCCGCCTCGGCCGCCAGCGCGCCTTCGTTGATGCCGACAATGCCGCTTTCCAGCGCATCGGCCACGCGCCAGACGCGCGCCAGGTCCTGCGTGTAGAAGTAGGCGGCCAGGCCAAAGGGGGTGTCGTTGGCCAGGTGGAGCACCTCGGCCTCGTTCGCAAAGCGGAAAATCGGCACCACCGGGCCAAAAGTCTCCTCGCACGACAGCTGCATGGCCGGCGTGGCGCCGGTGAGCACGGTGGGGGCGTAGTAGTTGGGGCCATCGGCCATGGCATCGCGCACGCGTCGCCCGCCCACCACCACGCGCGCGCCCTGCGCCACAGCGTCGTCGACGTGGCGCGCGATCTTCTCGACCGCGCGGGCGTTGATCATGGGGCCGATCTGCGAGCCGGCCACGTGCGCCGGCCCCACCTGCAGCGCGCCCACCGCCACCGCCAGCTTGGCGACAAACGCGTCGTGCACGTCGGCGTGCACGTAGACCCGGTTCGGGCACACACAGGTCTGACCGCCGTTGCGGAACTTGGACACCATCAGGCCCTGCACCGCGGCATCCAGATCGGCGTCCTCGAACACGATAAAGGGCGCGTTGCCGCCCAATTCGAGCGACAGCTTCTTCAGCGTGCCGGCGGATTCGCGCGCCAGGTGCTTGCCCACGGGCGTGGAACCGGTGAAGGTGATCTTGCGCACGCGCGCATCGGCCAGCCAGACGTCGACCACCTCGGGCGTGTGCTCACGAGAGGCCACCACGATGTTCAGCACGCCGGGCGGAAAACCCGCCTCCTGCGCCAGCGCGATCAGCGCCAGCGAGGTCAGCGGCGTGTCCTCGGCCGGTTTGCAGACCACCGTGCAGCCGGCGGCCAGGGCCGGCGCGATCTTGCGCGCGATCATGGCGGCCGGGAAGTTCCAGGGCGTGATGGCGGCCACCACGCCGACCGGCTCCCACACGGCCATCATGCGACGGCCTGGCACCGGGGCGGGAATCATGTCGCCGTGGGCGCGCGTGGCCTCCTCGGCGAACCACTCCACGTAGCTGGCGGCGTACAGCACCTCGCCCAGGCCTTCGGCCAGCGGCTTGCCCTGCTCCAGCGAGATCAGGCGACCCAAATCCTGCTGGTGCTGGTGGATCAGGGCGTTCCAGCGTTTGATGAGCTGCGCGCGTTGCTTGGCCGGGGTGGCGCGCCAGCCGGGGAATGCGGCCTGCGC
>JAIUOM010000116.1 GCA_020161215.1 Pseudomonadota bacterium
CCCGCCCTGCCGACGCTGGGCGGCGCCGACGGCTACCGCACCACCTTGCTGCCCGAGCCGCGCAGCAACGCCATCATCGTGCGCGCCGCCAACCCGGCCCGGCTGGCGCTGGCCAAGTCGCTGATCCAGCAGCTCGACCAGCCCGCCTCCAGCCGCGGCGACGGCAGCGGCGGCAACATCCACGTGGTGTACCTGAAGAACGCCGACGCCACCAAACTTGCCGTCACCCTGCGCGCCGCCCTGGCCGCGCTGCCGGGCCAGAACACCACCCAGTCCGGTGGTGGTGGCGGCAGTCTGCCCACCCAGAGCGGCCTCGGCGCCGCCCAACAGGGCTTGAACAACAGCAGCCTGCTGGGCGCCAGCGGCGGCACCAGCGGCCTGGCCAGCGGCCCGAGCATCAACGCCGCGGCCAACAACCAGCCATCCACCGGCGGGCAGATCCAGGCCGACCCCAGCACCAATTCGCTCATCATCAGCGCACCCGAGCCGGTCTACCGCGAGCTGCGCGCCGTCATCGAAAAGCTCGACCAGCGCCGCGCCCAGGTCTTCGTCGAAAGCCTGATCGCCGAGGTGCGCGCCGACCGCGCGGCCGAGTTCGGCATTCAGTGGCAAGGCGTGCTGGGCAACAACGGCGACCAGAACGTGGGCTACGGTGGCACCAATTTCGGCACCATCGCGGCCGGCAACATCCTGGGCCTGGGCGGCACCCTCAACAACCTGATCACCGGGGGTACGGTTGGCACCGGCACCACCACCACGCTGCCCCGCCCCGGCCTGAACCTGGCCCTGGCGCACAAGTTCGGCGCCGGCTACCTGCTGTCGGCGCTGGCCAACTTCCTGCAGACCAGCGGCTCGGGCAACGTGCTGTCCACGCCGACGCTGCTGACGCTGGACAACGAGGAAGCCAAGATCATCGTCGGCCAGAACGTGCCCTTCGTCACCGGCAGCTACACCAACACCGGCTCCAGCTCGACCAGCCTCAACCCGTTCCAGACCTACGAGCGCAAGGACGTGGGCCTGACCTTGCGCGTCAAGCCCCAGATCAGCGCCGACGGCACCATCAAGATGGTGATCTACCAGGAAACCTCCAGCGTCGACCCGGCCACGCGCAACGCCGTGCAAGGCCCGACCACCAACAAGCGCGCCATCGAATCCAGCGTGCTGGTGGACGACGGCGCCATCGTGGTGTTGGGCGGCCTGCTGGAAGACCAGTTCTCCAATTCGGTGGACAAAGTGCCCGGCCTGGGCGACGTGCCGGTGATCGGCGAGCTGTTCAAGAACCAGAGCCGCAGCCTGATCAAGACCAACCTGATGGTCTTCTTGCGCCCGGTGATCGTGCGCGATGCCGCCGCCAGCGAAGCCTATTCGCTGGACCGCTACGACTTCATGCGCGCCGCGCAGCAGTCGGCGCAGCCGAGCGCCAGCCGGGTGCTGGGCATCAACCAGGCGCCCATCATGCCGACCGCCGCGCCCACGCAGGCGGCGCCCGCCGGCTGGAGCCGCCCGGCCCCGCCGCCGCCGCTGATCACCCCCGCCACGGGCGAATTCAACTACCGGGGCCAGTAGGCCAGGCCCCGTGCGCTACCCGCTGCCCTACGCCTTCGCGCGCTCGGCCGGCCTGCTGCTGGAGGACGACGGCCACGGCCTGATCCTGTGGCACGACGGCCAGCCGGACGCCAGCGCGCTCGGTGAGGTGATGCGCCGCCATGGCGGCGGCGACGCGCCGCTGGCGCTGCAGCAGGAAGATGCCCACGCCCTGGCCCAGCGCATCAGCACCGCCTATTCGCAAAGCGAATCCAGCGCTGCCGCCGTGGTCAGCGAGGTCGAATCCGACGCCGACCTGTCGCGCATCATGCAGGAGTTGCCGGCCGTCGAAGACCTGCTGGAATCGGCCGACGACGCGCCCATCATCCGCATGCTCAACGCCCTGCTCACGCAGGCCGCGCGCGACGGCGCCAGCGACATCCACATCGAGCCCTATGAGCGCCACAGCAGCGTGCGCTTTCGCGTCGATGGCGCGCTGCGCGAGGTGGTGCAGCCCAACCGCGCGCTGCACGCCGCGCTGATCTCGCGCCTGAAGATCATGGCCGACCTCGACATCGCCGAAAAGCGCCTGCCGCAGGACGGCCGCATCAGCCTGCGGCTGGGCACGCGCGCCATCGATGTGCGCGTGTCCACCATCCCGAGCGCGCACGGCGAGCGCGCGGTGCTGCGCCTGCTCGACAAGAGTGAGAGCAAGCTGAGCCTGGAAGCCGTCGGTATGCTGGGCGAGGTGCTACAGAAATTCGAGCGCCTGATCGCCCAGCCGCACGGCATCATCCTGGTCACCGGCCCCACCGGCAGCGGCAAGACCACCACGCTGTACGCCAGCCTGGCGCGGCTGGACGCGCACCGCAACAACATCATGACGGTGGAAGACCCGATCGAATACGACCTGCCCGGCGTCGGCCAGACGCAGGTCAACCCCAAGATCGACCTCACCTTCGCCCGGGCCCTGCGCGCCATTCTTCGGCAAGACCCCGACATCGTGATGATCGGCGAGATCCGCGACATCGAAACGGCGCAGATCGCCATCCAGGCCAGCCTGACCGGCCACTTGGTGCTGGCCACGCTCCACACCAACGACGCCGCCAGCGCGGTGACGCGGCTGATCGACATGGGGGTCGAGCCCTTCCTGCTCTCATCGTCCCTGCTCGGCGTGCTGGCGCAGCGGCTGGTGCGCAAATACTGCACCGCGTGCGGCGGCAAGGGCTGCGACGCCTGCGGCGGCACCGGCTACGCCGGCCGCACCGGCGTGTTCGAATTGCTGATGGTGGATGACGACATCCGCGCCCGCATCCATGCCCAGGCCGGCGAAGCCGACATCCGCGCCGCCGCGCTGGCCAAGGGCATGCAACTGATGCGCGACGATGGCGAGCGGCTGATCGAGCGCGGCATCACCAGCCGGGAAGAAGTGCTGCGCGTGACGCGGGACTGATTCGCTGCGGTTTTTCAAGCCAAATCGGGCTCCAGCGCTTGTACAACAAGCGCGAGCAGCTATCAAAAGGTGAGTTCCCGGATGCCGTTACTCAGAACACCCGAGTACGCAGGACGAACGGTCAGGTGCCCAGTCACGCCATCGATTCGTCCATGAGCCTGAGCACTTCCGGCCTGGACTTGTATTTTTTGCCTGATCCGGTTGGCATCGTTCTCCAGCGAATTGCAGCGCAATTTCTTGATCTGCCGATTCACCTGCCGATCGCGCTCACTGCCATTGCCCGCGATCTCGTCCGCAAAATGCCTACAAGCCGCTGATCGCTCAACCACTTTTCGAGCGTCTGCAGGCAGTTCTGGATAATCGGCAACTAAACCAGTTTCCGCCCAAGAGGTGCTGGGCATAAAGGTGTTTATGGCGGCGAAAAGCAAAAGGACTTTCATAACCGCACAACGTACTAGTTCAGCGGCCGCCGAAGGCGGTCCGCTGGAACGACGGGTTGGGCGGCATTTTGCAACTCATTTCTTGGTGAGATTCTTGTACGCCCCCAAAGCCGCGCCAATTGCAGCTCCCGCGGCGGGACCAATTAGTGGCACAGGAACCGCTATCGCTGCACCGACAACAGCGGCAGCAGCGGAATCCTTTGCTAGGTCGGATTTGGCTGCCTCAGATGTGACGCGGGCAACTTCTGTGGCCGCACTTTTCGCTAGGCTCAGGCCTTTTTGCGTTAGCTGCTTTAGATCTTCTTGATCCAACTTCCCGTCGCCATCTTGGTCGAGAATCGTGGTGGCTACAGTAACTGCAGAGTTTTTCGCCGTTTGTAGTGCGGATGAGATCGAACTGCCGGCGCTAGAGGCCGACTGCTTGGCGCCATTTGCGATGTTTATCAGCTGATTTTTCATTTGTGATTTCCCCGAAATTTTTGGTGCTGCACGGATTGGCCTGCCGCCCAACGTCCAAGCTCAGGGGCGCTGCGCGGCTTTATCGCGCGGCGTCCCTTGGAGCGCAGTGTTAGGCAGTTTTTCGCCGTCCTGCCTGCGCCGACTTTGTGCGGTACGTGAAACATTAAAATTTCTCAGAGAGCCACCTTCGCCAGCTTGACATGCAGGCGTAGTCCATGGTCATCTCAATGGGCGAATTTGGGAAGACGGCTTCTGAGCCTCTCTTTCCCATGTGTTGAGTTTGTCCATCGCGGTAATGCCACTTGTAATCAAGATATTCATACGTGCGTTGGCTGCAATCGAAAGCAACAACGAAATCTTGGGCGACAACGGGATTCAAGAGTATTTTTTCCCCTTGAGCAATTGCCTCCTTCGAATAGACCAACGCCTGGCGGACAATCGTTTTATTGCCCATTTCACGGATGGATTGCGGATCAACGACGATTGCAGTGCCATTGTCGGTGAACCCAAGTGTTTTACGGTCTGATGCTGATTTGCCACAGCCAACGACCGCTAGAGACGCAAGAAGCAGCACGGTGACAACTGGGTACGGAGTACGCATACATGATTACCTTGTGCAGGATTACGCCGAGAGAGCAAGGCGATTAAGGGCCTCTTTGAAGAGTTCGAGTTCCCTACCTTCTCTCTGGCCAGATGCGATTTCTGCTTCCAACTCTTGCTTTGAGAAATCCTCGGACTTGACGAGTTGTCCCTCGCTAGTCCAGTGAAAGTAGGCTCTGAACGGCGGCTTATCGAGAGGGCTTACTTCCTTACCTATGTGAAATCCGATCTCTTCTTTCATTACAACTCCTTGACTTGGTTACGGGAAATCTGTGCTGCCTAACGCCTGAGTTAAGCCGCCCTACGCAGTGGCGGCGAATGCGTGCTAGCGTAGCGTAAGCACGCATTTGATGCCACGAAGTAGGGTCGGCTTGAACGAATTGTTAGGCGAAATTTGCGAGGTGCTGCTAGACAATCGCTGCGCCGCCAACATTGCCATGACCATCAAATGAGATTGCGATACGGACATCACCGTTTGGGCCAATAAAACGTGACATGTTATCGGCAAGTGAACTCCGCAAAGCCAAGTAATCGGTTTGCTGATCATTCCCGGTGCGGTGGTAGTCAGATGACAATGATCTGAGCTTGTCTTTGCGTAGTTGCAAAGTTTCACTTGAATTCCAGAAGGACTTACCCATTAGCGCAGATTCCCGGTTCAGAACAGCATCTTTAAATTGGTCGATAAGACTAGACCAGTGATCCTCGTTTACGTCGATTTTTGAGTACTCTCGTTTAGCAGGATCAAGGTAGGCTGTTACGAAACTTACAGCTGAGGCAAGGTTTAGTAAAAGTTCGCGGCGCTTTAAGAGTGGTCTTATTTTCTCAATAAGACTTTTCAGTTTCTCAAATGTATCGCCAGTTCCAAATGTGTCTAGGTCTGTCAAATTTGATATTTGGCTGACCAATGAGATCATGTCTTCTTCGAGCTTGTTACGCCAAGAATAGGAGTCCTTTATGATCCCTTCAATCGCGTTCCTTTTTTGCTGGGGCAGCTCGTCAGGGCAGCGAAGCTCCTTCATATGTGTTGCAATTTCCCGCAAGTAATCAAAGGCGCCAGTAATTCTTGCCTTATCTTCATTTTCTTGCCTTTCAATAATTTCTGAGATAGAGCTTTTGATGGCACTTAGACTTCTTTCAATGTCTGCCAAGTGTGATTGAGCAACTGCAATGCTTACTAGCTGGAATGCGCCGCCCGCAAGTTGCTTTGCCTTGCCGCCCTGAATCAAACGCGCTTTTCCGACGACCTTGTTTGATGCGTCAACCGCATCGGCAAGGATTTCGCCTGATTTTGTTTCCATTAATTTGTAAGTTCCATCAATCAAGCCTTGATGGATTTCTGGCTTGAATATTACTTCTACCGTTTTGTTTGGGACACTTGCGGCCCCCTTGAAAAGATCGGCCGTGAGGTGCTTGACGCGACTAATTGCGCTGCTAGATGGTTCTACCGGATAGGCTCGCGTAGGGATTTTATCTATCTCCCTTGATTCGAGCACTTTGATTCCATTCTCGTCGAACAGTGCGAGATCGAATCCGGGTTCAGCTGATGCTTCCGATAGAACATCTGACTTTAGGCTGGTCTGCTCCAGCGTGACTGGAGCGGTGGAGTCACTTAGTTTTCTACGTCGGAATAAAAGTAACGAGAGAAACGCGGCGACCACGATAATAAGGATGATGATGAGGCTGGTGTTCACGTCGGTCTCTAAATTTTTGTCAATATCGCTCGAAGGGTGGGTGTTTCGCCTAACACCTGAATTAAGCCGCGCCGCGAAGCGGCGTCGGCTTGAATGAATTGTTAGGCATCACCCGAGTCCTCGTGACGAATATAAGCGCCAAATAGCAACTTGATCTTTGTTGCAACCACCAAATCTGCTGTGATGATTTGGAAGGTGGAAATGCCATTGCCATGTTCTGGATGTACAGATGTGCGTGAATCGCTCAAGGACGACACCGATTCAATAGTGCTTGCGGCATTGTCAATGGAGTGATCGACTACGAGATAGAAGCTGTAGCTGCTGATCATTTTTTCTTGAATGCATCAACCATAGGCGACCCGATCCGGCTGAGCATGACGAACTTGGCGTTGGAGTTGCCTGGAAGCTCTTGCTCCAATGCGACCAGTGCTTGCATTAACTGTGGGTTGGAATCGCCCCGCGCCATCAGTTGCGCCGCATGCTCTGCATTTGGCTCACCGAAGATAACGGAGAACAAGCCCCTGCAGTTTGGTTTGAGGAAATTGGATTCGCCTGATTTTTCCGACAGCATGTCCATCATGGCCATCAGGCGACCAATAAAAACGGGGTCTTTCGCAAGACTTGCCGGTAGCGGCCAACCCTTCTCAATGCTGAAGTATTCCCGAGCTGCACATATCAGATCAAAGCACTGTCGGCCAGCAACCGAGCGAGGAGGTGAAGGCTTGCCGCCGCCGAAGAGCTTCGAGAACATGTTCTATCCACCTCGCGAAATGTTTGATTGTGATGCCTAACGCCTGAGTTAAGCCGGACCGCTGCGCGGAACGGCGGAGTGGTACACGTCACCATGCAGCCGAGCCGCGAAGCGGTCTCGGCTTGAACGAATTGTTAGGCTATCTCTTGATCTTACGAAGAACTTGGTCAGCTTTGCTCCCGAGTATCGCGCCATCAATTATTTCGCCATCCTTAACTTCACACGTGAGCGTTCTGATAGACAAAAAGTCATTCTTACTTGGGTTAGGATTATCTATAGTCACTACTTGATAATCGATCTCGACCAAAAAATGAGCGGGGCCAATTTTCTGGGCTTTCTTGCTGAGCCCCTTTGTCCCTTTTACTCGCCCCACAGCCTCCTTTGTAGTCTCAAGGCGCTTTGCTTCAACTTGAGGCGCTTGTTTGAAGCACAAATCCACTGCCTCAGATTCAGTGTGCAGGTTGCAGCCCGAAATAATGGGTAGAAGCAAAGTAATTAACAGGTGGCGTGTCTTAAAATCCATCCCTCAATCCCCGATATAAAGAGCAAGTACGGCAAGGGCGTTGACTGTTGTGATCCTATCATTTGAAGAATCGCACCTTATTTCGACGTGATCATCCGTAGAAATTGCAACGATGTCGGCAAGATGTAGCGACATATCTGCGAGTCGGACTAGAACACGATCACCTACTTTGGCGCGGAACCTCGGGTGAGATTCGGACGAATGGCAACAGTTCTTAACGTGGATTTCCATGAGCACCTCGTGTCTAAAGCCTAACTTGATTTATACAGCGAAGCCGCGTCATATCGGTTAACCCGACACGCTTCAGCGGAGCCTGGCCGCCATCGTACGTCCTTGCTGCACCGGCGCGCAAGCATTTATACTGTAAAAATGACCAGTTTAACTACATCTCCGCCGAAGTTGCTTGACCAGTTGCGTTCGGCGGCGCGTTATCGACACTTTGCGCTGGCGACGGAGAAAGCCTATGCGCATTGGGTGAGGGCGTATGTTCGCTTCCATGGGCTGCGGCATCCGCGCGAGATGGGGGCGCCAGAGGTCGAGGCGTTTCTCACGCACCTGGCTGAAGTCCGACAGGTGTCTCCGTCCACTCACAAGCAAGCCTTGGCGGCGCTGCTGTTTTTGTATCGTGAAGTGCTGAAGATGAATTTGCCCTGGATGGCCGAGGTGGGGCGCCCACGGGCGGTGCGGCGCTTGCCGGTGGTGCTGACCACCGACGAATTGCAGCGCACGCTGGCGGGCCTGGACGGCGGCGCGCTGCTGCTGGCGCAGTTGCTGTACGGCACCGGCATGCGGGTGATGGAGGGCTTGCGGCTGCGCGTGAAGGACGTGGATTTTGACCACGGCGCCATCGTGGTGCGCGAGGCCAAGGGCGGCAAGGACCGGGTGGTGATGTTGCCCGTGACGCTGCGCGAGCCGCTGCGCCTGCACATGGCGCGGGCGCACGCGCTGTGGGCCCAAGACCGGGCAGACGGCGTGCCGGGGGTGGAGCTGCCGCATGCACTGGCCGCCAAGTACCCGCGCGCCGGGGAAAGCTGGGCATGGTTCTGGGTGTTTCCGCAAGCCACGCTGTCGACCGACCCGCGCAGCGGCGTGCGTCGGCGCCACCACGGCTATGCTGATACTTTCAGGCGCGCGCTGAACCGCGCCATGCGCGCCAGCGGCGTGACCAAGCCCGCCAGCCCGCACACGCTGCGGCACAGTTTTGCCACGCATTTGTTGCAGCGCGGCGCCGATATCCGCACGGTGCAGGAGCTGCTGGGGCATGCGGATGTGAGCACGACCATGATCTACACCCACGTGCTGAAGGTGGCGGGTGGCGTGCCGAGCCCGCTGGATGTGTTGATGGCGCCCACCGCGCTGCCGCACGTTACGGCCGAACAGGTCAATGCGCTGCCACTGTGACTATTCTTTTGATAGCTGGTGGCGCTTGTCTGTCAAGCGGCAGCGCCTGCTTTCATGCATGAACGGCGACCGCCGCAGCCACCTGCGCGACGTGTCACGACGGAGCAGGCGGTTCAGGGCCTGTCCGGCGCCGCGTTTTGTGAACGAAAACCGATTCCAGCGCTTGCCAGGCAAGCGCGAGAAGCTATCTTTTTGGAAGCAATCTTGCCAACCCACCGGCAGCGCTGTCGCACAGACCGTTGTTGCACGGTCAGGCCGATCAACCCAGCTTGCACGGGCTGACGCGCGCCATCACGCCGGTTTGGGGCGGTAAATGGCGCACAGCTTGTTGCCATCCGGATCGCGCACATAGGCCAGGTACATCGCGCCCAGCTTGCCTTCGCGCAGGCCCGGCGGGTCTTCGATGGACACGCCGCCTTGGGCCACCGCCGTGTCGTGAAATGCGCTGACCTGTTCCGCCGACGCGCACTTGAAGCCTATGGTGGCGCCGTTGCCGGCGCTGGCCGGCTCGCCGTTGATCGGCTCGCTGACGCAGAAGGTGCCGCCGTCATGGCGGTAGAAGAGGCGTGTGTGTCCGGTAGGCGCCTGGTTGACGAACGGCTCGCCCGCGCCCAGCACGCCGAGCACCGCGTCGTAAAAGCGCCTGGCACGCGCGATGTCGTTCGATCCGACCATCACGTGATTGAACATGGCTGATCTCCCCGCGGGTTCAAGCGCTCAATTTGAACATGAAATCAGGCTCTAGCGCCCGACGGTCATGCGCGAGCAGCTACTTAAAGAATAGCACCCAGATCACGCGGCGTAGCCGGGGTTGGGCAGCCCGCCGGTCAGCTTTGGCTGGTTGGGCTGGCGCGGGGCAACCTTGCCGCCCTTGGCCTTGAGCCAGTCTTCCACCACGTCCCACACCATCTTGTTGCCGGCTTTTGAAGCCTCTTCGGCCACGGGCGCCCAGCCGGCGACGAGGTAGTTCTTGCCAGCGTCGATGGGCTGACCTTTCAGGCGCATGTCGCTGATGCGCTTGCCTTGTGCTGCCGTCGGGTCGCACGCGTAGGTGAGGCCGCCCACGCGCACCATGTCGCCGCCCTGCTGGTAGTAAGGGTCCGGGTTGAACAGGTTGTCGGCCACGTCTTCCAGCACCGTCTTGAGCATCTCGCCCTTCATCTCGGTGAGGGTGGCGTAGCTGTAGGTGGTGGCGGTCATGTCGAGCAGCCACTCGCGCGTGATGGGCTGGCCGGGCAGCAACGTGGTGCCCCAGCGGAAGCCGGGCGAGAAGGCGATCTGCGCGCCCTGCGCTTCCATGAGCGCGTCCACAATGAGCTGGTCGCCGGTGCCGTTGAAGTTGCCGCGGCGGTAGAGCAGGCCTTCGGTCACGCCCAGTTGCTCGCTCAGCTTGGCCTCGTAGGGGCTGCGGATCTTGGTGATGAGCGCGTCCATGTCCTTGTCGGCCGGCAGCATGTTGGCAAACACCGGCAGCAGCTTGTAGCGGTAGTCGGCCACCTTGCCGTTCTTGACGTCGAAGTCGAGCACGCCGAGGAACTTGCCGTTGCTGCCGGCGTTGGTCACGAGCGTCTGGCCACCGGCGTTCTTGATGACGCTGGCCACGGGCATGCCATCGTGCGTGTGGCCGCCCATGATGGCGTCGATGCCGCGCACGCGGCTGGCCATCTTCAAGTCCACGTCCATGCCGTTGTGGCTGATGACGACGACGACCTGCGCGCCCTTGGCGCGGGCTTCGTCCACCACCTTCTGCATGTTCTCGTCCTGGATGCCGAATTCCCAGTCTTTGACCATGTAGCGCGGGTTGGCGATGGGCGTGTAGGGGAAGGCCTGGCCGATGACGGCGACCGGCACGCCGTTCATTGGCTTGATGACGTAGGGCTTGAACACCGGGTCGCCAAAGTCGAGCGTCTTGACGTTTTGGGCGACGAAATCGACCTTGCCGGCGAAGTCTTTCTCGACGATTTCCTTCACGCGCTCCATGCCCAGGGTGAATTCCCAGTGGCCGGTCATCACGTCGACGCCCAGCAACTTGCAGGCATCGACCATGTCCTGGCCCTTGGTCCACAGCGCCGTGCCGCTGCCCTGCCAGGTGTCGCCGCCGTCCAGCAGCAGCGCGCCGGGGCGGCTGGCGCGCAGGCGTTTGACCAGCGTGGCCAGATGCGCGAAGCCGCCGACCTTGCCGTAGCGCCGGGCGGCCTGCTCGAAGTCGAGGTAGGTCAGCGCATGCGCCTCGGCCGTGCCGGGCTTGACCTTGGCGGCTTTCAGCAACTGCTCGCCCACCAGGTGCGGCAGCCGGCCCTTCATGTCGCCCACCCCCAGGTTCACGCTGGGTTCGCGGAAGTAGATGGGTTTGAGCTGCGCGTGGCAGTCGGTGATGTGCAGGAAGGACACATTGCCGAACTTGGGGATGTCGTACAGCCCCTCGGCGGCGGTCTGGGCGCTGGCGTTGGCAAAGCGGCCGAGGCCCATGCCGGCCGCGCTGGCGGCGGTCAGCACCTGCATGAATTCGCGTTTGGTGAGGTTCATATCAGCACTTACTGATGTATGTCGGACAAAAAAGCCCGGCCATGCCGGGCTGCAAGAAGCTTATTGGTTGACAGGTGACTTCGGGTCAAGCAGCAGGGCCACCAAGTGCCGCACCTGCTCTTCATTCAGGATGCCCATGTGCCCCGCGCGCGGCATGTTGGAGCAGGCGTTGTAGGCCTTGCTGTTCCAGATCTTGCCCCAGGTGTACTTCACCATCTCTTGCGCTGCCGGGCTGTTCGGGTCGGTCACGCCGCGAATCTTGCCGTAGTTGTACAGGCTGGTGCCGATGGTGCCGAAGGAGATTTCCTTCTTGTCGATCTGGTGGCAGTTGTAGCAGTTGCCGCCGTTCACGGTTTTGGCGGTGTCGGTCCAGGTCAGGCCGCGGCCGCTCTGGGCGATCTTCTCGCCTTCTTTCCAGTCGCCCAGGAACTTGCCGTCCGAAGGCCATTGGATGGTCTTCATGTTCAGTTCTTCGATGCGCTTGGCGGTGGCGTTGTCCAGCGGCTTGCCAGCCACGTCGGCGGCGTTGCACAGGCGCATGGTCTCGTCGTCGCGGAAGGCTTCGGCCACCTTGACGATGCCCTTGTCGTGGAAGTCCGCCTTGATGATTTGCTGCGTCAGTGCGTCCAGTTCTGCCGAAGACGGCGTGCCTGCCGTGCTGCCGCTGCCGGCGCAACCGGCGACCAGTGCAGCCGCTGCGGCCAGCGCCAGGATGTGCTTGTTCTTGCTCATGTCCAGGGTCTCCTTCAGCGCTTGATGGTCGGCACGGCGGACTTGTTGCCCTTGGCGTTCACGCCCAGGTACACGCCCAGGGCAACGGTCACGTCGCTGGCGAAGTCGGGCTCGGGAAAGCGCTGCTGGCGGTAGCAGTCGTTCAGGCGCCGCTGCATGCTCCACATCTCGCCGCTGGAGACGCGGTACGCGGGCCAGGCCGCGAAACCGACCCCGTCGCCGGGGTTCTTGGTGAGGTTGGGCAGGTCCTGCAGGCGGATGCGCTTGCCGTCCTCGCCGTGGCAGGAGGCGCAGGAGAAGTCCATCGGCCCGCCGCGGAAGAAGAACGCACGCTTGCCGAGCTCGTACATGCGGCGCTCTTCGGCATGGCCTTGCGGCAGGTTCATCTTCGCGCCGCGCGATTCGGCCGAGATCCAGGCCGCCAGGGCTTCCATGTTCGCCTGTTCGCCCTTGCCGAAGGGCGCCTTGGCAATCTCGGCGGCATTGAGGCCCTGCAGCGTCTCCATGCAGGTGAGCAGGCGCGATTCGAGGTCCTGCACCCTCTTCGTGTCGGCGAACCAGCGCGGAAGCTCGACCCACGCGCCCTTCACCACGCCGGGGCCCTTGCCCAGGTCGCACTGCTCGAGCGAGGCGTTCTTCGGGCCGCGTTTCTTCTTCCAGAGGTCTTCGCCCTTGGCCTCGAACAGGTCGGCCGGGTTGCCGTCGGCCAGCATCGCGCGGTATTCGGCGATGCCGTCGGCGGTGCTCTTCTGGGCGAAGCCGGCCGTCGATGCGACGGCCAGTGCAGTGGTGATGACGAGTCGGCGCATGGGGCGTCTTCCGTATGAAGGGTCAGCTGACGGTGGCTTCGTCGGTGCGGGTGTCGCCGCGGTTGTCCTTCCAGCTGATCGCGACCTTGTCGCCGGCCTTGGCGCCCTTGATCGTGAACTGCAGGAACGGATTCTTCGCCACCGACGGGCCCCACTGCGCCGTCATCACCGGCTTGCCGTTGTGGGTCGCGCTGACTTCCTGGATGAACCAGGCGGGAATCGTCTTGCCGGCCGCGTCCTTGCGCTGGCCGGTTTCCATCTCGTGGCTCATCAGCACGCGCACGGTCGTCTTGTCGCCTTGCGCCTGGGCGCGGATGCGCATCGGGTCTGCCATGTCTATCTCCTGGGATTCGATGAAGGGGTTCGATCGAGGGTCGGGGGCTTCAGCCGCCGCAACCGCCGAGCGTGACCTTGATTTCCTTGGCGGCGTAGAGCACCTTGTTGTCGCCGGTGATCGCCACGGCGAACACGTTGGACGACTGGCCCATCTTCACGCGCGTGGAGATGCTGGGCTCGACCGCGTCGGTGACGTCGAACATCGCCGCCAGCATGTTGGGGTTCTTCTCCACCAGCAGCAGCAGGCGCTTCACGTTGGGCAGCGTGGTGGCCGCACCCACCGGCACCACCGCGCCGTTCTCGGCGATGTCCGGGCCGGTGATCGTCACGTCCTTGCTCTCGGCGGGGCCGGAGGTGCCCAGCGCCTTCATCAGCTCGGGCAGGGTCTTGGCCTCGAACGCGGCCTGCGACCAGTTGGCCAGCGCCGTCTGCGGCAGCAGGCCCAGGCCGGCCAGCGCGGCGGCAACGGACGCGGAGCGCGTCAGCATGTCTCGACGGGTTTGCATGTCCTCTCCTTCGGGAGTCGATCGATGGTATTCAGATGCACAGCGGGTT
>JAIUOM010000117.1 GCA_020161215.1 Pseudomonadota bacterium
ACTGGGAGGGCGACACCATCGCCTCGGGCCATCACGGCCTGGCCGGTCTGGTCACGCTGACCGAGCGTTACTCGCGCTACACCTTGGCCGCAGCGGTGCAGCGCCGGCAGGCCGAGCCGGTGGCCCAGGCGGTGATCGAGTTGCTGCGCCCGCATCCAGGCAAGCGCTACACCCTGACGCTGGACAACGGCAAGGAGTTCGCCCAGCACGCGTTCGTCAGCAAGTGCCTGGACACCAAGGTGTACTTTGCCGACCCGCACAGTCCTTGGCAGCGCGGGCTCAATGAGAACCACAATGGCTTGCTGCGTTACTACTTCCCGAAGGGCAGTGATCTGAGCCAAGTCAGCCCGCAGCAGGTGCTCGATGCCGTCTACCGACTGAACCACAGACCGCGTCAATGCCTGAACTGGAAAACCCCGCACGAGGTCTTTCACGGCTTCGAGGTCACTCCTCTTACACTCAGCGACTGGCGCACTTTAAAGTGAAAACTGCCGGTTTTTAACCCAGATGTCGGCGTCGATAAACGATGTATTGCTATTAAATTAGAAGCGATCAACGGAAGAACGCGTACCCCACGCCAATCGCCACCACCAGCCCCACGGCGTCGGCCAGCAACGCACAGGGCAGCGCGTGGCGCGTGTGCTTGACGCCCACGCTGCCAAAGTAAACCGCCAGCACGTAGAAGGTGGTCTCGGTCGAGCCCTGGATGATGGCGGCCAGCTTGGCGGCAAACGAATCCACGCCGTAGGTCTGCATCACGTCCACCATCAGCCCGCGCGCGCCCGAGCCCGACAGCACCTTCATCAGCCCCACCGGCACGGCGGGCAGAAAGTCGGTCGGTAGGCCCAACGCCGCCACGGCCCAGGCGATGGCGCCCATCAGCATATCCATCAGGCCGGCCGCGCGGAACACCGCTATCGCCACCAGCATGGCCACCAGGTAGGGGATGATGCCCACGGCCACGCCAAAGCCGTCCTTGGCGCCATCGACAAAGGCGTCGTACACGTTCACGCGCCGCACCGCGCCGGCCACCAGAAACAGCAGCACCACCGTCAGAATCGCCGCGCTGCCGATCAAGCCCATCCACTGCGCCGCCACCTCGGCCGGCAGGCCGCTCAGCCACCAGCTCAAGCCCCCGGCGCCAGCGGCCAGCACGGCCAGCGGCACCAGCAGTGCCGCACGCAGCAGGGGGATGCGCTGCACCGTAGCCACCGCCACCAGCGCGCAGACCAGGGTGATGGCGGTGACGATGAGCGTGGGCAAGAAGATGTCCGCCGCGTTGAAGCCCACCAGTCCCTGCTTGACGGCCAGCGTCTGGCGGATGGCGATGACCGAGGTGGGGATCAGCGTCAGCCCCGCCGTGTTGAGCACCAGGAACATGATCTGCGCGTTGGTCGCCGTGTCGGGCCGCGGGTTGAGCGACTGCAGCTCCTGCATGGCCTTCAGGCCCAGGGGCGTGGCGGCGTTGTCCAGCCCGAGCAGGTTGGCGCTGATGTTCATCGTCATCGCGCCCTGCGCCGGGTGACCCGCCGGCACGCCGGGAAACAGCTGGCGCATCAGCGGGCTGACGCCGCGCGCAAAGGCGTCGATCATCCCGGCCTGCTCGCCGATGCGCATGAAGCCCAGCCACAGCGCCATCACGCCCGTCAGCGCCAGGGCAATCTCGAAGCCCGTCTTGGCGGCATCAAACAGCGCCGTCATCAGCCGCGGAAACACGCTGAAGTCGCCCAGCACCGTCTGCACCAGCGCCGCCAGAAAGGCGCTGACAAAGAAACCCAGCCAGACGAAGTTCAGAACCAAATCAGCCCCTGGCGCTAGTGGATCTAGCGCAGATAGCTATTAACTATATAGCTAATCGCACGCTATTCAGGCCAAGCCAGTAGGAGCCGTGGCCGCGGTTTTCCCCGGTCACTGGCTGCGCCCCCGGACGGGGGGCGGCGGAACATCGCGCAGCGAGTGGAGCCTGGGGGCGGGCTTATCCACCGCAACACTTCTTGTGCTTCTTGCCGCTGCCGCAAGGGCAAGGGTCGTTACGGCCCACCTTGTCGTCGTTGCGCACGGGCGCCACGCGCGGGCCCAGGCTGAGGGCGATGTCGTGCAGGTCGTAGACGGCCCACAGCGCCTCGCCAAAGGCCTCGAAGCGCGCGTCGCTGACGCTGGGCGGGCCGTCGGGCTCGTACAGGTTCATCGTCGGCTTGCCGGTGTCGTCGGCCAGCAAATCTTCCATGCACTCCAGCGCGTCGGTCATGCTGGCGGCAATTTCCTTGTCGCGCGGGGGCGTCCAATCGTCGGCCCAGTGGTTCACGGCGACCAGGAAGCCCTGGGCCCACACCTGGGCCAGCGCAGGCACCGGGCCGTCCTGGTCCCGGGCGGTCTCGGCGCGGTCGGCCTCGGGCAGGCAGGCCAGCGCGCCGCGCCAGTCCATCACCGCGGGGCTGAGCGCGCGCTCGTCGTCGAGCGAATCGACGTCGGCCAGCAAGGCCAGGCGCAGCTGCGATTCGCGCTCCATCCAGCCCATGAGGAAACTGGTGCGCTCGGCCGGGCTGGCGAACACCTCGTCGGGGTCGCTGCCAAACACGACGGGCAGCCATTCCGCCTCGGGCACCGGCCGGCGCGTGCACAGCAAGGCCGTGAGCAGACCTTCGCAGAACTCCCACTGCGGCGTGTCGGGGTGGTGCACGCGGATGGCGTCCAGCGCGTCCTCCAGCGTGTCGAGCGTGGCGGAGGTGGCGTCGTCCAGGTCGGTATCGGCGTTGGGGGTGGCTTCGGTGCTCATGGCGAGATCGTGAAAGTGCTGCGCGGATGGTACGCCCGAGCCAAGCCGGCGGAATTCCCCACGCTCAACGCCCGATTCAAATGACTGCGGAAGGGCTTGGCCCGCTCATTGCCGTTGCCTCCCCTCCGGTACGTCAAAGGGGCGGTGCGAAGCGGCCCAGGGCGCGCGCCGCCACCGCTTGCCGCGAAGTCACCGTCCAACCCAATGAATCAAAAGGCCGCGAAGCAGGCCATGCGGGTGAACGCCGTGGAAGGGCTTGGCCCGCCCACTGGCGTTGTCCCCCCTCCCATCGGAGAGGGGGGAAGGTGCGTCAGCGCCTCAGGGGGGAGTCATTTTTTTCTTGTTCCCAGCCAAATCACCGCCCCCACCACCAGCAGCGCGCCCAGCACCTGCACCGGCGCAATGGCCTGGCCCAGCACCACCCAGGCCAGCACCAGGGCGAAGACGGGTTCCACGTTCATGATGGCCGAGTTGCCCACCACGCCCAGGCGCGGCAGCACGGTGAACAGGATGGTGATGCCGGTGCCGTACAGCAAGGTCAGCAGCGCCAGGCCCCACCAGCCCGCGGTGGCGTCGGGCCAGGCAAACCCGCCCGTGGCCAGTGCGCCGCTGCCGGCCAGCAGGCCGACCATGGCCATGGTGCCAAAGGTGCGCAAGCGCCCGTCCAGCCCGCCGGCTTCGTGTTGCGTCAGCACCAGGGCCAGCCCGAAGGTGAACGAGGCGCCCAGCGCAAAGGCCACGCCCATGCCGATCTGCCGCCACTGGCCCGCCGCGCCCAGGCCCGAGGCGGCGCCCAGCACGTCCAGTGCTAGCAACAGGCCCAGCAAGATGACCGGCATGGCGAGGAGCAGCGTGCGCTCGGGCCGATGGCCGTACAGCACGCGCGCCCACAGCGCCGTGGTGAGCGGAAAACTGTTGAACACCAGCAGCGCCAGCGCCACCGGCAGCCGCGCGACAGCCGAATACAGACACAGGCTCTGCACCGCGATCAGCACGCCGATGGCCGGCAAGGCCTTGCGCTGGCGCGGCGTCAACGCCACCGGCACGTGCTGAAGCAGCAGCAACGCTCCCACCACCACGGCCGTGCTGACACTGCGCACCGTGACCGCCGTGGACACGCTGACCCCGTGGTCGAACGCCAGCCGCGCGGCGACGTGGTTGGCGCCCATCAGCGCAGCGATGGACAACAGCGTAAGAAAGGCGGCGGTGCTCAGCGCACGGGTCGGGGTGCTCATGGGGCCATCATCGCAGCGTTGCGCCGGCCTTGCCGGAACGCGCAGCGCGGGGCTTCGACAAGCTCAACCCGAACGGTTGGAAGAGGCAACGTTGCCGCCAAAAAACGAATGGCCGCGGAGCAGGCCAGGCCAGCGGACGCCGTGGAGCGGGCTTTGCCCGGCCACTGGCGTCGCCCCCTTGAGGGGGTTGACGCAACATCGCGAAGCGAGTGAAGCCTGGGGGTGGTCCGATTCTTCAGCGAGTGGAGCCTGGGGGTGGTCAATATATTCCGCGCACCTGCCCATGCAAGCGCGCCAGCCCCAGCAGCGCATCCGTGAACGGCGTTGCCACATGCGTCAGCTGGCCCAGCTCGCGCACCGCGCCCACCAGCGCGTCGATCTCGACCGCGCGACCGGCTTCCACGTCCTGCAGCATCGAGGGTTTGAAGGCGCCCAGCTTGCGCGTGACGGCGTGGCGCTCCTCAGGGTTCTGGTCAATCGGCACGCCAATGCGTGCGCCGATCTCTCGCGCCTCCAGCATCACGGCGCTGACAAAGCCGCGCACCAGCTCGTCATCGAGCACGCGGTCGGCACTGGCGCCGGTGATGCCGGACACCGGGTTGATCGTCATGTTGCCCCACAGCTTGTACCAGATGTCGCGCTGGATCTGCGGCGACACGGTGGCGTCGAAGCCGGCGTTCTTGAGCAGCGCCGCCAGCGCCTCGACGCGCTCCGACGTGCCGCCGGCCGGCTCGCCGACGATCAGGCCCTGGCCCATGCGGTGGTGGATGACGCCCGGCGCATCCACCGAGCAGCTGGCGTGCACCACGCAGCCCAGCACATAGCGCGCCGAAATGGCGCCGGCGATGGTGCCGCCCGGGTCCACCGACTGCAGCAGCTGGCCCGACACGGTGCCGCCAAAGCCCTGCAGAAACCACCAGGGCACGCCGTTCATCGCGGTCAGCACCACGGTGTCCGGCCCGATCAGCGGGCCGATGGCACGCGCCACATCGGCCATGGCCGGCGCCTTGACGGCGACGATGACCAGGTCCTGCACGCCCAGATCGGCCGGTTGCGCGCTGGCCGTCACGGGCACGGTGCGTGTCTGCCCGCCCTCGATCAGCGTCAGGCCCTGCGAGCGCAGGGCGTCCAGCGTGGCGCCACGTGCCACCACACTCACGCTGCTGCCGGCCAGCGCCAGCCGGGCACCGATCCAGCCGCCGATGGCGCCCGCGCCATAGACACAGATTTTTTTGAACATTCAGGGCTCCCGCGCCAGAAGATCTAGCGCTTCAGGCTTCAATATTTATAGCTGTCGTCAATGCGATCGACCTGCCGCACCAGCGCGTTGAACACGTCTTCTCCGGCACCACGTCGCGGATCAAACTGCAGCGCATCGCGCGTGCACTTGGCGGCAATGGCCTCGGGCACCGGCAGCGGGTTGCCCATGCTTTGCGTGGCCAATTGAATTTCGCAGGCGCGCTGCAAGGTCCACAGCACGGCAAAGGCCAGGGGCAGCGTCTCGCCCCAGCTCAGCAAGCCGTGGTTGCGCAGGATCACCGCCTTCTTGTCGCCGATGCTGGCAACCACGCGCGGGCCCTCCTCGGCATGCACCGTGATGCCTTCGAACTGGTGGTAGGCCACCATGTCGTGCAACTGCGCGCTGTAAAAGTTGCTTTGCGACAAACCGCTGGCGAGCGACGCCACGCCCACGCCCGCCGTGGTGTGCGTGTGCATCACACAGTGCGCACCCTCGACGCCGCCGTGGATGGTGCTGTGCAGCACATAGCCAGCGGGGTTGATCGGGTGTTTCGAGCCGCCCAGCACCTCGCCCGCCAGGTTGGTCTTGACCAGGTTGCTGGCCGTGACCTCGGTGTAGTGCAAGCCAAAGGGATTGATCAGGAACTGCTTCTCAGCGCCGCTCACGCTGGTTGGCAGGCGCAGCGTGATGTGGTTGTAGATCAGCTCGGTCCAGCCCAGCATGGCGAACACCCGGTAGCAAGCGGCCAACTGCTGGCGCGCGGCCCATTCGTCGGCGTGCATGCCCGCGGGTGCGGGCGGGATGGATGTGGCGTGGTCGCGTTTCATGGTTTGTCTCCTCGGGGGTTCTTCAGTAGCTCGACGGACCTTGTTCGGCCGTGTCGCTGCGGTAGGTCTTGAGCAATTGCGTGGCGCCGTTCACCAGAATGATGGTGTCGGCGCCCACGGCGACAAACTGGGCGCCGGCCTGCAGCCATTTGCGGGCCTGCGGCTCGCTGGTCGACAAAATGCCAGGCGCCTTGCCGGCGGCCAGGATGCGGGTCACGGCGTGCTCGATCATGGCCTGCACCTCCGGATGTCCGGGGTTGCCGCGGTGACCCATCGACGCGCTCAGATCGGCCGGGCCAATGAACACGCCGTCCACGCCCGGGGTGGCGGCGATCGCGTCGATGTTTCTCATCGCGGTGACCGACTCGGCCTGCACCAGCACGCAGATCTCGTCGTTGGCCTCGTGGACGTAGCGCTCGTACGCTTGCCAGCGCGATCCGCGCCCCAGCGCGCTGCCCACACCGCGGATGCCTTCGGGCGGGTACTTGGCGGCAGCCACCACCTGGGCGGCCTGCGCGGCGGTGTCGACCATGGGCACCAGCAGGGTCTGCACGCCAGTCTCGAGAAACTGCTTGATGATCGCCGTGCCCGCTTCGCCCGTGCCCAAGGGCACACGCACCACCGGGTGCGAACGCTGGTCGCCAAACGCGTTTTGCGCGCTGGCCACGGCTTGCAGCTGCGAGAGGATGCTGCGCACGTCGTTGGGCGCGTGCTCGCCGTCGAGCAACAGCCAGTCGTAACCGATGCCGGCGAGCAGCTCGGCGCTGAAATTGTCAGCCAGCGCCACCCACAGGCCCAGCTGGGTGCGGCCTTCGGCGAGGGCTTTCTTGAAGGTATTGACGGGGACTTTCATGGCTTACTCTCTTAGTTGGATTGGGCGGTGTCAGACAAACTTGAACTGGAGTTTTCCGAGCGCGCCGTAGTCGGCATCAAACTCATCGCCTTTTTTGGCCACCGCCGGTCGGGTGAAGGAGCCGGCCAGCACGATCTGCCCCGCCTTGAGGGTTTCTCCCCAGGGCGCCAGCTTGTTGGCCAGCCAGGCAATGCCGACGGCCGGGTGGCCTTGCACGCCGGCGGCCAGACCGGTTTCTTCGACGTTGCCGTTCTGGCGCAGGATGGCGCCGCACCAGGGCAGGTCGGTGGTGCGCGGGTCGACGCGCTGGGCGCCGACCACGATGCCGGCGTTGGCGGCGTTGTCGCTGATGGTGTCGTACACCTTGCGCATGACCTTGGTGTGGCGGTCGAACTGCTCGATGCGGGCGTCGATGATCTCGATTGCGGGCGTTACATATTCAGTAGCATCCAGCACTTGTTCCACGCCGACATCCGGGCCTTTCAGGTCTTTTTTCAGGATGAAGGCCAGCTCGACCTCGACCCGCGGCACCAAGAAGCGGTCGGTGGGAATGCTCAGCACCTGGCCCGGCGTGCAGGTGAACAGCATGCTGTCGAGCAAGGTGCCGTAGTCGGGCTCGTCGATCTGGCTGGCCTGCTGCATGGCGCGCGAGGTCAGGCCGATCTTGTGGCCAATGACCTTGCGGCCGGCGGCCAGCTGCATGGCGACCCAGGCGCGGCTGACGCGGTAGCCGTCTTCAATCGTCATGCCCGGAAAGCGCTTGGAGAAGTGCTCCACCGGCTCGCGGGTTTTTTCGCTTTTCGCCAGTTCGGCGGCCAGGGTCTGGATCTGTTCGTCGGTCAGCATGGTGGGTCAGGTTTTTTTGAACAGGGGGTGAAGGCTGCTGTGCTTGGCGTCAAACACCTCGGGGCCTTCGTCGATTTGCAGCGTGACGCCGATGTGGCGCTCGGCCATCAGCGGGTCCAGCTGGCGGCGTGCGGTGGCCACCAGCGCCTGGCCGGCGCGCTGGCGCACGTCGGCGCTGCGCCCGCGGCCCATGCGCAGATTCAGGTACATGAAACCGTACTCGCCCGGGTCGTCCGACGCAATACCCGTCTTGCCCTGGGTGGCGCGGCCGGCCGCGCCACCGTCGGCCACGGCATAGTGCGGCGCCGGGTAGGCCAGCACGCGCGTGCCGCCGGTGGGAAACACGGGCTGGCCGGCTTCGTCCTTCACCGTGAGCATGGTGTCGGCCAGATCGCGGCACAGGCGGGGCATGTCGACGATGGCGTCGAGGTTGCCGGTGTAAAGAATCACGAGATGCGGCACAACAGAATATCCTCAACACGAATCAATGGGCCGCGGAGCAGGCCATGCCAGTGAAGGCCATGGCCTCAACTTGCGCCGGCCGCTGGCATGGCGCCCCCTGTGGGGAAGGCGCTTAGCGACTCAAGGGGGTCAAAGTCTGGGAAAGGCGCGGTAGCTGTCGGCGCGCGAGGCCTCGGCCTGCGGCACGGCCTTGCCGTCCTGCGGGGTGACCGGGAACACGGCGTTGAGTTGGCCCGTGCCCGAGGCGCCAAAGTACGGCGTGACGATCTCCGCCTTGCCGTCGTAGTCGGACCAGCCCAAGGCCCCCATCAGCATGGCGGTGTCGTGCATGAAGCCTTCGCCGTGGCCCTTGGCGGCGTACTCGGGCAGCATGGCACAGAAGTCGTTCCATTCGCCGTTCTTCCACATCTGGATCACCTCGTGGTCCAGTTTTTCCAGGAACGGGCTCCAGATCTTGAAGGCGTACTCGGGCGCCAGGCCGTTTTGCGCGAAGCGGTGCGACAGCGAGCCGCTGGCCAGAAACGCGACCTTGCCGTCGTAGTGTTTTTCGACCGCCTCGCGGAAGGCCCAGCCCATGCGCGCGCTGTCGTTCAGGTAGTGGCCGGTGCACAAGGCGGACACGGACACGACCTTGAAGTGCTCGTCCTGGTTCATGTAGCGCATGGGCACCAGGGTGCCGTACTCGGGCGCCAGCGTGGTGGCGTCGTGCGCCAGCACTTCCACGCCCTGCTCGTTGGCCACCTTGGCCATCACACGCCCCAGCTCGGGGTTGCCCGAGAAGCTGAACGCCATGTTGCTGATGAAGTGCGGCAGCTCGTTGCTGGTGTACACGCCCTTCCAGTGCGGCGCGCAGTTGAGGTGGTAGTTGGCGTTGACGAGCCAGTGCGTGTCGAACACGACGATGGTGTCGACCCCCAGCGCGCGGCAGCGGCGACCGATTTCGGCGTGGCCGTCAATCGCGTCCTGGCGCGTGCCCTGGCGGTCGCCGGGCAATTCGCTCAGGTACATGCTGGGCACGTGGGTGATTTTGGCGGCAAGGGCGAGTTTTCCCATGGTGTGTCTCCTTGTGTCAGGTATCGAGGCTGATTCCGGCTTGGCGAATGACAGCGGCGTATTTGTCGATCTCCGACCGGATGAACTGGCCAAACTGTTCGGGCGTGCGCGCCAGCGAGGCAATGCCGCCCTTCTGAAACGCCTCGGCCACGGAGGCCGAAGCCAGCGCCTGGTTGACCAGCGCGTTCAGGCGCTGCACCACGGCGTCGGACGTGGACGCGGGGGCCAGGATCCCGTTCCACGAATTCGATTCAATTGCCACGCCCTGCTCGGCCAGCGTGGGGATGTCGGGCGCAAAGCGCGAGCGCTTGGCGGTGGCCATGCCCAGCGCCACCAGCTTGCCCGACTGCACATGGCCGCGAAACTCGGGCCAGTTGCCAAACATCAGCGTGACCTGCCCGCCCAGCAGATCGGCCAGCGCCGGGGCCTGGCCTTTGTACGGCACGTGCAGCAGCTTGACGCCCAGCGCCTGCGCCAGCATCTCGCCCGACAGGTGGGCCGAGGTGCCATTGCCGAACGAGGCGTAGCTGACCGCGTCGGGCCTGGACTTGACGAGCTTGCGCAAGTCGTCCATCGACTTGAGGCCGCTGCCCGGATGCGTGGCCAGCACGTGTTCGGACATGCCCATCAGCGCCACCGGGCGCAGGTCGCGCACGGCGTCGTAGGGCAGCTTCTTGATCAAGGTGACGTTGGCGCAAAAGCTGTTGGCCACGGTGACAAAGCTGTGGCCGTCGGTGGACTTGGCAACCATGTCCACGCCGATCACGGTGCCGGCGCCGGGCTTGTTCTCGACCACCACGGGCTGGCCCAGGGGCTTGGCGATCTCGGTGCCCACCAGGCGTGTGACCGTGTCGGTGGTGCCGCCGGGCGGAAAGGGCACGACCAGGCGCACGGGCTTGCCGGGCCAGTCTGGCTGCGCCCACGCGGCCGCGGGCAGCGTGGCCAGCACCAGGGCCAGCGCGTCGCGGCGCGTCAGGCCGGTGGTCGTCATGCCACGCCCCAGTGCGGGATGTGGTGGCTGCCCATGGACAGCGCGACGTTCTTGGGCTCCAGGAACACTTCATAGCTCCAGGTGCCGCCTTCGCGACCGGTGCCGCTGGCCTTGGTGCCGCCAAAGGGCTGGCGCAGATCGCGCACGTTCTGGCTGTTGACGAAGCACATGCCGGCCTCGATGGCGGCGGCCACGCGGTGGGCGCGGCCGATGTTCTCGCTCCAGACGTAGCTGGACAGGCCGTAGTCGATGTCGTTGGCCTTTTCGATGGCGTCGGCCTCGTCCTTGAAGGGGATCAGGCAGGCCACGGGGCCAAAGATTTCTTCTTGCGCGATGCGCATCTTATTGTCGACGTCGGCAAACACGGTGGGCCAGACGTAGTTGCCGTTCTTGACGCCAGCGGCCAGCTCGGGCGCGTAGCTTGGGCGGTCCAGGCCGCCGCACAGCAGGGTGGCGCCTTCCTTCGGGCCCAGCTCGATGTAGCTGCGCACCTTGGACAGGTGGCCCTGGCTGATCATGGGGCCGATGATGGTTTTCTCGTCTTGCGGGTCACCGACAACGATGCGCTTGGCGCGCTCGGCAAACTTGGCGGCAAAGTCGGCGTAGATGCTTTGCTGCACCAGGATGCGGCTGCCGGCGGTGCAGCGCTCGCCGTTGTTGCTGAAGATCATGAAGACGGCGGCGTCCAGCGCGCGGTCCAGGTCGGCGTCTTCAAAGATCACGAACGGACTCTTGCCGCCCAGCTCCATGCTGAATTTTTTCAGACCTGCCGATTGGACGATGCGGTTGCCCGTGGCCGTCGAACCCGTAAAGCTGATGGCGCGCACGTCGCGGTGGGCCACCAGCGGCTCGCCCGCGTCCTTGCCAAAGCCGTGCACCACGTTCAGCACGCCGGCGGGGATGCCGGCCTCCAGCGCCAATTCACCCAGGCGTGCGGCCGTCAGGGGCGACAGCTCGCTCATCTTCAGCACCGCGGTGTTGCCAAAGGCCAGGCAAGGCGCGACCTTCCAGGTGGCGGTCATGAAGGGCACGTTCCACGGGCTGATGAGCGCGCACACGCCCACCGGGTGGAACAGCGTGTAGTTCAGGTGCGTGGGCGTGGGGTAGGTGTGGCCGTCCACCCGCGTGCACATCTCGGCAAAGTAATAGAAGTTGTCGGCCGCGCGCGGCACCAGCTGCTTGCCGGTCTGGCTGATGGTCTGGCCGCAGTCGTCGGTCTCGGTCTTGGCGATCTCGGGCACGTGCTTGGCGATCAGGTCGCCCAGGGCGCGCACCTTCTTGGCGCGCTCGGTCGCGGGCAGGCCGGCCCACTTGGGGAAAGCGGCCTTGGCAGCGGCCACGGCGGCGTTCACTTCGGCGTCGCCACCCGAGGCCACCTCGGCCAGCACCTGCTGGTTGGCGGGGTTGACGGTCTCGAAGTAGGTGTCGCTGGCGACGGACTTGCCGTCGATGAGATGATCAATTTTCATAGCAATATCCTCAATGTTTATGCCGACATGTCGGGCTTTTGTCCAACAATCGTGTTCTGCAGAGCGCCCAGGCCTTCGATCTCGCAGACGACGACCGAGCCCACGGGGCAGTCCACCACGCCGTCGGGCGTGCCGGTCAGGATCAAATCGCCCGGGTAGAGCGTCATGAAACTGGTGAAATATTCGATCAGCGTCGGCACGTCGAACACCATGTCCGCCGTGCTGCCCTTCTGCGTGTGTTTACCGTTGACGGTGGTGCTAAGTCGCAGCGCCATCGGGTTGGGCACATCGGCGGCATCCACCAGCCAGGGGCCGATGGGCGTGCAGGTGTCGCGGTTCTTCACGCGCAGGTTGGGGCGGTACCAGTTCTCCAGGTAGTCGCGGATGGCGTAGTCGTTGGCCACGGCGTAGCCGCGCACGAAGTCGTAGGCATCGGCCTTTTTGACCCGCTTGGCCTCGCTGCCGATGACCACGGCCAGCTCGCACTCGTAGTGCATGTAGGTGGCGTCGGCCGGGCGGCGCGTCTGCGCCTTGTGCCCGGTGATGGTGTTCGGCCCCTTGAGGAAGACGAGCGGCACTTCCGGCGCCTTGAAAGCGAGTTCCTTGGCGTGATCGGCATAGTTGAGGCCAAGGGCGAAGACGGTGCCGACCTCGACCGGCGGCAGCCACTGGAAATCGCCTTCGTTGAGCAGGCGACCGTCGGCCAGGCGAACCTTGCCGTCGGCTTCGGTGACTTGATGAACGGCGCCGTTGTAGGCGATGCGTCCGCGCTTCATTGTTCTGCTCCTGCAATGGAGAAATTGAGACTGCCGAGGCTCTCGGCGCTGACACGCACCGCGCTGCCAACCCTGGCCTGCGGCGCCTGGTAACGAACGCCGACGAGCAGCACGTCGCCTTCGTTCAGGGTCATCCATTCGCTGACCTCGGCCAGAAGCTGTGCCGGCGGGCGGATCAGATCGTCGAGCGGTCGGCGATCAACGACTTCGCCGTCGATCTCGGTTACCAGGCTCAAGCCAGCGATGTCGGTCAAGGGCTTGACCGACGACAGCGGCAAAGCACCGTCGAAGCATTTTTCACGGATGGCCGGGCGATAGTAGCTGGCATGCGGCAGGCTGAGGTCGGCAGCGAGCACGATCCCGGCCACGCAGTCCAGAGCCATTTCCGGCGCCAGGCGGGCGGCGGCGCGCCCCATCACCAGACCTACGGTGGCGGCCACCTCGACACGGTCAGCACCGGCCGGCAGGCTGACGACGCTGCCGCAGCCGACACGGGTATTGACGGGTTTCAGGTAGAGCACCGGCGCTTTTGGTGCGCCCTTGTAGGGCGCCTCGTCAAGCGAACCGATTTTCTGTACCGAGACGCGGTCGTTGAGAATGACGCCGTATACGGTGCCGGCGACTTGTTGTTTGATCATGCTTGCAAACTCCAATCAGCCCAGCCAGTGCACCAGACCGAGGCACATGACGGGGAAAAACACGAGGGCGACGATACGAATCAGGTCAGACGCCAGGAAAGGCAGCACACCGGCGATGGTTTCCTTCATCGGCACCTCCTTGGCCTGTTTATTCACGACGTAAAGGTTCATGCCCATCGGCGGCGTGACCAGACCGATCTCGACCACCATCAGCGCCAGAATACCGAACCAGATCGACTTGTCCTCGACCGGCATGCCGAAGAAATCGAGGCCCATGACCATCGGGTAGAAGATGGGGATGGTCAGCAGGATCATCGCCAGCGAGTCCATCACGCAACCCAGCACGATGTAGATGACGATGATCGCGGCTAGTACCAGCATCGCCGGCATGCCACTCTGCTGTACCCAGGTCGCCAGCTCGGTCGGCATCTGCGACAGGGCCAGGCTGGAATTGAGCAGGTCGGCGCCGATCAGCACCATGAAGATCATGCCGGTGGCGTGGGCGGTACCGTAGACGCTCTCCA
>JAIUOM010000118.1 GCA_020161215.1 Pseudomonadota bacterium
GCATGCGGGCGGCGTCGGCATCGCCCTGCGGCTTGCCCAGGATGGCGCGGCCCTGGGCCACGGTGGTGTCGGCGCACAGCACCGGCGCCGGCGGCAGGCCGCGCGCGGCCAAGCGCCGCACGGCGGCCTGCAGCTTGAGCTGGGTCACGCGCCGCACGTAGGCGGCGGGTGACTCGCCGGGCCGCACCGCCTCCAGCGCCTCGGCGTCCTCGCCGGGCTCGGGCAACAGCAACTCGTGTCGCACGCCGATCTGGTCCAGCAACTGGCGCCGGCGTGGGCTTTGCGAGGCAAGGTAGATGAAATCGGGCATGGCCAGGGGCATGAGCGCCAGACGGGGCGGCAGCCGCGCACTGGTGCGCGGCTGCCGCCCGCGGCGAAATCAGCCCTTGGGCAGGATGGCCACCGCCGCCTCGGCGGTGAGCAGGCGGAACGTCAGTGTCTCTTCCAGGTACAGCTTGACCTTGGCGTCGGTGTGGCTCAGGTAGCCGATGGACAGGTCGGCCCCCAGGTGCAGCGCGAAATCGCCGCCGCGCGTGGACAGCACGTAGGCGCCCTCGATGGCCGGCGCCCAGATGATGTTCTCGCTGCCGACCAGGCGCTGGATGTGGTTCAGCACCGGGTAGCCCCTGTCGTTGGCTTCCTGCAGCGCGGTGTAGACCTGCGCGCCCAGCACCGCCACGTAGGGGCCGTCCACCCCGGCCAGCTTGAGCTGGGTCAGCGCGGTGGCCGCCACGTCGGGGTAGTCGGTGGCCTGGTCGGGCAGGGTCAGCACCTTGTTGGAGGTGCCTTCGCGGATGCCCTGGATGCCGGCGGCCTGGTAGCCCAGGAAAATCGCCCGGTCCTCGGCGTAGGCCAGCTGCTCGGCGGCGTCCTTGGCGGGCTGCCAGTCCGAATCGTCGGCGCCGCGCTCGACGTCGTCGATGGCCTCGCGCGCCAGCTCGAAAGGCACGCGCAGCTCGACCAGGGGCATCACCACGCGCTGGCGCGCGCCGACGCCGTCACCGGGCGATTTCAGCGTCTTCAGGTGGCCGGTGCCGATGGCCGAGCACTTGTAGCCGCGCTCGGCGGTCTCGACGTCGACGGCGCGCCGGCCGGCCAGATTGCGGCGAAAGGTGCGCGCCACCTCCTCCTCGATCTGCGCCCAGGCGCCAGCGGAGATGGGGGCTAGTTCACGGTGCAGGTTGTTCATGCGGGGCTCCTGACGGGAAGGGAAAAGGTTCGGAAAAAAAAACGGGGCGGCGCCGGCCTCAGCCCACCGGGTCGAGCGGCGCGGTGGCCTGCGGGCCCAGCATTTGCGGCTGGCCCTTGAGCGAGCCGATGCGCAGCGCGTCGCCAGCGGTCAGGACGCCGGGCGCCGGATCGGCGGCAGCGGGCGATGCGTCGGCCAGCGGGTTGCCGTCGGCCAGCGCCTCCAGCAGCGCCGCCGAGGGCACGAAGAACAGGCCACCGGTGACGGCGGTGCTGAAATCCAGCAGTCGGTCGTAATTGCCAGGCGGGCGGCCGATGAACATGTTGGTCAGCATCAGCTCGGTGACGGCCGGGTCCTTGGCGTAGCCAATGAAATAGGTGCCGTACTCGCCGCGCGAGGCGTTGGCGAAAGGCAGGTTGCCGCGCAGGATGGCCAGCTCGTTGCCCTCCTCGTCCTCCACCACGTTCAGCGCCACGTGCGAGTTGCTGGGCTTCACGTCGTCGGCCAGCTCCACGTTGTCGGCCTTGGTGCGGCCGATCACGCGCTCCTGCTCTTCGGTGGACAGCTGCTTCCAGGCCGCCATGTCGTGCAGGTACTTCTGCACGATAACGTAGCTGCCGCCAGCGAAATCGGGGTCTTCGTCGCCGATCAGGGTGGCGTCCCAGGCTTCGCGGCCGGCGGGGTTCTCGACGCCGTCGACAAAACCGATCATGGCCCGTTCGTCGAAGTAGCGGAAACCGTGCACCTCGTCCACCGGCCGCACCGCGTCGCCCAGCCCCTCCATGGCCAGCCGGACCAGCTCGAAGCACAGGTCCACCGACGCGGCACGCACGTGCAGCAGGATGTCGCCCGGGGTCGAGGGCGCCTGGTGCTTGTCGCCCTGCAGGGCCTTGAACTCGTGCAGCCCGGCGGGTCGCGGTTGGCCGAACAGGCGGCCCCAGGCCTTGGCGCCAATGCCCACCACCAGGCTCAGCCCGGCCTCGGGCGCGCGGCGGGCGACGCTGCGCGCCAGGCCCGCGGCATTGCCGAAGAAGGCGCGCGCCGCCTCCTCGGCCGCGGCACCGGCGGCAAGGCTCAGCACCACGTAGTGCGCGGCGGCGCCGGGCGCCACCAGGGCCTGCGGCTCGGGGGCTGCGGCGCCAGGGGTTGACGAAAAAGAGGTATCGGCCATGGGGCGTGCAATGCGAAAGTCTGAGAAGAGGCTGGCCGAGCAGGGCCGGCAAGCCGCGGCTAGAGAAGCGTGGCTAGAGTCTAATGCGCCCCGGACCGACCGTGCGGGCGGCTCATTCGCGGTGGTACGGGTGGCCGGCGTTGACCGACCAGGCACGGTACAGCTGCTCGATCAGCAGCACCCGCACCATGGCGTGCGGCAAGGTCAGATCGGACAGGCGGATGCGCTCGTGGGCGGCCTGGCGCAGGCCGGCATCCAGCCCGTCCGGCCCGCCAATCACCAGGGCCACGTCGCCGCCCTGCAGTTGCCAGGCCGACAGGCGCGCGGCCAGGGCCTGGGTGCGCAAGGCGCTGCCGCGCTCGTCGAGCACGACCATGTGCACACCCTTCGGGACAGCGGCTTCGATGCGCGCGCGCTCGGCCGCCATCGCCTGCTCGGCGGTCTTGCCGCCCGAGCGCGGCTCGGTCTTCAAGGCCTTGAGTTCGACCTTCAGTTCGGGCGGAAAGCGCTTGGCGTACTCGTCCCAGCCGGCCTGCGCCCAGTCGGGCACGCGCTGGCCAACGGCCACGACGAGCAGTTTCACCGTGGGCGGGGCGCCGGCGCCCGGTTCACGCCGGCTTGCGCGGTGCGGGTTTGCGCGTCGCCTTCTGAACGACCTTCTCCGCCATCTTGGCGGCGTCCTTGGCGGCCGGCTTGCCCTTGGGCACGGCCGGCGGCTGGTTCACCACCAGGGTCCGCAGCGGCACGTTCTTGCGCGCCGGCGTCTTGGCGGCGGTCTTGGCCGCGGTCTTGCGCGCGCCGGTTTTCGCTGCGGCCGACTTGGCGGCGGGCGACCGAGGGGCGGATGTGGCACCCGTCGATTTGGCGGCAGCCCGCTTGGCGGGCGCGGCCTTGGCCGTGGTTGGGCTCTTGGCCGTTGTTTTCGCTACTTTTTTAGTAGCTACCTGGGCTTTATCCGCGCCGGCCGAGGCCTCTTTTTTCTTGGCTGTGGCGGCACCTTTCAAGCGCACTGGCTTGTCGCCCCAGATTTCCTCCAGGTTGTAGTACTGGCGGATGGCCGGCTGCATGACGTGGACCACGGCGGCGCCGCAGTCGACGATGATCCATTCGCCGTTGTCCTCGCCCTCGGAGCGCGGCTTCGGGAACCCGGCCTCGCGCACCTGGTCGCGCACGCTGGCGGCCAGCGCCTTGGTCTGCCGGTTCGAAGTGCCCGAGGCCACGATCACGCGCTCGAACAGGGGCGACAGCGCCTCGGTGTCGAACACCCGGATATCGTGGGCTTTGACATCCTCCAGGCCATCGACGATGGCGCGCTGGAGCTTCTGGATGTCTTTCTTGGCGGCGAATTTACTCATCAAGGCGGGGAACGTTGGTACGTTGGTAAAGCGAATGCTCGGCAATATAGCGCGCCACGGCCGGCGTCACGAGCCCCTCAATGGGCTGACCGGCGGCCACGCGCGCCCGAATTTCGGTCGAACTGACCGAAAAAGGCGGCAGATCGATGGGCTGGTAGAAGCCCGGCGGCAGGCGCGAGATGTCGGCCGGCGGGGCGTCAGACACGGGTCGCGCACGCGCCGCGATGCTCAGGATGGCGATGCGCGGGATCTCGCGCGCGTCCTGCCAGGTGTGCAGCGCCTCGGCCTGATCGGCGCCGATCACCAGCAGCAGCTGGGCGCCCGGCTGCTCGCGCTGCACCTCACGCAGGGTGTCGATAGTGTACGTCGGCCCGGGGCGCCGCACCTCGCGGGTGTCGAGAATGACGCGCGGCACGTCGCCAAAGGCCAGCTCGGCCATGGCCACGCGCTGGTGCCCCTCGGTGAGCACGCGCGCCTTGTGCCAGGCCTGGCCGGTGGGCAGGATGCGCAGCTCGTCCAGCCGCAGCTGGGCCACGGCGGCCTGCGCCAGCGCCACATGGCCGCTGTGCGGAGGATCGAACGCGCCGCCAAAGATGCCGACCCGGCGCCGCACGGATTTCACAGCCAATCGCGCTCCACGAGGAAGTGTTCGGTCAGGCGCGCCTCGGGCGAGCCCGCTTCCGGCTGGTGCCGGTACGCCCAGCGTACCAGAGGCGGCATGGACAGCAGGATGGATTCGGTGCGCCCGCCCGACTGCAGGCCGAAATGGGTGCCGCGGTCCCACACCAGGTTGAACTCGACGTAGCGGCCACGCCGGTACAACTGGTGCTCGCGCTCGCGCTCGCCCCAGGCCTGGCCGCGCCGGCGCTCGACGATGGGCGTGTAGGCCGGCAGGAAGGCGTCGCCCACGGCGCGGATCAGCGCGAAGCCGTTGCCGGCCTCGCCCTCGGCGAAATCGTCGAAGAAGATGCCGCCGATGCCGCGCGGCTCGCCGCGGTGCTTGTTCACGAAATACTCGTCGCACCAGGTCTTGAAGCGCGGGTATTTGTCGTCGCCAAAGGGCGCCAGCGCGTCGCGACAGACGCGGTGGAAATGCACGCAATCGTCCTCGACGCCGTAGTACGGCGTCAGGTCCATGCCACCGCCAAACCAGCACACCGGCGCCTGCCCTGGCGCACCGGCCGAGATCATGCGCACGTTCATGTGCACCGTGGGCACGTGGGGGTTGAGCGGATGGAACACCAGCGACACGCCCATGGCCTCGAAGGGCGCGCCGGCCAGCTCGGGCCGGTGCTGGGTGGCCGAGGGCGGCAGCCTGGGCCCGCGCACGTGCGAAAACCCGACGCCGGCACGCTCGAACACCGCGCCGCCTTCCAGGATGCGGGTCACCCCCTCGCCCTGCAAGGGCTCGTCCGGCATCTTGTGCCAGCGGTCCTCGACGAAGCGCTGCCGCCCGTCGAGGGCCTCGACGGTGGTGGTGATGCGCTGCTGCAGCGCTTGCAGGTACTCGCGCACGGCCTGCTGGAAAGATGAATTCATGGGCGGATGGTAATCCCGGCGTTCCGGGCGGCGAACTTGGCGTCAGTGCAGGACCGAAGGGGGGTTGGACGGCGGGGGCGTCGGCACGAACACGCCCTCCACGCCATGGACCTGGTTGCGCCCCGCGCCCTTGCCGCGGTACATGGCGCGGTCGGCCTGGTCGACCGCGCGCTCGAATCCGGCCATGTCGTGAAAACCTCGCGAGACGCCGATGCTGACGGTCCAGCGCAAGGTGGCGCCCAGGGCGCCGTCGACCACCAGCGATTCGCGCGAGACCGCCTCGCGCAGACGCTCGGCCAGGCTCAGCGTGCCGTGCTCGCTGGCGTCCAGGCAGACGATGATGAACTCCTCGCCCCCGGCGCGCGCGATCAGGTCGCGCTGGCGCAGGTTGTCGCGCAGCGCGAACGCCACCCGGCGCAGCACCTCGTCGCCCACCGGATGACCATGGCGGTCGTTGACGGACTTGAAGTGGTCGACGTCCACCATCATCAGCATCGCCGGAACGCGCGTGCCGGTCGCCCAGTGGGCCGCCAAGCGCTCGTTCAGGCCGGCGCGGTTGAGCACGCCGGTCAGCGCGTCGGTGGTGGCCAGGGTGGTGAGCAGGGCGCTCAGGCGCGAGAACACCATCCACAGCAGGGCCGGCGTCATCACCGCCACGGCCACCGCCACCACGGTGTAGAACACCTGCTGAAACAGGCTGTCCATGTTCAGCGCTTGCATGCCGTGCCTGACCAGCAAATAGCCCTTGGCCACGTTCAGCGCGCCAATGCTGAATGCCAGCACCGACAAGGTCAGCAGGCCCAGCCGCACGTCGCGCGCGCGCGGCTGCAGGCCGCCCCAGGCCAGCACGCCGCACAGCAGCGCGTACAACCCGGTCGCCGTGCCGGCCAGCAGCAGGTAGCGCGCGGTCATGCCCAGTTCGCGGTCGACCAGCACCTGCAGCACCGTGTACAGCAGGGCCAGCGCCACCTGGGTGCGCCAGCCGGGCGAGCGCAGGCCCAGAAAACGCATCATGCCGACCAGGAACCCGACCATGGCCATCACCGTCGCGGTATGGTTGATGACCACCATCGGGTTCAGCTGGCGTTCGGGAAACAGCAGTTGCAGCCCGAAGCCCAGTCCCATCAGCACGCCGCCCAGGGCGATGGCGTCCAGGCCCTGCGGCAGCGACAGGCGACGGCTGATGCCGTACATCAGCAGACCGGCGCACAGCAAGAACCCGGTCAGGACCGTGAGGACTCCGACGGCGTACATGCGGGCGGCCTGGCCTGGGGCTGCTGAACCGGGCTCAGCCGGTCACGGCGTGGCGGCCGTGGGCGACGGGCCGATGGCGCGGTGGCCAATGTCGCGCCGGTACTGCGCGCCCTCGAAGTGCACGCCGCGCGCCACGTCGTAGGCGCGCGCCTGGGCCTGCTTGACCGAGTCGGCCAGGGCCGTCACGCACAGCACGCGCCCACCGGCGGTGCGCACCTGCTCGCCCTCCAGCACGGTGCCGGCGTGGAACACCACGGCGTCGTCGGCCGGCTTGGGCAGACCGGTGATCAGGTCGCCCTTGCGCGGGTTCAGGGGGTAGCCGGCGGCGGCCATCACCACGCCCAGGGCCACGCGGCGGTCCCACTGCAGCTCGACCTCGTCCAGGCGGCCGGAGGTGGCGGCCATGAACACATCGACCAGGTCGGACTTCAGGCGCATCATGATCGGTTGCGTCTCGGGGTCGCCCATGCGGCAGTTGAATTCCAGCGTCTTGGGGCGCCCCTCGGCGTCGATCATCAGCCCGGCGTAGAGAAAACCGCTGAACGGAATGCCGTCCTTGTCCATGCCGCGCACCGTGGGCAGGATGATCTCGCGCATGGCGCGCGCGTGCACCTGCGGCGTGACCACCAGGGCCGGCGAATAGGCGCCCATGCCGCCGGTGTTCGGGCCTTGGTCGCCGTCCTTCAGGCGCTTGTGGTCCTGGCTGGTGGCCAGGGCCACCACGTTCTTGCCGTCGCACAGCACGATGAAGCTGGCCTCCTCGCCGGCCAGGAACTCCTCGATCACCACCCGCGCACCGCCGGCGTTGTGCGCCACGCCCAGCGTGTTGCCGCCCAGCATGTCGTCGATGGCGGCGTGCGCCTCGTCCTTGCTGGTGGCCACCACCACGCCCTTGCCGGCCGCCAGGCCGTCGGCCTTGACGACGATGGGCGCGCCGAGCTGCTCGACGTAGGCGTGCGCGGCCACTGGGTCGGTGAAGGTGTCGTAGGCCGCGGTGGGGATGCCGTGGCGCTTCATGAAGTCCTTGCTGAAGGCCTTCGAGCTCTCCAGCTGCGCGGCGGCCCGGGTGGGGCCGAAGATGCGCAGGCCGTGGGCCAGGAAGTCGTCCACCACGCCGGCGGCCAGCGGCTGCTCGGGGCCGACCACCGTCAGGGCGATTTTTTCGGCCAGCGCCCAGTCGCGCAGCGCGACCAGGTCGGTGATGGGCAGGTTCTGGAGGTTCGGCGACAGGGCCGTGCCGCCGTTGCCGGGGGCCACGTAGACCTGCTGGACCTTGGGGGATTGCGCCAGCTTCCAGGCCAGCGCGTGTTCGCGGCCACCGCCGCCGATCACGAGAATCTTCATCGCTTGATCTCAAATCATGGGGGCGGCCACCGATGTGTCGATGGGTAGGGTCACGTCAGGCCAGTTCCACGTTGGCGTTGTGGAAGACCTCTTGCACGTCGTCCAGGTCTTCCAGCATGTCGAGCAGTTTTTGCATCTTGGTGGCATCGTCGCCGGCCAGGTCGATGGAATTCTCGGCGCGCATGGTCACCTCGGCCACCTCGGGCGTGAGGCCAGCGGCTTCCAGGGCGTTCTTCACGGCCTCGAATTCGGGCGGGGCGGTCAGCACCTCGATGGCGCCTTCCTCGTCGGTGATCACGTCCTCGGCGCCGGCTTCCAGCGCGGTGTCCATCACCTGCTCCTCGCTGGTGCCGGGGGCGAAGATGAGCTGGCCGACGTGCTTGAACTGAAACGCCACCGAACCCTCGGTGCCCATGTTGCCGCCGTACTTGCTGAAGATGTGGCGCACTTCGGCCACGGTGCGCACGCGGTTGTCGGTCATGGTGTCGACGATGATGGCCGCGCCGCCGATGCCGTAGCCCTCGTAGCGGATTTCCTCGTAGCTGACGCCCTCGAGGTTGCCGGTGGCCTTGTCGATGTTGCGCTTGACGGTGTCGGCCGGCATGTTGGCGGCCTTGGCCTTTTCAATCGCCAGGCGCAGGCGCGGGTTGGCGCTGGGGTCGCCCCCACCGGTGCGGGCGGCGACCATGATCTCGCGCACCACACGGGTCCAGACGCGCTGACGCTTTTCGTCCTGACGGCCCTTGCGGTGTTGAATATTGGCCCATTTGCTGTGACCCGCCATGAGGAAATCCTTGGTGCAATGAATAAACTGGCGTGATTTTACTTTTCACCCCAAGGAACGCTCAGATGGCCGACCCGCTGCTCATCGCCAAGCATGGCGACACCGAATGCCTGCTGCTGCCCAGCCTGGCCAACCGCCACGGCCTGATCACCGGCGCGACCGGCACCGGCAAGACCGTCACCCTGCAGAAAATGGCCGAGGAATTCAGCCGCATCGGCGTGCCGGTGTTCATGAGCGACGTCAAGGGCGATCTCTCGGGCATCAGTCAGGCCGGCGGTGTCGGCGCCAAGATGGCCGCCATCCTCAAGGAGCGCGGCCTGCCCGCGCCCACCCCACGGGCCTGCCCGGTGACCTTCTGGGACGTGTTCGGCGAGCAAGGCCACCCGGTGCGCGCCACCATCTCCGACATGGGCCCGCTGCTGCTGTCGCGCATGCTGGACCTGAACGAGACTCAGACCGGCGTGCTGCACCTGGTGTTCAAGATCGCCGACGACAACGGCCTGCTGCTGCTGGATCTGAAGGATTTGCGCGCCATGCTGGCCTACGTGGGCGAGAACGCCAAGCAGTTCACCACCAGCTACGGCAACGTCAGCTCGGCCAGCATCGGCGCCATCCAGCGCGGACTGCTGACGCTGGAAACCCAGGGCGCCGACAAGTTCTTCGGCGAGCCCATGCTGAACATCGCCGACATGATGCAGACCAGCGCCGGCCAGGGCGTGGTCAACGTGCTGGTGGCCGACAAGCTGCTCACCTCGCCGCGCCTGTACGCCACCTTCCTGCTGTGGCTGTTGTCCGAGCTGTTCGAGACCCTGCCCGAGATCGGCGACCCCGACAAGCCGAAGATGGTGTTTTTCTTCGACGAGGCGCACCTGCTGTTCGACGACGCGCCCAAGGTGCTGCTGGAGCGCATCGAGCTGGTGGTGCGCCTGGTGCGCTCCAAGGGCGTGGGGGTGTACTTCGTCACCCAGAACCCGATCGACGTGCCCGACAGCGTGCTGGCGCAGCTGGGCAACCGGGTGCAGCACGCGCTGCGCGCCTTCACCCCGCGCGACCAGAAGGCGGTCAAGGCAGCGGCCAGCACCATGCGCGCCAACCCGGGGCTGAACATCGAGACCGCGATCACCGAGCTGGCGGTGGGCGAGGCGCTGATCAGCTTCCTCGACGCCAAGGCACGCCCCAGCGTGACCGAGCGCGTGTTCGTCATCCCGCCGGGCAGCCAGATCGGCCCGATCACCCCCGAGCAGCGCCAGCAGGCCCTGGCCGACTCGCTGGTGGCCGGCATCTACGACCAGGCCGAGGACCGCGAGTCGGCCTACGAAAAGCTGCAGGCGCGCGCCGCCCCGGTGGCCGAGGCCGGCAAGCAGGCCGCCGACAAGCTGGGCCAGCCGGGCCAGCCCCCGTTGCCCGGCCAGCCGCCGGCCGGCCAGGACAGCAGCGAATGGATGGACATGGCCAAGAGCGTCCTGTTCGGCTCCACCGGCCCGCGCGGCGGCAAGCACGACGGCCTGGTGCAGGCCATGGCCAAATCCACCGCCCGCACCATGGGCACCAAGATCGGCAACGAAATCCTGCGCGGCGTGCTGGGCGGCATCTTCGGCAAGCGACGCTGAGGCAGGGTTTTGGGCCATTTTGGCCATCAGCCGGCGCCCAATAATCCTGAATAGCTATTTAAAAGATAGCATACTGGGTCGCTTGGGCATCCTCACCAGCGCAACAGCCGCGGCCCCAGCAACGCGCCCAGCAGCACCGGCACGGCCATGCCCAGCACGTACCACACGGCCAGGAAGGGCGCGGTCATTTCCGGGCAGTGCAGGGCGTACGCCGCGGCCCCGGCGCCGCCGGCCAGTAGGCCCGCCGCCGCCCCGGCCAGGCTCGGCCGAGTGGGCGCCAACTGGCGCAGCGCGCCCAGGGTGGCGACGAACACCGGCAGCGCGATCCAGCCGATGCTGACCAGGCAGCCACGCCAGGTCTGGCCCCACAGCAGGGCCGGGCGATCGGCCGGCGCGGCCTGCGCCCACTGCCAGGCCGCCATCGTCCAGACCAGCAGCACCGGCAGCAGCACGCCCCACCAGGCCGCGCCGCCCGACACGCCAGGGCGCCCCAGGCGCGCCACCAGGGCCAGGCCAGCCAGGGCCACCGCCAGCGGCATGCCCAGCTTGACCCAGAACATCGGCCACCCCAGCACCGTGCCCAGATCCGGCCGCAGGCCGTAGCCCAGCAGCAGCAGGGCCAGCGTGCCCGGCAGCCCCCAAGCCAGGGCCCGCGCCAGCAGTGGCGCCGGCTGGCGCGTCGCCACCGGCTCGGCCTGGCGCGCCAATGCATCAATCCAGTGATCGGTGTTCACCTCAGACTCCTTGTGCGTGTGCTTGCCCCTGGTCGGCCACGCCAAAGCGCCGCGCCAGGGCCTTCAGGCCGCGGTGGATGCCCACCTTCACGGCCGATTCCGACAAGCCGGTGCGCCGCGCCGTCTCGGCCACCGACAGCCCTTCGATCTTCACGTGCAGGATCGGCAGGCGCTGTTTGTCGGGCAATTCCTGCAGCAGCCCCAGCACGTCGCGCCGCGCCTCGTGCGCGGCCGTCTGGTTGCTGGCGAACAGTTCCTCGGCGGCGTCCAGCGGCTCGTGCAGCGCCTCGCGCACCGAGCGCGCGCGCAGCAGATCGATCAGCTTGTGCCGCGCGATCGCGTGCACCCAGGCCGACAGCGGCTGCGCCGGCAGCCAGGTGTGGCGCTTGTTGTGAATCGCCAACAGGCACTCTTGCACCAGATCCTCCACATCGTCGGGCCAGCCGAACAGCCGCCGACCCAGGTAGGCGCGCAAATGCCCGGCCAGCCGGCGCAAAAACAGGCGGTAGGCCGCATCGTCGCCGGCCAGGGCACAGACAAACAGTGCCCGCAATTCGGTTTCGACGTCAAGGGTAGGCATATCGCTCGCAGCTGCTGCAAGACAGTTCGGATGGCGCCGCGCGGCGGTTACAGCGGGGTGCCAAAAATAAATTTGCCGGGCCGCTGTAACTCCGTTCGACCACGCGCCGTATCTGAGCAGGACCACGGCCTGAACGCCGGGTCGTCATCCTCAACTTCGATTGTCCACGCAAAGGAACACACCATGCGCGCTTCGCTCACCACATTCACCGCCCTGGCTCTGGGCACGCTCGTATCTGGCGCCGCCCTGGCCGCCGACATGGACCCAGGCAAAGCCGCCATGGGCGACAAGATGGCCAAGACCGAACAGTGCTACGGCGTGGCCAAGGCCGGCGAAAACGACTGCAAGGCCGGCCCCGGCACCACCTGCGCCGGCACCTCCAAGATGGACTACCAGGGCAACGCCTGGAAGAAAGTGCCCACCGGCACCTGCGCCAGCATCAAGACGCCCAAGGGCATGGGCTCGCTCATGCCCATCAAGTCCTAAGCCCGGGCTTGCCAGCATGTGCGCCGCCCCGCTTTGCGCCGGTCTCGGGCTCAAGCCCCAGCACTTCAGCCAGGCCCTGGCTTGTCGCCGGCCTGGGCTGTGGTTCGAGGTGCACCCCGAGAACTACCTGGTGGAAGGCGGGCCGCGCCGCGCTTGGCTGCGCACCCTGCGCGCCGAGCACCCGTTGTCGCTGCACAGCGTGTCCTTGTCGCTGGCCAGCGAGGCGCCACCCGACGCCACGCGGCTGGCGCAACTGGCCGCGCTGGTGCGCGAGCTGGAACCGGCGCTGGTGTCGGAGCACCTGGCCTGGTCGAGCTGGCAGGGCGCCTACCTGCCCGATCTGCTGCCTTTTCCGCGCACCGGCACCGCGCTGCGGGCCATCGCGCGCAACATCGACGCCGTGCAATCGGCCCTGGGCCGCCCCATCGCCATCGAAAACCCCTCGCACTACCTGCGCCTGGACGGCCACGAGTGGGAAGAAATTGATTTTTTGTCCGAACTGGTGCGCCGCACCGATTGCCAGCTGCTGCTGGACGTGAACAACGTCGCCGTCTCGGCGCACAACCTGGGCACCGCGCCCGAGGCCTACCTGGACCGCTTTCCCGCCCACGCGGTGGCCGAAATCCACCTGGCCGGCCACAGCCCCGACCCAGCCCTCGGCCAAGCGCTGTGGATCGACTCGCACGACTGCGCGGTCGCCCCCGCCACCTGGGCGCTGTACCAGCACCTATTGGCCCGCATCGGCCCCCGGCCCACCCTGATCGAGCGCGACGGCAACGTCCCGGATTTCTCTGAGTTGCTACAAGAACAAGAGCTGACGGCGATTTGTTTGCGCCGGCCTGCGACTGAAAACGCCAAAAATCCCGAGGTGACGGCATGCCCGGCGACCTGACCGCCTTTCAGCGCGCCTTCACCCAAGCCCTGCTGGCCGACGCTCCGCCCATGCCGGGCCGCAGCGACGCGCCGGCCTTTGCCGTCCAGCCCGGTTTTGCCGTCTACCGCAACACCGTGCAAAGCGCCTGCATCGACGCACTTGAAGCCAATTACCCCGTGCTCACCGCCTTGGTCGGGCACGAATGGCTGCGCAGCGCCGCCGCCGAGTACGCACGCCAGCAGCCGCCGCGCGACGTGCGCTTGATGGTCTATGGCGAAGACTTTGCCGACTTTCTGGGCGCCGCAGACAGCGCCGCCGATCTGCCCTACCTGCCCGCCGTGGCGCGCCTGGAGCGTTTGTGGCGCGAGGCCCACATCGCCGCCGACGCCCCAGCGCTGGAGACCGACATGCTGCGCGCCGTGCCGACGGAGGTGCTGCCCACCCTGGCCCTGGCGCCCCACCCCGCCGCACGCTGGCACTGGTTCGAGCAAGGCCCGGCCTACAGCCTGTGGCAAGCGCACCAGGGCGACGCCGCCGAGCAACGCGCCGCCGATCTGGCCGCCATCGACTGGCGGCCAGAAGGCGTGCTGATCACCCGTCCGCACGGGCAGGTGCGGGTGGCGCCGGCCAGTCTGGCCACCTGCGCCTTTCTGCTGGCCTGCGCCGACGCGCAACCGCTGCCCCAAGCCCTGCACGCGGCGCCGGCGACCGACCCGCAGACCTTCGACGGCGGCGCCCTGCTGGCCCAGCTGCTCTCGGCGGGCGCCC
>JAIUOM010000119.1 GCA_020161215.1 Pseudomonadota bacterium
GCTGCTGGTGATGAAGACCTCCTGGTCAAAGCCGCTTTCGGTGTCGATGGTGAACATCACGCCGGCGGCGCCCAGATCGGAGCGCACCATGCGCTGCACGCCGGCCGACAGCGCCACCACGTCGTGCGCGAAGCCCTTGTGCACGCGGTAGCTGATGGCGCGGTCGTTGTAGAGGCTGGCAAACACTTCCTTCATCTTGTGCAGCACGTCGTCGGCACCGACGACGTTGAGGAAGGTCTCCTGCTGGCCGGCGAAGCTGGCGTCGGGCAGGTCCTCGGCGGTGGCCGAGCTGCGCACGGCAAAGCTGGCCTCGGTGTTGCCGGCGCTCAGGGTGGCGAAGGCGGCGCGGATGGCTTGTTCGAGGTCGGCGGGAAAGGGCTGCGCCTCGACCCAGCCGCGGATTTCGGCGCCGGCGGCGGCCAGGGCGCGCACGTCCTCGGTGTCCAGCGTGGCCAGGCGCTGGCTGATGCGCTCGGCCAGACCGTCGTGGGCCAGAAACTGGCGGAACGCGTGCGCCGTGGTGGCAAAGCCGGTGGGCACGCGTACCCCTTCAGGCAGCTGGGAAATCATCTCGCCCAGGCTGGCGTTCTTGCCGCCGACCGACTCGACATCGGTCATTCGCAGTTGCTCGAAAGGCACGACCAAGGCGGTCGGCGAAAACAGTGCTGACATGGGAAAAGCTCCAGAGTTTAAAAACCGGGGGCACCCGCCCGCCGCGTCGGCCGCATCGACAGACCGAGGCGACGCCTCGCGGAACTACCGGGTCGACAGGCGGTTTGTGGTTGTAGGTATGGACCGCCGCGATCCCGCGCGAGGCGCGTGTGCGCATGAGGCATGATTGTAGGGACGCTGGCGCGCCCGCGCCCGCCCCCTCGCCAAGGCCCCGTCCCCATGCCCGACCGCACCGTGTTCTACGTCTCCGATGGCACCGGCATCACCGCCGAGACCTTCGGCAATGCCATCCTGGCGCAGTTCAACTTCACGCCGCGCCATGTGCGCCTGCCGTTCATCGACACGCCCGACAAGGCGCACCAGGCCGTGCGCCAGATCAACCACGCCGGCGAGGTGGAGGGCAAGCGCCCCATCGTGTTCAGCACCCTGGTCGACATGGAGGTGCTGGAGATCGTGCGCGCCAGTTGCAAAGGAATGCTTTTGGACATGTTTGGCATGTTTGTGGCACCCCTTGAACAAGAACTGAGCATCAAGAGCCACCACCGCGTGGGGCGTTTTTCGGACGCGAGCAAAAGTCAGGCCTACCACGACCGGATCGAAGCCATCAACTACAGCCTGTCGCACGACGACGGCCAGAGCAACCGCGACCTGGAGACGGCCGACGTGATCCTGGTCGGCGTCAGCCGCAGCGGCAAGACGCCGACCAGCCTGTACCTGGCCATGCAGCACGGCCTGAAGGCCGCCAACTACCCGCTGATCCCCGAGGATTTCGAGCGCCGCCAGCTGCCGCCGGCCCTGGTGCCGCACCGCAAGAAGATCTTCGGCCTGACCATCGCGCCCGAGCGCCTGGCCGAGATCCGGGCCGAGCGGCGCCCCAATTCGCGCTACGCCAGCCTGGAAAACTGCCGCCACGAGGTGGCCGAGGCCGAAGCCATGATGCGCCGCTCGGGCATCCGCTGGCTGTCCACCACCACCAAATCCATCGAGGAAATCGCCACCACCATCCTGCAGGAGGTGCGGCCGGAGCGGCTGAGTTATTAGACGCCCCCCGAAGCGCCTTCGGCGCTACCCCCACCGGGGGGCGGACCGGCCGCGTCGGTGCGGCCGTGCGCAGCGGCCCCTTGGCAAGGCTGCATCGGTTCGTGCGACGCCGGTGGTGCGCCGCGCTACCGACCAGCTAATAGCTATTAATTTTATAGCTTGAAACGATTTATCCACGCCGACATTGGCCCAAAAACCTTGAGATTCCGGTTTTTGGGGGGAGTTACAGGCCCAACGCGGCGATGCCGGCGCGCGCCACCTGGGCGTCCTCGACCGATTTCACGCCGCTCACCCCCACGGCACCCAGGCAGAAGCCGTCCTTCATGATCGGCACGCCGCCTTCCAGCATGCCTTGCAGCTCGGGCGCCGACAAAAAAGACACCCGGCCGGAATTGATCATCTCCTCGTAGCCCTTGCTCTCGCGCCGTCCCAGCGCGGCCGTGCGCGCCTTGGCCGAGGCGATGTAGGCGCTGACCGGCGCGGCACCGTCCAGCCGCGCGAGGTGCAGCAGGTGCCCGCCTTCGTCGGCGATGGCGATCGTCACCGCCCATTGGTGGCTTTGGGCTTCGGCCTCCGCGGCGGCGGCCATGGCTTTGACGTCGGCGGCGTCGAGAACACTCTTGGTTTTCACGTAAATTTCCTTATATGGGGTTATTCATCAGGGCTAGCGCGCCATCCCCCCGAAAAAGAAGGGAATTTTTTGGCGGCATCGCCACTCTACATACAATGGGCCAAGCGCACTTCCTCCCGAAGGCGCCCCTCACGTTCTCACTCAAGGAGTTTCACCCGCATGAACGACCGCACGACCCTGGTTCTGGACCGCGCCGCCGCTGGCGCGGTCTCCTCGCAAGCCGAGCGCAACAAAGTTTTGCGCAACACCTACTGGCTGCTGGCCCTGAGCCTGGTGCCCACGGTACTGGGCGCATGGCTGGGCGTGGCCACCGGCATCACCCGCAGCCTGTCGGGCGGCCTGGGCCTGGTCGTGTTTCTGGCCGGCGCCTTCGGCTTCATGTTCGCCATCGAAAAGACCAAGAACTCGGCCGCTGGCGTGCCGGTGCTGCTGGCCTTCACCTTCTTCATGGGCCTGATGCTCTCGCGCATGATCGCCATGGTGCTGGGCTTCAAGAACGGCTCCGAACTCGTGATGACCGCCATGGGCGGCACGGCCGGCGTGTTTTTTGTCATGGCCAGCCTGGCCAGCGTCATCAAGCGCGACATTTCCGGCATGGGCAAGTGGCTGTTTGTCGGCGCGTTGGTGATCTTCGTCGGCGCCATCGTCAACATCTTCGTCGGCTCGGCCGTCGGCATGATGGTCATCAGCACCCTGCTGATCGGCGTGTTCAGCCTGTACATGCTGTACGACCTGAAGCGCATCATCGACGGCGGCGAAACCAACTACATCAGCGCCACCCTGGCCTTGTACCTGGACCTGTTCAACGTGTTCCAGGGTCTGCTGGCCCTGCTGGGCTTGGGCGGCAGCAGCGACTGACGTTTTTTTCCTACCCTATCGCCACAAACCCGGTCCATGACCGGGTTTGTGCATTTTAGGGTCCAGCCCGCTGGATTCACGGCCCAGGGACAAAATCGCGCGCCGCCGGAAACCCCATCTCCACCCGCAGCCCGCCCAGCGTCGCCGAATCCTCCAGCACCAGCCGCGCGCCATGCCGTTCGGCAATGGCCCGCACGATGGCCAGGCCAAGGCCGCTGCCGTGGCCGGGGCTGCCAGGCACGCGGTAGAAACGGTCGAGTACGCGGGCGCGCTCCTCGGGGGGGATGCCGGGGCCGGCGTCTTCCACCACCAGGCTGGGGCCAGCGCCCGCGTCGGCGGCGCGCACGCCGACACGCACCTGCGCCTGGGCCGGCGTGTGGCGCAGGGCGTTGTCGATCAGGTTGCGCAGCAGCACGGCCAGGGCCTCGGGCTGGCCCTGCGCCGGAACGGCCGTGGGCGCGTCCAGGCTGAGCGCGACACCGCGCCGGGCCGCCTCGGGCGCGGCGTCGGCGACGGCGGCGCGGGCCAGGACGGCCAGATCCACCGCCACCTGGGGCGCGGCGCTGGCGCTGCCTTCCTGCCGCGCCAGCGCCAGCAGTTGCTCGACCAGGCGCGTGGCGCGGTCGATGCCGGCCAGCAGGCGCTCGGTGGCGATCTGGCGCGCCTCGGGGCCGTCGGCGCGTTGCAGGCTTTGCGCCTGCAGGCGCAGCGCGGCCAGGGGCGAGCGCAGCTCGTGCGCGGCATCCGAGGTGAAGTGCTGCAGCGCGTCCCAGGCGGCGGCCAGGCGTGCCAGCAGCTGGTTCATCTCGGCCACCAGCGGCCGCAGCTCGGCCGGCAGCCCGTCGGTGGACAGCGGCGCCAGATCGCCCGGCTGGCGCGCCGCCACCTGGCCTTGCACGCGCGCCAGCGGCGCCAGCGCACGCGAGACGACGCCCCACACGATCAGCATCAACAGCGGCGCCAGCAACACCACCGGCAGCACCGCGCGCAGCGCCAGTTGCCCGGCCACCTGGCGCCGCGTGGCCACGCCCTGGGCCACCTGCACCACCTGGGTCGGGGTGCGCAGGGCGTACACGCGGTAGTCGGTGCCGCCGGCGCGCAGGTCGGAAAAGCCGATCACGGCCTGCGGCGGCAGCAGGCGCGCGGTGGGCGTGCGGTACAGCATCAGCCCGTCGGCGCGCCAGATCTGGATGATGAAATCCTGCGTGCCCTCGCCCAGCAGCAGGGGCGCGTCGGACAGCACGCTGGCGGCCATGCCGCCGCTGAGCGACAGGGCCACGCGCGCCATCTGGGCGTCGAACACGGTCTCGGTCTCGGCGCGCGCGGTGCGGTAGGCAACGCCGGCCTGCAGCGCACCGATGACCAGCACCGCCAGCAGCAGCAGACCGATCAGGCGCGCGCGCAGCGAGCGGGCAGGCTTTTCTTGGCGTTTTAGGCCATTGGCCGGCGTGAACACTTCCTCGTCAGCTATGATTTCAGGAGTATTGGCCATGCGCGGCTCAGCTCTCGGCGCCCTGCACCGGCACCAGGTAACCCAGGCCGCGCACGTTCTGGATCAGCCCGGCGCCCAGCTTCTTGCGCACGCCGTGGATGTAGACCTCGACCGCGTTGCTGCTGATGTCGTCGCGCCAGGAGTAGAGCTTTTCCTCCAGCTGCTGGCGCGACAGCACGCGACCGGGGCGCGCCAGCAGGGGCTCCAGCACGGCCCATTCGCGCGCCGACAGCGGCACCGGCTGGCCGGCCAGGCTGGCCTCGCGGGTGGCGGGGACGATGCGCACGGCGCCCCATTCGTAGGCCGGTTCGGCGCGCCCATCGGCGCGGCGCAGCAGGGCGCGGATGCGCGCCAGCAGCTCGTGCAGGTCGTAGGGCTTGACGATGTAGTCGTCGGCGCCGGTGTCCAGTCCGGCCACACGCTCGGCCACGGCGTCGCGCGCGGTGGCCACCAGCACCGGGGTGCGGTCGCGCCGCGCACGCAGGGCGCGCAGCACGGCCAGGCCGTCCTGGCGCGGCAGGCCCAAATCGAGCAACACCAGGTCGTAGCGGCCGGTCAACAGCGCCGTGTCGGCCATGGCCCCGTCCTTGACCCAGTCCACGGCGTAGTGCTCGGCGCGCAGGGTGTCGAGCACGACCTCGCCGATCATGGTGTCGTCTTCCGCCAGCAGGATGCGCATGCGGGGATTGTCGGGCAGGTGCCACGCACCGCGCGCCAGAAACTCCGAAACCCCGCCAAAAACTCCTGAATTAATAGCTGCTTTGGATTTGTGGACGCCGGCCAGCGCCGAATTTGACCCCAAATCGGATCCGGCCGGCGGCGGGCAGTTAGACTGCCTATATGTCTTTGGTTTACCTGCTCCTGCTGCCCTTTGCCGGCAGCCTGGTGGCGGCGCTCATGCCCACCCACGCGCGCACCGCGGCGGCGGTGTGGTCGGCGCTGGTGGGGCTGGCGTCGGCCGTCTGGGTGGCGCTGCTGTACCCCACGCTGGCCGACGGCCGGGTGCTGCGCGAGGAGTACGCCTGGGTGCCCTCGGCCGGGCTGAACCTGGTGGTGCGCATGGACGGCTTTGCCTGGCTGTTCGCCCTGCTGGTCACGGGCATCGGCGCCCTGGTGGCGCTGTACGCGCGCTACTACATGTCGAAAGACGACCCGGTGCCGCGCTTTTTCTCGTTCTTCCTGGCCTTCATGGGGGCCATGCTGGGCGTGGTGCTGGCCGGCAACGTGATCCAGCTGGTGTTTTTCTGGGAGCTGACCAGCCTGTTCTCGTTTTTGCTGATCGGTTACTGGCACCACCGCAAGGACGCGCGGCGCGGCGCGCGCATGGCGCTCACCATCACCGGTGCCGGCGGCCTGGCCATGCTGGCCGGCATGCTGATCCTGGGCCACATCGTCGGCAGCTACGAACTCGACGCGGTGCTGGAGGCCGGCGAGCGCATCCGCGCGCACGCGCTGTACCGGCCGATGCTGGTGCTGATCCTGCTGGGCGCGCTGACCAAGAGCGCGCAATTTCCCTTCCACATCTGGCTGCCGCGCGCCATGGCCGCGCCCACGCCGGTGTCGGCCTACCTGCATTCGGCCACCATGGTCAAGGCCGGGGTGTTCTTGCTGGCGCGGCTGTGGCCGGCGCTGGCCGGCACCGACGAGTGGTTCTGGCTGGTGGGCGGCGCCGGCGCCATCACCCTGGTGCTGGGCGCGTATTTCGCCATGTTCCAGACCGATCTGAAGGCGCTGCTGGCCTACTCCACCCTCAGCCACCTGGGGTTGATCACCCTGCTGCTGGGGCTGAACCGCGAGCTGGCCGCCGTGGCGGCGGTGTTCCACATCCTGAACCACGCCACCTTCAAGGCCTCGCTGTTCATGGCCGCCGGCATCATCGACCACGAAACCGGCACGCGCGACACGCGCCGCCTGCACGGGCTGCGGCGCGCCATGCCGATCACCGGCACGCTGGCTTTCGTGGCCAGCGCGGCCATGGCCGGCGTGCCGCTGCTGAACGGCTTTTTGTCCAAGGAGATGTTCTTCGCCGAAACCGTCGGTCTGTCGGCCCGGCCCTGGCTGGACTGGGGCCTGCCGGCGGCCGCCACGGTGGCGGGCATCTTTGGCGTGGTGTATTCGCTGCGCTTTTCCTGGGGCGTGTTCTGCGGCCCGCCGCCCACCGACCTGCCGCGCGCGCCGCACGAGCCGGTGCGCTGGATGCGCGTGCCGATCGAGGTGCTGGTGGTGCTGTGTCTGGTGGTCGGCATCCTGCCGCAGTGGTCGGTCGGGCCAGAGCTGGCCCTGGCCGCCGGCCCGGTGGTGGGTGGCCCCCTGCCCGACTACAGCCTGGCGCTGTGGCATGGCTTCAACAAGCCGCTGATGATGAGCCTGGTGGCCCTGGTCGGCGGCGTGCTGCTGTACCGCTGGCTGGTGGCGCGCGACGCCCGTGGCCGCGCCCTGGTGCCGCCGCTGGTCGGCCTGATCGACGGTCAGCGCCTGTTCCAGCGCCTGCTGCTGGGGCTGGAACAGCTGGCGCGCACCGTCTACCGGGCCTGCACCAGTCGGCGCCTGCAGGTGCAGATGTTCGTGATGGTGCTGGCCAGCCTGGCGGTGGGCGCGGCCTCGATGTGGCACGGCGGCATCACCTGGGGCGAGCGCGAGCGCGTGCCGGCCGATCCGGCCTTCGTGCTGGTGTGGGCGGTGGGCCTGGTGTGCGCGGTGGCCACCGCGTTGCAGGCCAAGTTCCACCGCCTGGCGGCGCTGATCCTGCTGGGCGGCGTGGGGCTGGTAGTGAGCCTCACGTTCATGTGGTTTTCCGCCCCCGACCTGGCGCTGACCCAACTGACGGTGGAGGTGGTGACCGTGATCCTGATGCTGCTGGGCCTGCGCTGGCTGCCCAAACGCAACCCCGAGGACGAGTACCCGACCCGCCTTCGCACCCGCGCCCGGCGCGCCCGCGACGCGGTGGTGGCGGTGTGCGCCGGCACCGGCATGGCGCTGCTGGCCTACGCCATGATGACGCGGCCGGCACCGCAAAGCATCTCGCCCTTTTTCATCGACCGCGCGCTGCCCGAGGGCGGCGGCAGCAACGTGGTGAACGTGATGCTGGTCGACTTCCGCGGCTTCGACACCCTGGGCGAGATCTGCGTGCTGGCCATCGTCGGGCTGACGGTGTACGCGCTGCTGCGGCGCTTTTGGCCGCCGCGCGAGCTGGAGCAGTTGCCGCTGCAGCAGCGCCTGATTCCGGCCGACCTGGTGACCGACCTGGGCAACCCGCGCACCGCCGAGGACCCGGTGCCGCCCTACGCGGTGGTGCCCTCGGTGCTGGTGCGGCTGCTGCTGCCGGTGGCCGGCCTGGTGGCGGCCTACCTGTTCCTACGCGGCCACAACGAGCCCGGTGGCGGCTTCGTGGCCGGCCTGGTGGTGTCGATCGGTTTCGTGGTGCAGTACATGGTGGCCGGCACCTACTGGGTCGAGTCGCACCTGCGCCTGCACGTGCTGCGCTGGGTCGGCGTGGGCCTGCTGGTGGCCACCGCCACCGGCCTGGGCTCGCTGTGGCTGGGCTACCCGTTCATGACCACGCACACGGCGCACCTGCACCTGCCGGTGCTGGGCGATCTGCACGTGGCCAGCGCCCTGTTCTTCGACCTGGGCGTGTTCGCCGTGGTGGTCGGCTCCACCCTGTTGGTGCTGACCGCGCTGGCGCACCAGGCGGTGCGCGGGCGCCCGCCAGCGCCCGAAACCGGCGCCGCCGAGGGAGCGCGCTGATGGAAATCATCCTGGCGATTGCCATCGGCGTGCTGGGCGGCAGCGGCGTCTGGCTGATCCTGCGCCCGCGCACCTCGCAGGTCATCATGGGCCTGGCCCTGCTGTCCTACGCCGTCAACCTGTTCATCTTCGCCATGGGCAGCTTGTTGCTGGACCGCGAGCCCATCGTGCGCGCCGGCCTGGCGCCCTCGCTCGAGAACTACACCGACCCGCTGCCGCAGGCCCTGGTGCTGACCGCCATCGTCATCGGCTTCGCCACCACGGCGCTGTTTCTGGTGGTGCTGATGGCCTCGCGCGGACTCACCGGCACCGACCACGTGGACGGCGAGGAGCGCGAGCCATGAACAGCTGGATCGAGCCGCTGATGCCGCACCTGGTGGCGGCACCCATCCTGCTGCCGCTGCTGACGGCCGCCGTCATGCTGCTGCTGGGCGACGCGCGCCGGCCGGCGCGGCGCGCGCTGAACGCGCTGGCCTGCCTGCTGAACCTGGGCATCGCCATCGCCCTGCTGCTGTGGGTCAACCAGACCGGGCCGCAGTCGGTGGCGGTGTACATGCCCGGCAACTGGCCCGTGCCCTACGGCATCGTGCTGGTGGCGGACCGGCTGGCGGCCATGATGCTGCTGCTCACGGCCGTGCTGGGCGTGGCCAGCATGAGCTACGCCACCGCGCGCTGGGACCGCGCCGGCGTGCACTTCCACCCGCTGTTCCAGCTGCAGCTGATGGGCCTGAACGGCGCCTTCCTGACCGGCGACCTGTTCAACCTGTTCGTGTTCTTCGAGATCATGCTCACCGCCTCCTACGGCCTGTTGCTGCACGGCAGCGGGCCGGCACGGGTGAAGGCCGGGCTGCACTACATCGCCGTCAACCTGCTGGCCTCCACGCTGTTCTTGATCGGCGTGGCCATTCTGTACGGCGTGACGGGCACGCTGAACCTGGCCGACATGGCCATCATGGTGCCGTCCATCGCGCCCGAGGACCGCGGCCTGCTGCACACCGGCGCGGCCATCCTGGCCATCGCCTTCCTGGTCAAGGCCGGGGCCTGGCCGCTGAACTTCTGGCTGGCGCCGGCCTACAGCGCGGCGGCGGCGCCGGTGGCCGCGCTGTTCGCGGTGATGACCAAGCTGGGCGTGTACGCCGTGCTGCGCGTGTGGACCTTGCTGTTCGCGCCCGACGCCGGCGTGTCGGCGCAGTTCGGCGGGCCGGCCCTGGTGTGGCTGGGCCTGGCCACGCTGACGGTGGGCGCCATCGGCGTGCTGGCCACGCACCACCTGGGACGCATGGCGGCGGCCTGCGCCATCATCTCCTCGGGCACGGTGCTGGCGGCGCTGGGCTTCGGGCGGCCGACCATCACCGCCGGCGCGCTGTACTACGCCTTGGGCTCCACGCTGGCGGTGAGTGCGCTGTTCTTGATCATCGAGATGATCGAGCGCTCGCGCCAGGCCGACGAAACGCCCTTGTACGTGAGCGAGGTCGAACCCGACGAAGCCTTTGCCTACCCGGTGGATCTGATGCCCCCACCCGACGTCAACCTGGACAAGGACGAACGCCCGCTGATCGGCCAGGCCATTCCGGCCGCCATGGCCTTCCTGGGGCTGGCCTTCATGGCCTGCGCCGTGACCCTGGCCGGGCTGCCGCCGCTGTCGGGCTTTGTCGGCAAGGTGTCGATGCTGTCGGGCCTGCTCGGCGCCGCGCAGGTGGATGGCCAGCCGGCACGGGTGGCCACGCCGATCTGGATCATGATGGCCCTCTTGATCGGCGGCGGCCTGCTGACCACCATCGCCCTGTCGCGCGCCGGCGTCCGCTACTTCTGGGCCCCGCGCGGGCGCCCCGTGCCGCGCCTGCGCGTGGTCGAAACGGCACCGGTGGCCGTGCTGGTGCTGCTGATCGGCGTATTGGTCTGGCAGGCCGACGCGGTGCTGCGCTACACCCTGGCCACGGCGCGCAGCCTGCACGAACCGGGCGGCTACATCGGCTACGTGGTGTCCACGCAGCCGGTGTCCTCGCCCTCGGCCAGCGGCAAGGCGGGGCTGCAGCGATGAGGCGCCGCTGGCTGCCCGCCCCCCTGCTGTCGCTGGCCCTGGCGGTGCTGTGGCTGGTGCTGATGCATTCGGTCGGCCCGGGGCAGATTCTGCTGGCGCTCCTGGTCGGCTGGCTGCTGCCGGTGCTGTTCGCCCCGCTGCGGCCCGACCGCGTGCGCATGCGCCGGCCGCTGACGCTGTTGCGCCTGATCGGGGTGGTGGTGTACGACGGGCTGCTGTCGAATTGGCAGCTGCTGGTGAGCGTGCTGCGCCGCGCACGCCATCCGCCACGCAGCCGCTTCGTGCAAATACCCCTGGAGCTGCGCGACGAAACCGCGCTGGCCTGCCTGTGCATCATCGCCACCGCCGTGCCGGGCACGGTCTGGTGCGAGACCTCGCACGACCACTCGGTGGTGGTGATCCACGTCTGGGACGTACCGGACGAAGCGCGCTTCATCGCCGACTTCAAGACGCGTTACGAACGCCCCCTGATGGAGATTTTTGAATGAGCGGCTTTCTGCAGGCGGTGATCACCCTCACCATGGTGTGCTACGGCCTGGCCATGCTGCTGGCGCTGTGCCGCGCATTGCGCGGCCCCACGGCGCAAGACCGCGTGCTGGCCATCGACTTTCTCACCATCGTGGCCATGCTGCTGATGCTGGTGGTGGGCATCCGTTACGCCAGCGACACGTATTTCGAGCCGGCCCTGCTGCTGGCGCTGTTCGGCTTCGTCAGCTCGACGGCCTGCGCCAAGTTCTTGCTGCGTGGCGAGGTGATCGAATGAACGCCGCCGACGCGCCCCTGTGGGTCGAGGTGCTGGTGGCGCTGCTGCTGCTGGTGAGCGCGGTGATGGCCCTGACCTCGGCCATCGGCCTGGTGCGGCTGCGTGACTTCTTTGCCCGCATGCACATGCCGGCGCTCACCGCCACGCTGGGCGTGTGGTGCGTGACCCTGGCCGCGGTGGTGTACTTCTCGGCGCTGCGCCAGGGGCTGTCGCTGTCGTACTGGCTGGTGTCGATCCTGATGGCGATCACCGTGCCCGTCACCACCGTGATGCTGGCGCGCGCGGCGCTGTTTCGCCTGCGCGGCCGCCACGACCCGGGTATTCCGCCGCCCGTGCAAGCCCGGTCGGTGCGCGCGCCCGACCAGGCCGGCTGAGGATCAGGCCCGCACCATCGCACAGGTGGTGGGCAGTTCGGCCTGCGCGGCGCTGATTTCGCGCACCACCTTGAAGCCGTAGCCCGAGCCCTCCACGTCGAAGGGCACGCCGGGGTTGCCCTGACGCTCCATCACCCCCACCACCAACGCCTGCTGGAACTGGTGGTCCTCGGCGCGCATGCTGCCGGTGCGCCCGGCCATGCTGACCTGGGCCTGCTCCAGCGCGCGCGCCACGCGCACGGCGTCGGTGCCGCCGGCGCGTTCAATGGCCTGGGCCAGGGCCTCGATCATCATCTGCATGCGCAGGTGCACGTAGTCCTCCTGCGGCTTGGGAAAGCGCTCGCGGAAAGCGCGGTAGAACGCGGCGCTGGCCGGCGTCGGCACGTTCGGCATCCAGTCGGCCACCGCCACCACCTTGCCCACGCCGGCCTCGCCAATGGCCGCCGGCGCACCCAGCGCGTTGCCATAGAAGGTGTAGAAGCGCCCCTCGAAGCCCACCTCGCGCGCGGCCTTGATCAGCAAGGTCAGGTCGTTGCCCCAATTGCCGGTGAGCACGGCTTGCGCGCCGCTGGCCTTGATTTTGCTGGCGTAGGGCAGGAAGTCCTTCACGCGGCCTATCGGATGCAGCTCCTCGCCGGCGATCGCCACGTCCGGCAGGCGTGCCGCCAGTTGGCGCTTGGCCTCGCGCAGCACGGCATGGCCGAAACTGTAGTCCTGCCCGATCAGGTAGACGCCGCGCAACTGCTTGTCCTGCTGAATCACTTCCATCAGCGCGCTCATGCGCATGTCGGCGTGGGCATCGAAGCGAAAGTGCCAGAAGCTGCACAACTGGTTGGTCAGGATCGGATCGACGGCCGAGTAGTTGAGAAACAGCACGCGCCGCGCCGTGTCGCGGGCGTTGTGCTTGTTGATGGCGTCGATCAGCGCCGCCGCCACCGACGAGGAATTGCCCTGCAGCACCACCGTGCAACCGGTGTCGATGGCTGCGCGCAACATGGACAGCGATTCCTCGGCCTGCCCCTTGTTGTCGAAACGCTCCAGTTGCAGCAGCCGCTGCCCCTGCGCGGTACGCACGCCGCCGCGCGCGTTCACGCGCTCCACCGCCCAGGCCAGGTTGCGGAACACCGCTTCGCCGGTGTTGGCGAACGGGCCACTCAGCGATTCAATCAACGCCAGCTTGATCGGCTCGGCCGCGCTGCCCTGGGCCATGGCCGCCAGGGCCGGCAAGCTGCCCAGCAGCGAGAGCGAGGCGCGCAGCAGCGCGCGGCGGGTGGCAAGAGACATCGGGGAAACCTCCAACAAAGCAAAGGGGATGAAAGTGCTCTCGGCCTGCAAGCCGGGAACCTGGGGAGCGCCGCGACGGCGACGCGGATCGGGTCAGGATTCGGCCTGGCCCGCCTTGCCGGGCTCGTCCGGTGCCACGGCATCGTCGAGGTACTCGCCGACGAGATCAAAAAACCGTTCGTACAACTCGGAATCGGTCACCGTCTCGCTGGCGATCTTGACCATCGAGTCCATGCTGCCCTCGACCGGCAACGACAGCGAGCCGATGCCGCCCACGCCCAGCGAGGCCGACTCGCGCACCTTGCGCACCGTGTACTGCTCGTTCAGGCCGCTGGCGAAGGCCATGCTGGTCTCCGCGTCGCGACCGTTCACCGTGCACACGACCCGGAACTCCAACTGCACGTGGCGCTCGGCGCTGGGCTGAAAATACTTGCGGCCCGACACCTGAATGGCGTCGCCCTTGACGATGTAACCCTGGCTCAGCAACGCGCGCCGCGCCGCCTCGCAGGCGCGCTCCGGCCTGACCGCGAAATGCCGCGCATAGGCGCGCCCCTCGAAGGCCTCGGGCTGGTAGTGCAGCAGCCCCGGTGTGGAAGATATGCCAGGCAGGCCCACGCACGCGGCCAGCAGCGACAGCGGCAGGGCGGCGATCAAGGTTCGGGGCA
>JAIUOM010000120.1 GCA_020161215.1 Pseudomonadota bacterium
GGCGCGTGGGCCACGTCCTTGGCGTTCGTGCCGTCGGTGGCGGGCACGTGCTGGAGCGCGTCGAAATACGTGCGCCAGTTGTCGGGGACGGAGCCGGGGTTGTCGAGGTAGGCCTCGTACATCTCCTCGACGTAGGGCGCATTGCCTCCGAACAGGTACGAGTTCGACCTGTATTGCTGCATCATCTTCGCTCACCTCTCGCGCCGGTTTCCAGCGCTGTAGTGGGTTGAAAAACCTTCCGCGACACGGCTTAACCGGCTGGCGGACTAGCGACCCGCCTCGGCTGTTACCAGCAAAGGGGACGGGAAGGACCAGTGAAAGTCACGGGCGCGACTGTAGCACCGGCGCGCATCATCGGCAGCGATGCTGACGCGCCGCTGAAGTGGATCCCTGGGGGAAACGCGAAGTTGTTGGGGTTGGCCGACGCTCAGCCGGCGCACACCCGCTGGCGTGCCGCCTGGTACTCGCGCGCCAGGCGCGCCACCAGTTCACGCGCCGGCACCACCTTGTCGACCGCGGCGATGCCCTGGCCGCAGCCCCAGATGTCCTTCCAGGCCTTGGACTTCGAGCCCTCGCCGCCGCCGAAGCTCATCTTGCTCGGGTCGCTCTCGGGCAGGTTGTCGGGGTCCAGCCCGGCGGCGCGGATCGAGGGCTTGAGGTAGTTGCCGTGCACGCCGGTGAAGAGGTTCGAATAGACGATGTCGTCCGACGTGCCCTCGACGATCGCCTGCTTGTAGGCGTCGCTGGCGCGCGCTTCTTCCGTGGCGATGAAGGCCGAGCCGATGTAGGCGAGGTCGGCGCCCATCGCCTGCGCGGCGAGGATCGCGCCGCCGGTGGCGATGGCGCCCGACAGCGCGACCGGCCCGTCGAACCAGGCGCGGATCTCCTGGATCAGCGCGAACGGGCTCTTGACGCCGGCATGGCCGCCCGCGCCGGCCGCCACCGCGATCAGCCCGTCGGCGCCCTTCTCGATCGCCTTCTTCGCGAAGGCGTTGTTGATGATGTCGTGCAGCACGATGCCACCCCAGCCGTGCACCGCCTCGTTGATGTCGGTGCGCGCGCCCAGCGAGGTGATGACGATCGGCACCTTGTACTTGGCGCACAGCTGCATGTCGTGCTCCAGCCGGTCGTTGCTCTTGTGCACGATCTGGTTGATGGCAAAGGGCGCGGCCGGGTTGTCAGGGTGCGCCTTGTCCCAGGCGGCGAGCGCCTCGGTGATCTCGGCCAGCCACTCCTCCAGCTGGCTGGCCGGCCGGGCATTCAGCGCCGGCATGGAGCCGACCACGCCCGAGGTGCACTGGGCAATCACCAGCTTGGGGTTGCTGATGATGAACAAGGGCGAACCGATGACCGGAAACTTCAGCCTCTGCAGCGCGGCAGGCAAACGGGACATGTGAAAACCCTTGAAACGTCAATTTAGAAGAAAAATGGCCGGATGTCGGCGCCAATACATCCTGAGTAGCTATTATTTTTATAGTTTTCTCAGAAGGCCGCCACGGGCAGCGCGGTGACGCTGGCGGCGCCGTGCACGATGGCGTCGCGCACGCCCGGCACGCGTGTGAGGATGTGGTCGGCGTAAAAGCGCGCGGTCACGATCTTGGCCTGCATGAAGTCGCTGTCCTGGCCGGCGGCCAATTGCTTCTCCGCCACCTGTAGGGCGCGCGCCAGTTGCCAGCCGGCCACCAGGTTGCCGGTCAGCAGCAGGTAGGGCACGCTGGCGGCGTAGGCGGCGTTCGGGTCGGCCTTGGCCTGGGCGGCGACAAAATCGACCGCGTCCAGGAAAGCCTGGCGCGCGGCGCCCAGGCGCGCGGCCACGGCTTGGGCGTCGGCGCTGCCGGTGGTCAGCTCTTTTTCGGTGGCTTCGATCTGCGCGGCGATGGCCTTGGCGGTCTGCCCGCCGTCGCGCGCGGTCTTGCGGCCCACCAGGTCGTTGGCCTGGATGGCGGTGGTGCCCTCGTAAATGGTCAGGATCTTGGCATCGCGGTAGTACTGGGCGGCGCCGGTTTCCTCGATGAAGCCCATGCCCCCGTGCACCTGCACCCCCAGGTTGGTGGCTTCCAGGCTCATCTCGGTGCTGTAGCCCTTGACCAGCGGCACCATGAACTCATAAAAACCCTGGTTCTGGCGCCGCACCTCGGCGTCCGGGTGGTGGTGCGCGGCGTCGTAGGCGGCGGCGGCGGTGGCGGCCATGGCGCGGCAGCCCTCGGTCAGCGCGCGGGCGGTCATCAGCATGCGGCGCACGTCGGGGTGGTGGATGATGGTGGCGGGCCCTTTCACGCTGCCGTCCACCGGGCGGCTTTGCACGCGCTCCTTGGCGTAGGCCACGGCTTTTTGGTAGGCGCGCTCGGCAATGGCGATGCCCTGCACGCCCACGGCGTAGCGGGCTGCGTTCATCATGATGAACATGTATTCCAGGCCACGGTTTTCCTCGCCCACCAGGTAGCCCACGGCGCCCCCGTGGTCGCCAAACTGCAGCACGGCGGTGGGGCTGGCCTTGATGCCCATCTTGTGCTCGATGCTGACGCAGTACACGTCGTTGCGCTCGCCCAGCGCGCCGTCATCTTTAACCAGGAACTTGGGCACCACGAACAGGCTGATGCCCTTGACGCCCTCGGGCGCGCCGGCCACCCGCGCCAGCACCAGGTGGACGATGTTGTCCGCCATGTCGTGCTCGCCGTAGGTGATGAAAATCTTGGTGCCGAACACCTTGTAGGTGCCGTCGGGCTGCGGCTCGGCGCGGGTGCGCACCATGGCCAGGTCGCTGCCGGCCTGCGGCTCGGTCAGGTTCATGGTGCCGGTCCACTCACCGGAGATCAGCTTGTCGAGGTAAGTGGCCTTCAGCGCGTCGCTGCCGGCCGTCAGCAGCGCCTCGATGGCACCGTCGGTCAGCAGCGGGCACAGGGCAAAGCTCATGTTGGCGGAATTCAGAATCTCGCCGCAAGCCGCGCCAATGGTCTTGGGCAGGCCTTGGCCGCCAAAGTCGGTCGGGTGTTGCAGGCCTTGCCAGCCGCCCTCGGCGTACTGTTTGTAGGCCTCCTTGAAGCCCTTGCTGGTGGTGACCGTGGTGCCCGAATGGCTGGACGGTGCCTTGTCGGCCTCGAAGTTCAGCGGCGCCAGCACGCCCTCGTTGAAGCGCGCGCATTCTTCCAGCACGGCCTGGGCGGTTTCCAGTCCTGCGTCCTCGAAACCGGGGATGGCGGCGATCTGGTCGATGCGCGCCAAGTGTTCGATGTTGAACAGCATGTCCTTGAGGGGGGCTTGGTAGCTCATGGGTAACTCCTCGATGCACGGGTCAGGAAAACGAAAGGGGCACCGCTGCCGATGCCCCTGGAAACAGCCTTGCGGGCCGCGCGTGGGTGCGGCGCGCCGCTTACAGCGCCTGAGTCAATTCGGGCACGGCAACGAACAGATCGGCCACCAGACCATAGTCGGCCACCGAGAAGATCGGCGCCTCTTCGTCCTTGTTGATGGCGACGATCACCTTGCTGTCCTTCATGCCGGCCAAGTGCTGGATGGCGCCCGAAATGCCGGCGGCAATGTACAGCTGCGGCGCGACGATTTTGCCGGTCTGGCCGACCTGCAGGTCGTTCGGGGCGTAGCCGGCATCGACCGCAGCGCGGCTGGCACCGATGGCGGCGCCCAGCTTGTCGGCCAGCGGGGTCATCACTTCCTTGAACTTCTCTTCGCTGCCCAGCGCCCGACCACCGGAGACGATGATCTTGGCGGCGGTCAGCTCGGGGCGGTCGTTCTTGGCGATTTCGGCGCCCACGAAGCTGCTCTTGCCGCTGTCGGCGGTGGCCGTGACGCTCTCGACGGCGGCGCTGCCCCCGCTGGCGGCAGCGGCGTCAAAGCCGGTGGTGCGCACCGTCAGCACTTTCTTGGCGTCGGCGCTTTGCACGGTGGCGATGGCGTTGCCGGCGTAGATCGGGCGCTCGAAGGTGTCGGGGCTGTCGACCTTGGTGATGTCGGAGATCTGCGCCACGTCCAGCTTGGCGGCCACGCGCGGGGCCACGTTCTTGCCGCCGGCGGTGGCCGGAAACAGCAGGTGGCTGTAGGCGTCGGCGACGGCCAGCACCTGGGCGGCGACGTTCTCGGCCAGGCCGTGGGCAAAGGCTTCGCTGTCGGCGTGCAGCACCTTGGCCACGCCGGCAATCTTGGCGGCGGCTTCGGCCGCGGCGCTGGCGTTGTGGCCGGCCACCAGCACATGCACGTCGCCCCCGCAGGCAACGGCGGCGGTGACGGTGTTGAGGGTAGAGCCCTTGATGGAGGCGTTGTCGTGGTCGGCGATGACGAGTGCGGTCATGTTCTGTGTTCCTGTGTTCTGTTGTTGTGCGGCTTCAGATGACTTTCGCCTCGTTTTTCAGCTTGTCGACCAGGGTGGCCACGTCGGGCACCTTGATGCCGGCGCCGCGCTTGGGCGGCTCGGCCACTTTCAGCGTCTTCAGGCGCGGGGTGACGTCGACGCCCAGGTCCTCGGGCTTGACGGTCTCCATGGGCTTTTTCTTGGCCTTCATGATGTTGGGCAAGGTGACGTAGCGCGGCTCGTTCAAGCGCAGGTCGGTGGTGACGACCACGGGCAGCGACAGGCTCAGGGTTTCCAGACCGCCGTCGATCTCGCGCGTGACCTTGGCCTTGTCGCCTTCCACCTCGACCTTGCTGGCGAAGGTGGCCTGGGGCAGATCGGCCAGTGCGGCCAGCATCTGGCCGGTCTGGTTGGCGTCGTCGTCGATGGCCTGCTTGCCCAGGATGACGAGCTGCGGCTGCTCCTTGTCGACAAGCGCCTTGAGCAGCTTGGCCACGGCCAGCGGCTGCAACTCTTCGGTGGTTTCGACCAGGATGGCGCGGTCGGCGCCGATGGCCATGGCCGTGCGCAGGGTTTCCTGGCACTGGGTGGGACCGCAGGAGACGGCGATCACCTCGGTGACCACGCCCTTTTCTTTCAGACGCACGGCCTCTTCGACGGCAATTTCGTCGAACGGGTTCATGCTCATCTTCACGTTGGCAATGTCCACGCCGGTTTGGTCGGACTTCACGCGTACTTTCACGTTGTAGTCCACCACGCGCTTGACGGCGACGAGTGCTTTCATGGGCTGGGTTCTCCTTGTAAGGTGCTGTTCAGGTATCTGGTGCAGGCGCACGCCCCTCGGCGGGGCGGCGGCTTCCAAAAAGATTCTAGTGCACGACCCCTCATCCCCCGCGCACGGGCGAGACAGGCCGGCCCAAGAACAAATAAAAGAACGATCGTGCTTTTATTATACGGAGGGGATACCACCTTCCGCCCCCCTCTCGATGGGGGGTGTTGGCGCGGCCCCCGGCGCTGGCACTTGGTGCACCACGCGCTGCGGGTACGGGATGTCGATCTTGTGCTGGCGCAGCGCCAGCAGGATGGCCCGGTTGATCTCGGCGCGCGGGCCCAGGGTGCCGTTCTCGGGGTCGCCGATGGAATAGCTGACCTGAAAATCCAGCCCGTCGGCCCCAAAACCGGTCAGAAAGGCGTTCGGCGACGGGTCGCGCAGCACGCGATCAGACACCAAGGCGGCGTCTTTCAGCAAGCCCAGCACCAGATCGACGTCGCTGTCGTAGCCGACCGAGACGGTGGTGCTTTGCACCAGGCGGCGGTCGCTGAAGGTGAGGTTTTCAACGGTGCTGGTCATCAAGGTTTCGTTGGGCACGATGGCCTCGGCCCCGCCCAGCGCGCGGATCACGGTGTAGCGCGCCCGGATGTCGCTGATGCGGCCCTCGAAGCCGCCGACCCGCACCACGTCGCCGATGCGCACGCTGCGCTCGGCCAGCACCATGAAGCCCGACACGTAGTTGGCCGCCAGCTTCTGCAGGCCCAGGCCAATGCCCACGCCGATGGCGCCGCCCAGCACCGACAGCGCCGTCAGATCGATGCCCACCGAGGACAGCCCCAGCATCAGGCCCACGAACACCATCACGGCGCGGGTGATGTTGGCGATGACCTTGCGCACCGACAACGAGGTGCCGCTGGCCGAGCGCAGCAGGCGCGCCTCGAGAATCGACGACAGCCACAGCGCCAGCAGCAGCAAGGCGCCGGCCGTCAGCCCGCCTTCGATCAGGGTGCGCACCGACATCTGCGTGCCGCCCATCTTCCAGGTGATGGTGTCCAGATAGTCCAGCGCCGAGGGCAGCACCCCGGTGACCCACAGCGCCATCGCCACCCAGGCCACCCAGGAGATGGTGCGCTCCAGCACGCGCACCACGGCCAAGCCCGGAAACGCCGCGCGCAGCACCGTCACGCCGGTACGGATGGCCACCAGTCCCATCAAAATCGGTAGCGCTACCCTGAGGATGGGCGCCGGCTGCCACTGCAAAATGACCACCCGTGCCAGGTAGGCCAGCAGCAGCCACAGCATCGGAAACAGAATGCCGCGCAACCCGCTTTCGCCCAGCAGCACGCTGGGCCGGCGCACGCCCTCGGGGGTCAGGTCCTCGGCCGGCGCGGCCTCCGGGGGCACCGTGGACCCTTCTGGCCCGGCCTGTGCTGGCGCGGCCACCGGCGACGCGGCCTGCTGCGCGGCCTGTGTCGCCAGCGCCCGGCGCCGCGCGCGGCGCAGCAGCCCGGTGACCAGCCCCGCCAGCAGCGCGCACAGCACCAGGGCGGCCAGCTCCAGCAGCGCGCCCTGCGTGGTGACCAGGCTCCACCAGTCCTGCCAGTTGTCGATGTACAGCGTTGAAGGTCGATTCATCGGGCTCACTTGCGCCATGCCGGGGTTCGTTTCTCGATAAAGGCCTGCACGCCTTCCTGCGCCACGTCCAGCATCATGTTGCAGGCCATGGTCTGACCGGCCAACTGGTAGGCGGCCTCGATGCCGAGTTCACGCTGGCGGTACAGCAGCGCCTTGCCGGCGGCAATGGCCTCGCGCGGCTTGGCCAGAATGGCATCGACCAGCTCGGCCAGCGCCGCGTCCAGCTGCTCGGGGGGCACCACGCGGTTCACCAGGCCGCGCGCACGCGCCTCGGCGGCGTCGATGAAGCCGCCGGTCAGCAGCATTTCCATGGCCTGCTTGGTGGGCATGTTGCGCACCAGGGGCACGCTGGGCGTGGCGCAGAACAGGCCGACGTCGATGCCGTTGACGCCAAAGCGCGCCGAATCGACGGCCACCGCCAGGTCGCACTGGGCCACCAACTGGCAGCCGGCCGCCGTGGCCAGGCCCTGCACCCGGGCAATCACCGGCACCGGCAGCTTGAGCAGCGACAGCATCATCTTGCTGCACTGGGCGAACAGCGCCTGGTAGTAGTCCAGGCGCGGGCTGGCCTTCATCTGCTTCAGGTCGAGCCCGGCGCAGAACGCCTTGCCCTCGGCGGCGATGACCAGCACGCGCGCCTCCTCGTCGACGGCGATCAGATCCAGCTGGCGCTGCAGCTCGGTCAGCACCTGCTCGCCCAGCACGTTGAAGGCGCGTGGCTGGTTGAGAGTCAGGCGGTGCACGCCGCGCGCGTCGCGGGCGTGCAGGACCAGGGGGGTGGAGGTGTCGGAATTCATCGCATCAAAACTCCCAATGATGCGCGCCGCCAACGGCGGCCACCGCCGCGAACGCTATTAAAAAAAGAGCTGATCTGGTATATCTGACGCCGACCAACCGGTGATTTCCTTCGCAAACCGGGTCTACACGTCGGCCAGCACGCGCAGGTGGGCCTCCACGCTGCGCGCCAGCGCGCTGAGGTTGTAGCCGCCTTCCAGGCAACTGACGATGCGGCCCTGGGCATACCGCTGGGCCACGCCCTTCAGGCGCTCGGTCATCCAGGCGTAGTCGGATTCGACCAGGCCCATCTGGCCCATGTCGTCCTCGCGGTGGGCGTCGAAACCGGCGCTGATGAAGATCAGCTCGGGTTGGTGCGCCTCCAGGCGCGGCATCCACATCATCTCGACCAGCTCGCGGATGTCCATGCCCTTGGTGTAGGCCGGCACCGGGCAGTTGACCAGGTTGGCGTCGGTCTTTTGCGAGCCGCCCTCCGGGTAAAACGGGTGCTGGAAGAAGCTGACCATCAGAATGCGCTCGTCGCCGGCCACGATGTCCTCGGTGCCGTTGCCATGGTGCACGTCGAAATCGACGATGGCCACGCGCCTCAAACCGTGGCGCTCGCAGGCGTACTTGGCCGCCACCGCCACGTTGCTGAAAAAGCAAAAGCCCATCGCCTGATTGCGCGTGGCGTGGTGGCCAGGCGGGCGGGTGCAGCAGAAGGCGTTTTCCAGCTCGCCGGCCATCACCGCGTCCACCGCGTCAATCGCCGCCCCCGCCGACAGCAGCGCCGCGCGGTAGGTGGCGCTGTTCATCGAGGTATCCGGGTCCAGCGAATAGTGGTCCGGGCCGCCGGCAGCGATCTCCTCGACCAGGATGTCGCTCAGGCCGCGCAGCGCGGCCACGTGGCGCCGGCCATGCGCCAGCAGCAGCTCGCCCATGGCGGCGGGGCTGGGTTCGCGCCGGTCCAGCGCGTCGCCCACGCCGGTGATCAGCAGGCGGTCTTCAATGGCGTCGAGCCGCTCGGGGCATTCGGGGTGACCCGCGCCCATGTCATGCTTGCGGCAGTCGGGATGCGTGTAGTACCCGGTTCTTCCCAAGATCAGTCTCCTCGTTTCATGCTGTGGCATCGAATTTCCGTTAACTTGCTGACATGAACTTGTCAACCAAAATTGAAGCCGTGCTGAACCAGCTTAACACGGTGGTGATCGGCAAACCGGCCCAGGTGCGCGACGGCGTGGCCTGCCTGCTGGCCGGCGGCCACCTGCTCATCGAAGACGTGCCCGGCGTGGGCAAAACCACCCTGGCGCACGCCCTGGCGCGCACCTTCGGGCTGCAGTTCTCGCGCGTGCAGTTCACCGCCGACCTGATGCCCAGCGACCTGTCGGGCGTGTCGGTGTACGAGCGCGGGCAGGAACGCTTCGTGTTCCACCCCGGCCCGGTGTTCGCCCAGGTGCTGCTGGCCGACGAGATCAACCGCGCCAGCCCCAAGACCCAATCCGCGCTGCTGGAGGCCATGGAGGAAAAACAGGTCACCGTGGAAGGCGAAACCCGCCCCCTGCCCTGGCCGTTTTTCGTCATCGCCACGCAGAACCCGCACGACCAACTGGGCACTTACAGCCTGCCCGAATCGCAGCTGGATCGCTTTCTGATGCGCATCAGCCTGGGCTACCCCGAGCGCGCCGCCGAGCGCGAACTGCTCACCGGCGCGGCGCGGCGCGAACTGCTGGAAACCCTGCCGCCCGTGCTGAACACCCAGGACCTGGTGGCGCTGCAGCAGGCCGTCGGCCAAATCCACGTGGCCGAGCCCCTGCTCGATTACGTGCAGGACCTGATCGCCGCCACGCGCAACGGCCGCTGGTTCCTGCAAGGCCTGTCACCGCGCGCCGGCATCGCCCTGATGCGCGCCGCCCGCGCCCAGGCCCTGATCGCCGGACGCGACTACGTGGCCCCCGACGACGTGCAAGCCATCCTGCCGCAATGCGTGGCGCACCGCATGGTGCCCGTGCACGACGCCGGCCGCGGGGCGGTGGAGCAGGTACGGGCGATGATTGAGGCGGTACCGTTGGCGTAGCGCGTGGGGTTTGGTCCGGGTGGTTGGGTGAATAAATTGTGTTTTGAACCCTGTTTCCTCTGACTCCGGTTTCCCCCCAATTTTGTGCTGATCCCAGTTTTGCCGAAGGAGAAATGACCCACCCCTCGACAGTCACTTCTTGCAGACACACTCAGGATATTTGTAGTAGCGGCGCCAACTAGGGCCCGCTTGATTTTCCTGCTTGGTCACAAGCACACCCGTGGAGGGCTTGCATCGCTCCTGGCACTTCTTGAGTTCGGTGGTAAAGAAGTCAACACCAGATGAGCGGATTATCCAAATTAAGATAACCCAAACAACCAGGGTAGCAAGAAAAATGTAGACCCGGTATCGGTGGAGGAACTCTCTAGGCTTCATACCGTTACTGCGAAGAGATGATCGGACCAGATGTCACAATGCACCGGGGCGCCGTAGGACAAATACGCGCTCTGGCAGGCGCACAGATACGAGTACATCCATTATCGACAGGAATGAGAACCGTTGGCACCCAAGGCTTGGTGAAGCGTCCCTTCGTAGCTGCAGCCCGATTGATCGGAACTTCAATATTGATAGCTGCTCAGGGTGATGCCGCTTGCATTGGAGGTCGATTATCCAGCAATCTGGAAGATTTGGAAGAGCATCGCCTGAAGCGCACGGCAGATCGCATCAACGGGCAGGAGCGGAGCAAACAAGGGGGAGTTGAAGTCAGCGACTGCCGAATAAATTTTGTTCTGACCCCAATTTTCCACCGCATGGTGCCGAAGCACGACGCCGGCCGCAGCTCGGTCGAGCAGGTGCGCACGATGATCGACGCGGTGCGGGTGAGCGATCGAGTTGCTATATTTTTAATAGCTGGAGGCTATTTATTCGCGCTGGCACCCTGTAGAAACTTCGGCCTTACGGGACGAGGCCGAGGTACGACAGATAGCCAGCTGTCATTTATGAAATCGCGAGCAAGTTGCAACTGACAGAGCGCCGGCGATTGGGGTGAGTTGAAAGGTGATTCTTATCTGACCCAGATTTCTCAACTTAAGGTTCAGGACCGCTGGCTTGAGCAGTCACGAAGCGCTGAACAATAAAAACGTGAATGGCCAGGGCTGGAATGAACAGCAGCACATATGACAAAACGCCAGAAGAGTCGTTCAAGTGAGTTCGCAGCAAGACCGCCGCCATCCAAAGAAGCGGCGCGCCAATCACGATTTCAATAATTCCTATTGTTCTCAAATCTGTTTTGATGTGCGATCGACAATTTGGACATGTTGATCTCGGACGAAAGTAGAGAGCCGGGTACCTACGCCCACAGTTCGGACAGCTTAGCCGCTCATCTGAATTCATTTGCACACCCATGTGCATAAACCACCTTTGGCAGCGGCACCGATAACGGTACCAGCCAAACCACCCCCAGCAGCAGCGTTGCACATCGCCACTGGAACCAGAAGCGAGACTTGGCAAACTATCTTACACTGACCAAATTCCACTTCTTTCTGACTTCTGTTATCCGAAGGAGTTGGCCGCAAACCTGCAGCGCATTTGACTGTCGCGCAATTAGTTGGCTCACCTGGTTGGGGTCGTCTATTGATATGCGGCACGTAGCTCCAGCTGCGGCTCTGGCCGGCCTGCACACTGGCGAAACAACCGCAAGAGTTCATACCAGCAATTTTCGAGTGAGTTGTGCTTCGACTCCTGCTTTCCACGTGCACGCCAAAGGTGTCAAACACCCAACAATGCAGCAATCGAGGTTTGCTCTTTTTTGGGAAAGAAGACACGTAACTCATGGGTTGGTAAATTTTTCTGAGTTGGTACTCGATACCAATCGACCACAGCCTCCCGAAGAATTTCCAAATAAATTCGACACTCTGTAGGATTAGAACGTAATGGCAAATCTCTATGTCTGATGACGATCTGTCTTTCGCCTATCCATTCAAAATCACGAAGGCAATCGAAAAACGCATCCCAATTTCCACCGAAATACTCTGGGAAATTAGCTACCCTAGCAATCGATTCCAGCAGATCTCTTTTTGAAGAAATGCCTGCAGGCACACTCACAACAAAGATATTCGACGGAAATTTTTCACCAAGTTCTTCCGTGAACTCAAAGCAGTCAATTTTTGAATTTATGGTCATTGAACAGGAATAAACGCACGATAGTGATCAGAAGAATAATAGGTTTCGCCGCCCTGACCGGTAACGACGCGCTGAGGGCCCGACCCTTGAACTCCACGTGTTGGATGAACCCATTCTCGATAATATCCTTCCGGCTTCATGGGCAACAGACCTTCTTTATTTTTAAATCTTGGGATCGACTAAGTTCAGTGGATTGCCTTCAACATACCCAAACCTATGCCACCCCCCTTGCAACCCAATCGGATCGGCCTGCACATAACTGCCAGTATTCGGATCGTAGTACCGATGGTGGTTGTAGAACAGCCCCGATTCTTCATCGGCCTGCTGCCCCGGATACCTGAGCACGAAGTCGAATAGGCTGGGCAGTTGCAATACCGCTGCGCTGGGCTGGACCAACAGGGATGTGCCGCTGCTGCCCGGCTTGACCTGTCCATACGCGCTGATCGGCCACTGCCACACCACCTGGCCTTGCGCGTCCTGCAGTTGCCGGGGCGTGCCCAGGTGATCGGTATGAATGGCGTAGGGCACGCTGCCGTACAGCAGCATGGCCACCGGCACTGGCCCGTTGGGCGTGGGCAGGTACACGTACTCCTGGTTGCCCAGCACTTGGTAGTGCCCCAGCGGCTGGCTGAGCAGGCCCAGGGCTTCGGGCCCATACACAGTGCTGATCAGCTCCTGCGGCAGTCCGCCCTGAACGCGCTTTTGTACCCGCTGGGCCAAGCTGTTGGTGACGTAACTCCAGCTGCGGCTCTGGCCGGCCTGCACACTGCTCAGTTGTCCGGCGCTGTTGTAGCCCAAGCCAATGCCGGTGCGGCCCAGCAAGCGCCCTGCCCCGTCCCTGTAGTCTGATTGAGAAGATCACTTGAAGCGCGCGGCAGACCGCATCGACAGGTAGGAGCGGAACAAACAAGGAAGGGCTGAAGCCAGCGATCGCAGAATAAATTGTGCTCTGACCCCAGTTTTCCCTGCAGCAGATCACATCGGCGGACAGGGACGGAGTAAACAAGGGAGGGTTGAAGCCAGTGATCACCGAGTAAATTATGCTTTGATCCCAATTTTTCGCCTTATCCTCCTGTCGGGCAATTGCATTTGAACGGCCCCTCCTTAGCCAAAGTCCGCGCCCTCTGATTTGTTATCATAGGGGTCAGCACACCTTTGACTCCATATTCCCTAAAACAATAATCATCACAAGTCTTTTGCTCAGCCTCCGACGAAGGAAGAAATTCAGCACAATAATTCAGAAACACCAAAAACAGACAAAAAATCATTGCAAAGATAGATTTCTTCTTCCACCCATTTCTTGACTTTGATTTCTGATCAAAATTCATCTTGATTCCAGAACTTGTCCGCACCACACCTCAACAGCAGGGCGCGATGGACACATATTAGATGAAGTTGGATTAAATATTAAACGACAACCGCCGGAAGCCCCACCGCCACTCGGAACTCGAATTGACTCTCGGATAGGGGGTATGTAATTTATTCCTGGATAATTTCCCGGCAGGTTTGTTTCCAAAAATGTAGGATGATTCGAAATTTCGCGAAGATAGACTCTAAAAACATCGTTCTGCCTGACAACTAACGGCTCTACGCCTCCCACTCCACCGGTGCGGCGATTTTCACGGGAGCTTGGTACATAGATAGGTCGTCCGTACGGTGACCCATACTTGCTAAGTCCATTAAAATCACCAAAATTAATCGGATCACCGGATACATAGGCAAACCTATTCCACGCCCCAAAATGAACTACCCCGCAGCAAGCTGCGGGGTATCAGAACAGCCCAAGTTGATGATCTGAATGAAGCTTCTCATAGTGACCTCCTTGGCTTTTGACGTATCGACCAATCATCGCTTCGTCTCCATGCT
>JAIUOM010000121.1 GCA_020161215.1 Pseudomonadota bacterium
GCCAGGTGCGGGTAGGCGATGTGGCCCTGCACGCCTTTCACGGTGAGCTGGCCCGACAGCGTGCCGCGCCGGCCGTTCTTGATCATGTCGCCGGTGCGCTGGACCGAGGTCGGCTCGCCGACGATGCACCAGTCGAGCCGCTCGCCGCGGGCCTGGAGCTGCTGGCACACCACCACGGTGCCGTCCAGCGCCGGGCCTTCCTCGTCGCTGGTCAGCAGCAGGGCGATGTGCAGGGGCGCGTCGGGTTGGGCGGCGACAAACTCCTCCACGGCCACCACGAAGGCGGCGATGGAGGTCTTCATGTCGCTGGCGCCGCGCCCGTAGAGCTTGCCATCGCGTTCGGTGGGGGTGAACGGGTCGCTTGTCCAGTGGGCCAGTGGGCCGGTGGGCACGACGTCGGTGTGGCCGGCGAAGACTATGGTTTTAATAGCTTCCGAGGAAGTATTGGCGCCGACAGCAAGCCGTTTTGACCACAAATTGCGAACACGGAAGCTGTCCGGCCCGCTGTCGATGGTCTGGCTGTCGAAGCCGAGCGGCGCCAGGCGCTCGCGGATCAGCTCGATGCAGCCGGCGTCCTGCGGGGTGACGGAGGGCCGGGCGATCAGGGCCTCGGCGAGTTGGCGGGTGGGGGTCATGTGGGGAGGCGTCAGCGGCCCACGCGGGCATCGCCCGCGCCGCCCAGGTGCGTGTTGGCCGGCGGCGGGGCGCCGCCGGCCGGGTCGTTGGGGCGCACTTCCAGCGAAATCTCGGAGAACGTGGGCTCGTCGCTGGCGTGCTCGTCCTCGGCCTGGGCCTGGTTGGGATCGACGCGGTAGGCGTCGTTTTGCAGGCGCCACAGCAGGTTGGTGGGCGAATCGGCGTAGGCCAGGGCTTCCTGGCGTTCGATGCGGCCTTCGGTGACCAGGCGCGCCAGATCCTGCTCGAAGGTTTGCGAACCCTCGGCGATGGAGTTGTCCATGGCCTCCTTGACGGCCGAGAAGTCGCCTTTCTCGATCAGGTCGGACACCAGCTTGGTGTTGATCATCACTTCGATGGCCGGCGCGCGGTGGCCGTCGACGGTGCGCACCAGCCGCTGCGAGACGATGGATTTGAGCGCCGAGGCCAGGTCGTTCAGCAGGGTCGGCCGCACCTCGATGGGGTAGAAGCTGAGGATGCGGTTCAGCGCCTGGTAGCTGTTGTTGGCGTGCAGGGTGGACAGGCACAGGTGGCCCGACTGGGCGTAGGCGATGGCCGAGGTCATGGTCTCGCGGTCGCGGATCTCGCCGATCATGATGACGTCGGGCGCCTGGCGCAGGGCGTTTTTCAGCGCCACTTGCAGGGTGGCGGTGTCGGCGCCGACCTCGCGCTGGTTGACCACCGACTGGCGGTTGGCGAAGACGAATTCGATCGGGTCCTCGATGGTCAGGATGTGGCCGCTGGCGTGCTGGTTGCGGTGGTCCAGCATCGAGGCCAGGGTGGTGGACTTGCCGGCGCCGGTGGCCCCCACCATCAGGATCAGGCCGCGCTTTTGCATCACCAGCTGGTTCAGGATGGGCGGCAGGTTCAGCGTGTCCAGGGTCGGAATCTGCGGGCTGATGAAGCGGATCACCGCCGCGTAGCTGCCGCGCTGGCGCATCGCCGACAGGCGGTAGTTGCCCACGCCGTACACCGGGATGGCCATGTTCAGCTCGCCGGTCTCGCGCAGCTCCTCGATGCGGTTGGGCGGCACCACGTCCATCAGCAGGTTCATGGTGGCTTCGGGCGGCAGCAACTGGTTGTTGATCGGATGGCACTGGCCGTCGATCTTGATGGTGGCCGGCGCGTGCGCGGACAGGTAGACGTCGGAGGCCTTCTTCTCGGCCATCAGGAGCAGGATGCGCTCCATCATCGAGCTGGGGGCGGTGGCCATGGTGTCGAAGGTCCTTCCGGTCGGCGGCGGGGCGCGGCGGCGCCCGGTCAGGGGCGCAGCAGGTCGTTGATGCTGGTCTTGGAGCGGGTCTGCGCGTCCACCGTCTTGACGATGACGGCGCAGTACATGCTGTAGGGCTGGCCGTTGGCGGCGGTCTTGGGCAGGTTGCCGCTGACCACCACGCTGCCGGCGGGCACGCGGCCGTAGCTGATCTCGCCCGTGGCGCGGTCAAACAGCGGCGTGCTCTGGCCGAGGTACACGCCCATGCCCAGCACCGAGTTCTCTTCGACGATCACGCCCTCGACCACCTCGGAGCGGGCGCCGATGAAGCAGTTGTCCTCGATGATGGTCGGGTTGGCCTGCAGCGGCTCCAGCACGCCGCCCAAGCCCACGCCGCCGGACAGGTGCACGTTCTTGCCGACCTGCGCGCAGCTGCCCACGGTGGCCCAGGTGTCGACCATGGTGCCCTCGTCCACATAGGCCCCGATGTTCACGTAGCTGGGCATCAGCACCGCGCCCTTGCCGATGAAGCTGCCGCGGCGCGCCACGGCGGGCGGCACCACGCGCACGCCGCTGGCGGCCATTTCCTCGGCGCTCAGGTGGCTGAACTTGGTTTGCACCTTGTCGAAAAAGCCCAGCTCGCCGCCGCGGATGATGGCGTTGTCCTTCAGGCGGAACGACAGCAGCACGGCTTTCTTGATCCACTGGTGCACCGTCCACTGGCCCACGCCCTGGCGCGTGGCCACGCGCACGCGGCCGGCGTTCAGGTCGGCGATGACGTGCTCGACGGCGTCGACCACTTCCTTGGGCGCGGCGGCCGGGGAGATGTTGGCGCGGTTGTCCCAGGCGGTGTCGATGATCTGTTGCAGCTGTTGGCTCATTTTGGGGAAGTTCTTTCTCAGGCGTTGGATTGGATGAACTGGACGATGCGCTCGGCGGCTTGCAGGCATTCGGCCGTCTCGGCCACCAGGGCCATGCGCACGCGGCCCTGGCCCGGGTTGTGGCCGCCGACCTCGCGCGCCAAGTAGCTGCCGGGCAAAACCGTCACATTGTATTGAGCGAGCAATTCCCGCGCGAAGCGGGTGTCGTTGCCCTGCCAGGCGGCGGGCACGCCGGCCCACAGGTAAAAGGCGGCGTCGGGCAGGCGCACGTCCATCACGCCTTCCAGCAGCGGGGTGACGGCGGCGAACTTCTCGCGGTACAGGCGGCGGTTTTCGGCCACATGCGCCTCGTCGCTCCAGGCGGCGATGCTGGCCGCCTGCACCAGCGGGCTCATGGCGCTGCCGTGGTAGGTGCGGTACAGCGTGAATGGCCTGATCACATCCGCATCGCCCGCCACAAAACCGGAGCGCATGCCCGGCACGTTGCTGCGCTTGGACAGGCTGGTCAGCATGATCAGGCGCTGGAAGTCGCCGCGGCCCAACTTGGCCGCCGCCTCCAGACCGCCCAGGGGTGGCTCGTCGTCCTGAAAGTAGATCTCGCTGTAGCACTCGTCCGACGCAATCACGAAGCCGTGGCGGTCCGACAGTTCAAACAGCATCTGCCACTCGGCCAGTGGCATCACGGCCCCGGTGGGGTTGCCGGGCGAGCAGACGTAAACCAGTTGCGTGCGCGCCCACACCTCCTCGGGCACCTGGTCCCAGCGCGGGGCGAAATTGCGCGCCGGGTCGCTGGCCACGTAATGCGGCTGGGCGCCGGCCAGCAGGGCCGCGCCTTCGTAGATTTGATAGAACGGGTCCGGGCAGACCACCGTGGCGCCGGGCTGGGTCGGGTCCACCACCGTCTGCGCCAGGGCAAACAGCGCCTCGCGCGAGCCCAGCACCGGCAGCACCTGGGTGTCCGGGCTCACCGTGACGCCGTAGCGGCGCCCCAGCCACCCCGCGCAGGCCTGACGCAGGGCCGGCGAGCCGGCCGTCGGCGGGTAGCCAGCCAGCCCGGTGGGCAGATCGGCCGCCAGCGCGTCTTGGATGAACTGCGGCGTCGGGTGCTTGGGCTCGCCAATGCCCAGGCTGATGGGGCGCAGTGCCGGGTTAGGCGTGACGCCCTCGAACAATTTGCGCAGCCGCTCGAAAGGGTAGGGCTGCAGCTTGGAAAGCAGGGGGTTCATGGGTGGGGATTATCGGGGGTGGGCGGTTGCTGGGCTCCGTCGAGGCATGTTCGAGGCCGGGCGGCACAGCCAGGGCCGTGCAAGCTGTTGCAATGCATTCTCAGCCGGCGCGGGGGCAGGGCAGTTTTGGGGGCAAATCTGCCGACAGCGCTACGGCATTCAACGCAGAAAGCTATAAAAAATGAAGCAGCTGATTGGCTGACTTGACTTGACAGCGCAGGGACCGGAAAGGAAAAGACGGTAATCTCACCGGAGAGACTGCGAATCGGCTCAAGGGCCTTGCATCGGCAACGCGGTTGCCCTGGTTAAACTGGGGTTTTCACCAGTATAAATTTGTGATGCGTTGGCCTGGACTACCGCTGTGATCACCAAATGCCGCTGGAAGCGGTGCGCGGTTAACTGGCAAACTCCGGAATTGATAGATAAACCACGTTAGCCGTCTGAAAGAGTCGCTGCGATGCTAGAAAACCGCGTCAATCCCTGGGGGCAGTTGTGCGCCGTCGCCGATCGCGGATCGCTGATGGGAAATCGCGGAATCCTGCACGGCTCATCGAACGAAATCCTGAGACAGTGGGCCCACAAGTCCTGGGTTACCTGCCTGCTTTCATACAAAGGCATCAAGAGGCCAAAGCCTTTTTCTCCCGGCAACTACTCCGAGTTGTTCTTTCTAGATGAAGCCACGGCATTTGCCGCTGGGCACCGGCCTTGTACCTTTTGCCAACGAGAGCGCAGCATGTCGTTCAAGAAGGCTTGGTTGAGCGCCAATGTGCCTATCGAACAGCAGAGCAACTTCCGTCTGAGTTCGCTCGATGCACAGCTGCACCAAGAGCGTGTTGCAAACGGTGGCTCCAAGAACACATATGAAGCTCATGTCTCAGAGCTTCCCAACGGTACGATATTCCAACACAGCGGCCACGCCTACTTGATCGCCGATGGTGCTTGCCGCCAATGGTCGTTTCAAGGCTATGCCGTCAGCCAGTCACCTCCCTCATCAGCCATGGTGTCGGTTCTTACGCCACGCTCCGTTGTCGCCGCCTTCTTGCAAGGCTTTCAGCCAAAGGTGCATCCAGCCGGCTAACCCCTCCGTCAAGGGGACTGGCCTGCGGCCAGCCCCTTACGTCGAACGTTAGACCGCCCACAAACACCACCCCTTCAGGTCCACCATGCTCATTCAAAACTACGGCCTCTTCTGGAACGAGTCTGACGTGTTCTGGGGCGCAGGCAGCAAGGCAGGCCGCCTTCTCGGAGTGCCCGCAACGAACACGACAGCAGATCCAACCGACTTCAGGGAACAGTCTGGCGTGTACGTCCTATACGCAGACTATGACTTGGTTTACGTTGGCCAAGTTGGCTCTGGCAATCAGAAGCTATTCACTCGCCTAAAGCAACACACGCGAGACTCTCTGGCCGGTCGATGGAACAAGTTTTCCTGGTTCGGCATCCGCTGGGTGAAGAAGACAGACAATTCTCTTTCCGCCGAAGCTGACGGAAAGCACTCTACGCACTCCGAGGTTCTGAACCACATCGAGGCCATTCTGATTCACGCCGCAGAGCCGAAGCAGAACCGCCAAGGCGGCCGCTTCGGAGAAGATGTCGTGCAATATCTTCAAGTCAGAGACGCAAACCTCGGCCCAACCAGAGAGGAGATGATTCACGACATTTGGTCAAAGCTGCGAGATAGCGCGGCCTAACCCGTCGTTGAACCGGAGCGCCAACGGCATGGCACCTTGCCCGCGAGGCGCTGTATGCCTATCCTGCGCCTCGCGGGCAAGGTGCCACGCCGTCGTCGCCCGGTTAACTCTGCTACAAGGGCTTCCCCCCGGAAGTCAAACACCGATCCAGCCGTGATCCATCGCGAAGCGATGGATCACGGAATGCGTTTCGACTCGACCTGATTAAATTGCCACCTTCAGCGCCCAGCCCAGTTGCTCAGCGAGCAAGGGATGCGGACAGCGAAACTACAAACGGTCATCGATGCTGCGTTGATTCGCACTGGACCTTGATAAAAGATGCGCTCTGGGAACCCATTCGTTAGCCGAGGATGATCGGTGTCGCTACCGGCCCCAGACTCCTTCAGTTAAACGGTCACGCCCCGCGCAGGTCCAACCCTGACTCATCAACGCTGGCTCCATGCGGTGGTGGAATTCTCCTTGTCGTTCTGTCTGGCTTTCTGTCCTGTGCTGTGGCTCGATCAGGCCGGCAGCCTGAAGGCCTCGCCCCGGCCGAGCTCCGCCCAGCACAGGCGGGCGTTCTTGGCAGCGGTGGTGACCACGGCTTTTCAGTAGGCGATGACGCACCGGGCGCCATCAGGCGCACGACGAGGCCGAATGCCTCTGAAACTCGCGCGCCCAGTGGCGGGCGCCGGAACAGGCGTGAATGCCGATGAGGCAGGCAGGCGGGCGGCGAAGCGATGAGTTCGAGCCGTTTGGCGCACGGTATATTGGGACGAACCAACACCGCTTTGCCTGTGGCGTCCACACCATGCACAGCAAAGACGTTTTTGGCGAGATCAATTCCGATGGTGACAATGGCGGTCATGACCCCCCCCTTCCACAAAACGAGTGAGTCAATGAAAAATTCGACCTTCCCATCGTGGCACTCAGTTGCCGAAAACCGCGAGCCTCACGGCGTGCGACTCGTTCGGGACGGGGAAGTCCCCTTCATTCGTTAGAACGCACATGAAAGATAAGTGGCTCACCAGACGCCGTTTGACGTTGCTCATTGGGGCGCTTGTCTTTTTGGGGAGCTGTGCGGCGTACTACTCGCTTTCGTCGGCTGCAGGTTGCGCCGCTGATCTGAAGGGGGGAACCTGGGGTGACCCAGCGCGAGCGTTGGAGCTTGAGTCAATGGCACTTGTTCCAGGCCTGGCTGCGTTGACGTTGGTCGTGACAGCTCCCTTCGTGTACCTTCGGAATGCGATCGCCGTTCGTGCCTTGCTGGCCGTCGTGGTCTTCTCTGTGGTGGCTGCGGCGCTGTTCTTCGCCGGCATCGAGGCAGAGTTCAACGCAAGCCACGAATGTTCTGCTCAATGGAGGCGGTAGTGCGTTCTAACTTGGCGGTCGACGCGGATGCCCAACTACGTCCGCGCGCTCCTATCGGCCGCCGGGCACCTCTACGTTAGATTTCAAAAGGAGTGCTCAATGTCATTGGTCTGGTCATCCTCGATCGACAACGTCGACTGGATAGAACTTGCAGCGCTCTACCGTGCTGCGCCTCTTGGAGACAAGACTCCTGACGGGTTGAGAACCGTGTTTGCGAACAGTATGTTCAAGTGTTTCGTATACGAGGACGGTAAGCTTGTGGGTGTTGGCCGTGCACTCGCGGATGGAGTCGACTGTGCGTATATATGCGACGTCGCGCTCCTGCCAAGTCATCAGGGTCTTGGCCTTGGCAAGCAAATCGTCTCCAATCTCGTAGGCTTATCAAGCGGTCACAAGAAAATTATCCTGTACGCCGTACCAGGTAAGGAGCCGTTCTACAAGAAATTTGGCTTCAAGCGCATGAGCACCGCGATGGCTGTATTCGAGAACCAAGATGAAGCCCTGGAGCGAGGGTACGTGAATGAAACCTAACCCAACGCGTAACCCTGCTCCCCCTTCGGTCGCCGGACGCTGCGCGATAAAACCGCGCAACACCGGTTAGCTCTACGTTCTGCATCAAAGCGGTGACATCTGTAGCGCTTGCATGTTGTACGGCAATGCCGTATATTTACCGTTGTGCGAACAGTTGCCGAGACGTCCATCTTCATCAAGTACGCTTCGGAAGTATGGTCGACCGAGGAGCGCGGGGCGTTCATCAATTGGATCGCCGCCAACCCCGAGGCCGGAGATGTCATTCCTGGCAGCGGAGGGTGCAGAAAGGTTCGCTGGGCTGCAAGTGGTCGCGGAAAGCGCGGTGGTGCCAGGGTGATCTACTTTCTTGAACGCGAGTGCACGATTTGGTTGCTCATCGTCTACACGAAGGCGAAGTTCGACACTATGCCCGCTGAGTTCCTGGCGGAATTGAAGAAAGGAATTGAAGATGCCCTCTGATATCGCTCGTTTTCAAAAGGATCTGCTGGCTTCCGTGAAACAGATGCGTCGCGGTCACGCCGCGCGCGTGACCGATGTGGTTGTCCCACCGGCTGCGGAGGCTCGCGCTCGGGTTGGCCTGTCCCAACAGCAGTTCGCATCTTTGCTTGGCGTTTCGGCCCGCACCCTGCAAGATTGGGAGCAGGGACGGCGCGAACCGACGGGAGCAGCGAAGACGCTTCTGAGAGTGGCCGTCGCTCATCCGGATGTGTTGCGCGAGCTCCAGAATTGACGCCAAACCCTTCGCCTTTAACCATGACATCCAGTCCCGAGCAAAACCGCCAGAACGCGATCGCGTTCTACGACCTCATGTTCAATGGGTGTCGGCCCCGCGAGGCCATTGTGCGCTACGTCGGCGCCACCTACATTCAGCACAATCCGCATGTCGCTGATGGCAAGGCCGCCTTCATCGAGTATTTCGAGCGCATGGCTCGCGAGTATCCGGGCAAGCAGGTCTTCTTCAAGCGATCGGTCGCCGAGGGAAATCTGGTTGTCTTGCATTGCCATCAGGTGTGGCCAACCGACGCCAACAAAGACTGGGCGGGCATCGACATCTTTCGCTTCGATGCCGAGGGGAAAATTGTTGAGCACTGGGATGTGTTGCAGGTCGTCCCGTCGGAGGCCAAGCACGGCAATGGCATGTTCTGACCGCTGCTCGCCAAGCCCCGTGGCATACGCCTTGCGTTGACACCCAAGCTCTGGCGGTTCTGCTTTTCCCGAGCCGAGTCACGCGGCCCGCCGCCTCGCCCAGGGCGAATCAACGCCCCAGCGCGCGCGCCACTTCCTGCCCCAGCTCGATCACCGACATGGCGTAGTAGCTGCTCCAGTTGTAGCGGGTGATGACGTAGAAGTTCTCGGTGCCGGCGACAAAGCTGGGTTCGTTGCCGGGCACGGCCGGGTCGCCGTTTTGCAGCTCGATCAGCGCCAACGGGCCGGCGTGGGCCTGGCCGTCGGTGTCCAGCTGGGCGCCCAGGGCGGCGAAGCGGGCCGCGCCGAACGTGGGCAGGATGTCTGGCGCCAGCAGGGCGTCCAGATCGGCCTCGGGGGTCAGTCGCACGGCGTAGTGGGTGGGCTGGCCGGACTGCCAGCCGTAGCCCTTGAAGTAGCTGGCCACCGAGCCGATGGCGTCGGTTTCGCTGCGCCACAGGTCGATGCGGCCGTCGCCGTCGAAATCGATGGCGTACTTGACCCAGCTGGAGGGCATGAACTGCGGCAGGCCCATGGCGCCGGCGTAGCTGCCGCGCGGCGCCAGCGGGTCCATGCCGGTGCGGTGCGCCAGGCTGAGGAACTGCTCCAGCTCGTCCTGGAAGAAGGCCTGGCGCGCCTCGGCGCGCGGGTGCGCGGCGGGGAAGTCGAAGGTCAGCGTGGCCAGCGCGTCGATGACGCGGAAATCGCCCATGACCTGGCCGTAGACGGTTTCCACGCCAATGATGCCGACGATGATCTCGGGCGGTACGCCGAATTCGGCCTGGGCGCGCGCCAGGGCCAGGCGATTGCGCTCCCAGAAGCGCGCGCCGGCGCGGATGCGCACCGGGTCGATGAAGCGGCCGCGGTAGGCACGCCAGTTCTTGGCGGTGCCGCGCGGCGGCGGCAGCATCAGGCGCGGCACTTCGCGCAGAAACACAGCCTGGCCGACGGCGGCGCGCACCCAGTCGCGCGGCAGGCCACGGCGTTCGGCCACTTCGTCGGCCCAGCGCAGGGCGGCCGGGCGGCGGGCGTAGGCGCGCTCGGCGGCGGCGGATTCGGCGCGGCGCGCGGATTCAGAGCGTTTTTGGGCGTTGGCCGGCGTCCACAAAGCCAGGGTAGCTATGCTTAGTGTAGCAATCAGCAGGCGGCGGACGAGGCGAAGCCAGGGGGTGTGGGGCATGGACATCAGGGGCTGGGGCGCGGCCAGCGCAGGCGTTGGAACTCGCGCCCAAGTGTAGCCAGCGTGGCCGAGCGTCCATCGGCCGAGGCGTAGCGCAGGCGTTCCAGCGCCAGCAGCCAGGCGCCCAGCGGCTCGCGCAGCTCGGGCGGCAGGGCGCTGGCGTCGGCCAGCGCCTTCAGGGCGCGCGGCGGGGCCTGGTCGGGCGCCGCCACGCCGGCCTGGCGCAGGCGCAGGCGTGCGCGTTCCAGCAGGCGCAGCCAGGGGTCGTGCCGGCGGCGCTCCCAGCGCGTCCAGAGCATGCCGGCCGTGGCGCCCAGCACCAGCAGCGTGCCCAGCACCTTGGCCAGGTCGTCCCAGCTGGGGCTGTCGAAGCCCAGGCCGCGCATCAGGTCGAACTGGCGCGTCTGGGTGTAGTTCAGCACCGACTGGTTCCAGCGGTTGTTCAAGGCCTCCCAATTGGCGCGCAGCTGGGCCATCAGGGTTGGGCTGAACGCGCCGATGGCCCCGGCGAAGGCGCCGGGTGGGGCGCGCAGGCGTTCCAGCCGCCCGACGCGGCCCGGCGCCACGGCGGCGGTGGGGTCGATGCGCACCCAGCCACGCTCGGCCAGCCAGACCTCGGTCCAGGCGTGGGCGTCGGCGTTGCGCACCGTCCAGTAGCCGTCCACGCCGTTCATCTCGCCGCCCTGAAAGCCGGTGACCACCCGGGCCGGCACGCCGGCCGCGCGCATCAGCACCACGAAGGCCGAGGCGATGTGCTCGCAAAAGCCCTGGCGGCTGCCGAACCAGAATTCGTCGGCCGTGTGTTCGCCGACCACGCCCGGATCCAGGGTGTAGACGTAGCCGCCGTCGCGCAGGCGTTCCAGCGCCGCGCGCACCAGGGCCATGGGCTCGGCGCCTGCGTGCTGTTGGCGCAGCTGCGCGGCCAGGGCCACGGTGCGCGGGTTGCCGCCGGGCGGCAGGTGCAGCTCGGGCGCCAGCGCTGGCGGCACCCGGCCGTCCGGGGTGGGCGACGGGCCGTAGCGAAATTCTGGATAACTCTGGACGCGAAAGCGCAGTAGGTCGGTGATGGGGCGCGAGCTGAGCCATTGCAGCGCCGGGCCGGGCAGGGCGCGCCGGCCCCCCGGCAGCTCGGGCGGGCGCGGCGCCACGTCCAGCGTGAGCAGCCAGCGCTGGTGGTTGGGCTCCAGCGTCATTTCGTAGCCGATGGGCGCGCCCAGCACCTGCACGGCCGGCGCGGCGCGGGTGAAGGCCAACGCGTCCAGATCGCTGGCGGCGCTCCAGCTTCGGCCGTCGAAGCGGCTCAGCACCGGGCCGCGAAAGTACAGCTGCTGCTGGGGCGGCGGCGCACCGTCGAAGCGCACGCGCAGGGCGATGCCCTCGTCCAGTGCCAGCTCGGCCACGTTGCCCACCTCCATGGTGTTGGACAGCCCGCTGCGCCCGGTCAGCGCGTCGCTGGGCAGGCCCCACAGCGGCGCGAAGCGCGGGAAGAACACGAACAGCGCCAGCATGATGGGCGCGCCGGCCAGGGTCATCTTGGCCGCCAGCGCGGCCGATTCGCGCAGGCTGGGCTGACCCACCGGGCGGTGGGCGTTGACCAGGGCCGTCAGCAGCCCCAGCAGCCCCAGCAGCATGGCCAGGGCCAGCGGCAGCGACTGCGACTGAAAGAAGTTGGTCAGCATTACGAAGAAGCCGAGAAAGAACACCACCATGGCGTCGCGCCGGGCGCGCAGCTCCAGCGTCTTGAGCGCCAGCAGCAGCACGATCAGCGTCACGCCGGCCTCGCGCCCGAGCAGGGTGCGGTAAGTGGCCCAGGTGGCCAGCACGGCCACGGCCAGCAGCCCAATGCGCCAAGCGCGCCCCGGCAGCGGCCGCGCGCCCAGCGCCAGCCAGCCGCGCCACAGCAGCACGATGCCGGTGAGCAGGCTGCACCACAGCGGCAACTGGCCGACCTGCGGCAGGATCACCCAGGCGATCACGGCCAGCAGAAACAGCGTGTCGCGCGCCTCGCGCGGCAGGTGGGCAAAGGGATTTTTCATGGATCGGTCACCCACCATCCCGCGTTCGCGGCGCTGAGATGGGCACGAGCCCACTGGCCGGGTCGCGGGCCCAACCGGCGAGCGCCGTGCTCGGACCCGGGCCGGGCACGGCGTTGCCCTGCCTGTCCGCAGAGAGAGGGGGAAGGCGCGAGGCGACTCGGAGGAGGGTTCATGCGGTTGCCAGGGCCTCCAGGCAGCGCAGGCGCTGGGCCGGCCCGCTGGCCGGGGCGATTTCCTGGCCCGGCAGGCGCAGGCCGTAGTCCAGGCCCTGGGCGTCGGCGGCCAGCACCCAGGCCGCCAGGCGCGACAGGCGCGATTCGGTGTCTGGTGCGCCGGTGTGGGCGAAGTCCAGCCACAACTCTGCGCGCTGCATGTGGACGGTGTCGCGCGAAATCAGCTCGCCCGACTTGGCGAACTTCTTCCAGACCACCAGTTTCAGCGGGTCGCCGCGCTGGTAGGCGCGCACGCCGTCGAATTCGCCACTGGCGCGCGCGCCGCCGGCCAGGCCCGCGCCGGCGCGCGGCTCACCGGGCGGCAGGGCCGGCGCGGGCCGCTCGGGCGCCGGGTAGACCAGCACCTGGGCGGCCGGGCGCCACACCGTCCAGACGCGGAAGGTGCCGAGTGGAAAACGCGTTTCGGCCGTCAGCGTAGGCACGGGGTGGCGCCCGCGCCCGGGCGGCTGAAAGCTGACCTGCACCGTGGCCTCGCCCTGGCCCGGTACGTCGGCCCAGGACCAGTGCGCCGTCTCCTGCAGGGCCAGGCCCAGGCCCAGGCGCGGGCTGCGGCGGGCGTTGGCTAATTTGATGTCCAGCACTGCCAGGGTGCCGGCCCACAGCGGCTCGGGCGGCAGCAGGTGCAGCGCCAGGCCACGCAAGGTGTTGTGGCTGACCACCATGCCGGCCGCGGCGGCGCCGGCCAGCAAAAAGGTGAGCAGGTAGCCCAGGTTGAGCTGGTAATTGATCGAGGCGATCAGCAGCACCAGCAGCGTCGCCGCCAGCATCCAGCCGGCGCGCGTGGGCACGATGTAGACGTTGCGCTGCGTCAGCTGCAGGCTGTCGGTGCGCGGCAGGCGCGCGTGCCACCAGCGGCGCAGGCGCGCACGCAGGCGGGCGCGTAGGGCCCATGGGGGGAGCGCGGGCGAGGGGGCCGTGGTGGCGGAGGGGGAGGGGCTCACGGGGGGGATTTTCTATCAGGGTGGTTCCGACCGAGATCAGCCAGGTGGATGGCCAGGTTGGAGCGACTGAGTGACCAAAGCTGTCAAGAGAGTTTTGTTGATCTGATGCAAGAAGAAATGTACAAATTCTACGTCTTCAAGGGTATATTAAATTTACTAAAGGTGAATATGATGAGCGGTTTTATTTGTTTGTTTAATCTCTGCGGGTCCTATTCCCCGCCGCTTGCGGCGTAAGCTTGGAGGATGAGCGAGTACTTGCACAAGAGCCATAATGTTACGGTGCTGATGTATCACTTGGTATTTCCGGCGAAGTACAGAAGAGCGGTGTTTGACGACGAGGTAGATCGAGTACT
>JAIUOM010000122.1 GCA_020161215.1 Pseudomonadota bacterium
CGGGCACGGGCTCAGCGTGGATCGTCCTGGGGCGGCGGCTGGGTGAGCAGGGCCAACAAGTGGGCGGTGGCCGGGTCCAGGCCACTGCAGTCGCCCTGGTTCAGGGCCTGCTCGATGGCCAGCGAATGGCGTTTGCCCAGCTCCACACCCCATTGGTCGAAGCTGTTCAGGCCCCACAGCGAGCCGCTGGTGAACATGCGGTGTTCGTGCAGGGCGATCAGCGCGCCCAGGCTGGCCGGCGTCAGGCGGTCCATCAGCAAGAAGATCGACGGCCGGTTGCCCGGAAAGCAGCGCTGCGGATTCTCGTCGGCGTGGCCGAGCATCAGCGCGCGCGCCTGCGCCAGCGCATTCGCCAACAGCCGCGCCTGGTGCTCCGGCAAATCGTGCGCGGCACGCCGCACGGCGACGAACTCGACCGGCACCACGCGCGTGCCCTGGTGCAGCAGCTGAAAAAACGCATGCTGCGCGCCACTGCCCTCCTCGCCCCAGATCACCGGAGCCGTGTCAAAGGGCACGGCGCGGCCACGGGCGTCCACGCGTTTGCCATTGCTTTCCATCTCCAACTGCTGCAGGTACGCGGGCAAGCGGCGCAGGCCATGGTGGTAAGGCACCACGCAGCGGCTGGGAAAGTGCAGGAAATTGCGGTACCAGACGTCCAGCAGACCGAGCTGGACCGGCAGGTTGGCGCTGAGCGGGGCCTGGGCAAAATGCTGGTCCATGGCGTGCGCCCCGGCCAACAGGGCCCGAAAGCCGGCGCTGCCCACGGCCAGCGCCACCGGCAGGCCAATCACCGACCACAAGGACAGGCGCCCGCCCACCCCCTCGGGGAAGGTAAAGCAGCGCCCGGCACCCAGGGCCCGCGCCAAGTCGGGCCGCGCGGTGAGCGCCACGAAGTGCTCGGCCAAGGCCTGGGGCGGGCCGCCCTGGGCCAAAAACCAGTCGCGCGCCGACTGGGCGTTGCGCAGCGTTTCGGCGGTGCCGAAGCTTTTGGAGGCCAGCACGAACAAGGTGCGCGTGGCCGAGCGCAAGCGGCCCAGCACGCCGGCCAACTCGTGCCCGTCCATGTTGGCCACGAAGTGCACGCGGGGCGCGTCGGGCAGGATGTCGGGGGCCAGCGCCTGCAGCGCCAGCCGCGGCCCGAGGTCGGAGCCGCCAATGCCGATGTGCACCACGTCGTCGAAGCGGCCTTGAGCGCGAACTTGCTCCGCAAATGAGAGCATGTTCGATAACTCCGACGCCGACTGACGCTGGATTTGGCGCAAATCCTCGAGCGGATGCGGCGACTCCGCCGGCCAGCGCATCAGCGGATGCAGGGCCGGCCGATCTTCCGACACATTGACGTGCTGGCCAGCCAGCATGGCGTCGCGGTGCGCCGCCAGCCCACATTCCTCGGCCAGCCGCAGCAGCAGCGCGCGCGCCGGCGCATCGATCAGGGCCCGCGACAGATCGGCGTAGACATGCGGCCCCTGCACCGCCAGGTGCCAGGGGCGGGCCGGATCCTGGGCGAAGGCCTGGCGCAGATCAAACGCCTGGGGGCCCGAGAAATGGGCCGCCGCGTGCGCACCGAGCGCCCGCCAGGCCGGCGTTTCATCGCAGCGCGGGCGGCTTTGCCAGTCCATTTGGCGCTCAGGCGGCCTGCATCAGGGCTTCGAGTTTCTCGGCGTCCGCGATGAAGGCGCGGATGCCCTCGGCCAGCTTCTCGGTGGCCATGGCGTCCTGGTTCAGCGCCAGGCGGAAGGCCGGCTCGTCGTACTGCACGGGCGGCAGATCAAGTTGTTGCGCCGCCGCCGGGTCCAGCGCGCGGGCCAGCGGCGCGTCGGTGGCGGCAAGTTGGGCCAGCAATTCGGGGCTGATGGTCAGCAGGTCGCAACCGGCCAGCGCCGTGATCTGACCGACATTGCGAAAACTCGCGCCCATGACCTGGGTGGCGATGCCGAAGTGCTTGTAGTGCTCGTAGATGCGACGCACCGATTGCACGCCGGGGTCGCCCGCGCCGGCCATGGCGGCTTCGTCCCAGCTGCTGCCGGCCTTGGCTTTGTACCAGTCGTAGATGCGGCCGACGAAGGGGGAAATCAGGCGCACCTTGGCCTGCCCGCAGGCCACCGCCTGGCAGAACGAGAACAGCAGGGTCAGGTTGCAGTGGATGCCGCGCTTTTCCAGCCGCTCGGCAGCGCGGATGCCTTCCCAGGTGCTGGCGATCTTGATCAGCACGCGCTCGGTGGGCACGCCAGCGGCCTGGTACAGCTCGATCAGGCGCTCGGCGCGGGTGACGGTGGCGTTCTCGTCGAAGGACAGGCGCGCATCGACCTCGGTCGACACGCGCCCGGGAATCACGCCCAGGATTTCTCGGCCAAAGCGCACCAGCAGACGGTCGACCACCTCATCGAGCGGCCGGCCGCGGTATTCGGCCACGGTGTCGGCCAGCAAGGGCGCGTACTCGGGCTTTTGAACGGCCTTGAGGATGAGCGAGGGGTTGGTGGTGGCATCGCGCGGCTGGAATTGGGCCAGTTGCCGGAAATCGCCTGTGTCGGCGACGACGGTGGTGACGTGTTTGAGAGCCTCGAGTTGGTTCATGGCCCCAATTATCCCGCGCCGGCGAGTCCAATTGTGGTCGGACTGTGCCGACGCGCGCACCGAATTGGGAAAAACCGCCAGCGCAACACCGTATTCCTGCGAGTCAACCCTGAACAGCTATTGATTCAGGAGTGATTGACCGCCACACCGGACTCAGATGCGGCCTTCTTCCACGGCATGGCAGGCCACTTCGATGCTCTGAAAGTGCTGGCGCTGGGGCCGCTCCGCCTTGCAGCGCTCGTTGGCGTGCGGGCAACGCGGGTGGAAGGTGCAGCCGCTGGGCGGGTTCAGCGGGTTGGGCACCTCGCCCTGCACCGGAGTGCGCGCGCGGCCGGTGTCGTGCATCTTGGGGATGGCGTCCAGCAGCATGCGCGTGTAGGGGTGGCGCGGGTTGTCGAACAACGCGTGCTTGGGCGCCAGCTCGACGATGCGGCCCAGGTACATCACCCCCACATGGTCGCTGACGTGGCGCACCACGGCCAGGTTGTGGCTGATGAACAGGTAGGTCAGGCCCTGCTCGCGCTGCAGGTTCTTCATGATGTTGAGCACCTGCGCCTGCACCGACACGTCGAGCGCCGAGGTGGGCTCGTCGCAGACCAGGAACTCGGGTTGGGTGGCCAACGCCCGCGCGATGGAAATGCGCTGACGCTGCCCACCGGAAAACTGGTGCGGGTACTTGGCCATGTCGGCCGGCGCCAGACCGACGGACTCGAGCAGTTCGCCCACGCGCTGCTCTTGCGCGGCCTTGCCGGCCACCGTGCCGTGCTCCTGCATGGGCTCGGCGACGATGCTGGCCACCCGCCAGCGCGGGTTGAGGCTGGCGTAGGGATCCTGAAAAATCATCTGGATGCGCTCGCGCAGCTTGCGCGCGCCCTCGCCGCCGGCCTGAAAGGCGGCGTGCGCGTCCTGTCCGTTGAAGTGAAAGCTGCCGCGCGTGGGCTCGTACAAGCCCACCAACAGGCGCGCCACGGTGCTCTTGCCGCAGCCGGATTCGCCCACCAGGGCCAGGGTCTGGCCTTTGGCAATGGTGAAGCTGGCGTCGTCCACGGCGTGCAGCAGTTGGCGCGGTTTGCCTTCAAGCACGCGATTGAGCCAGGGCGGGGAGACATCGAAGGTCTTGGCCAGACCTTCAGCCTGAACCAGCGGCGACGCTGCGGCGCTGGCCTCGGCCACTGCGGCGGAGGGCGATGCGACGGTGTTCATGACGCGGCTCCGTTCGACGGGTCTTGACCAGTGGCAGCCGTGGCCGGGGTCTCCCCGGTCACTGGCTGCGCCCCCTTGAGGGGGTGGCGGCCGGAGGCCGACTCAGGGGTGGGTTCATTGATCCAGCAGGCGGCGTGCGTGGCGCCGGCGGCCATCAGTTCCGGCCGCTCCACCTGACAGCGCTCGAACACCCGCGGGCAGCGCGGGTTGAAGGCGCAGCCGCGTGGGATGGCGTTCAGGCGCGGCATGGCGCCGTCGATCTGGTTGAGCTGCTCGCGGTCCGCCGCCATGTCGGGGATGGAGGCCATCAGCCCCACGGTGTAAGGGTGCGCCGGGTGGTTGATGACTTCGTGCACCGGGCCGATCTCGGCGATGCGGCCGGCGTACATCACGGCCACGCGGTCGCAGGTTTCGGCGATCACGCCCATGTCGTGGGTGATCAGCATGACGGCGGCGCCGCGCTCGCGGCAAACGCTTTTCAGCAGGCTGATGATCTGCGCCTGGATGGACACGTCGAGCGCCGTGGTGGGCTCGTCGGCGACGATCAGCTTGGGCTCGGCGGCCAGCGCCAGGGCGATGACGACGCGCTGGCGCATGCCGCCGGAAAACTGGTGCGGGTAGTGGTCGATGCGCTGCTCGGCGGCGGGAATGCCGGTGTCTTGCAGCAGCTGGACGGCGCGCTCGCGCGCTTCGGCGGCGCTGACGGGCAGGTGCGTCAGGATGGTCTCGGTGAGCTGGCGCCCGACGGTGTAAAGCGGGTTCAGCGAGGTCAGTGGGTCTTGAAAAATGGCCCCAATCTTGCGGCCGCGGATGTGGCGCATCTGCTCGTGCGGCAGGTGGTCGATGCGCTGGCCTTCCAGCAGAATCTGGCCGCTGGCCACGCGGCCGGGCGGCTCCAGCAGGCTGATGATGGACGCGCCAGTGAGCGACTTGCCGGCGCCGGATTCGCCCACCACACCGAGGATTTCGCCGGGGGCGATGTCGAAAGAGATGTCGTCCAGCGCGCGCAGGGTGCCGCGCCGGTTCGGAAACTCGACCACCAGGTTCTTGACTTGCAGCAGGGACATGGTCTTGATACTACTGATTTGATAGCTTACCAGGCTTACTTGGCGCCGGCATACGCCGATTTTGATTCAATTCAGGCGCGGATTGAGCGCATCGCGCAACCAGTCGCCCAGCAAATTGACGGACAGCGCGATCAGCACCAGCATCAGCCCCGGGAAAATGGTGATCCACCACTCGCCCGAGAACAGGTAGTCGTTGCCGACCCGGATCAGCGTGCCGAGCGAGGGCGAGGTGGGCGGCACGCCGACGCCCAAAAAGGACAGCGTGGCCTCGGTGATGATGGCGGTGGCGACCTGGATGGTGGCCAGCACCAGCACCGGCCCGGTGACGTTGGGCAGGATGTGGCGGCGCATGATGCGCGCCTTGGGCACCCCCGTCACGCGCGCGGCCTGCACGTACTCCTTGCCGCGCTCGACCATGGTGCTGGCCCGAACGGTTCGGGCGTACTGCACCCATCCGTTGCTGCCGGCGAAGGCAATGGCCAGCACCAGCACACCGAACGCCACGCCCTCGGCGGCATTCGGGTACAGCGCACGCGCCACCCCCGCGATCAACAAGGCCACCAGGATGGCCGGGAACGAAGATACGACGTCGCACAGGCGCATCAAAAATGCATCGACCCAGCCCCCCACCGAACCCGACACCAGACCGACGACGACGCCCAGCGCGATCGACAGCAACACCGCGGCGATGCCGACGATGAGAGAGATTCGGGTGCCGTACATCAGCGCCGACAGGATGTCGCGCCCCTGGTCGTCGGTGCCCAGCAGGTACTTGCGGCTGCCACCCTCCATCCAGGCCGGCGGCAGGCGAGCGTCGGACAGCTCCAGCGTGGTCAGGTCAAACGGGTTGTGCGGTGCCACCCAGCCGGCAAACAGGGCGCAGAACAGGCACACGAAGGCGATCGCCGCCGCCACGATGGCGGTGGGCGAGTTGCGGAAGCTGTAGCCGACATCGCTGTCCCACCAGCGGCTAAGTACGTTGCTCATGAATTCATCGCTTGATCGGCTGGCTGCGCGGGCCCGAAACGGCTTTTTGCTTCCGCAGGCGCCCCGGCCACCCAGGCCGGGGCGCGGCGCACGCGCGGGCATGCGCCGCTCAGGGCCTTACTTCTTGAGGGTGATCCACTTGAAGGGCATGTAGTTGTCGGCCAGTTGGGTCAGTTCGACCTTCTTGCTGACACCCCAGGCCAGGGTCTGCTGGTGCAGCGGCAGGTGGCCCACTTCGTCGATGTGGATCTGGAAGGCTTCCTTGATCATGGCGTTGCGCTTGGCCTGGTCGGTCTCGGCGCCGAGCTTGACGGTGAGCTCATCCAGCTTGGGGTTGCAGTAAGAGCCCAGGTTGAACTGGCCGGAGCCGGTCTTGTCGTCCGGGCAACGCATCAGGGCATTCAGCGCGTTGTGCGAATCGTAGGTGGACGGCGTCCAGCCCAGCATGTAGAAACTGGTGTCGCGGCGCAGGATCTTGGGGAAATAGGTGCCCTTGGTTTCGGCCTGCAGGTTGATCTTGACGTTGATGCGCGACAGGTTGGCGGCCACCGCCTGGCAGATCTGCGCGTCGTTGACGTAGCGGTCGTTCGGGCAGTTCATGCTGACCTCGAAGCCCTCGGCATAGCCGGCTTCGGCCATCAGCTTCTTGGCGGCGTCGACGTCGAAGGGCAGGCGCTTGTCCTGCGCGTCGGTCCAGCCGTTGATGCCGGGGCCGACCATCAGCGCGGTGGGGCGCGAGGCGCCGCGCATGACGACGCGCTTGATGCTGTCGATGTCGATGGCCTGGTAGAAGGCCTGGCGCACGCGCTTGTCCTTGAACGGGTTCTTGCCCTTGACACTGGAGTACAGCAGCTCGTCGCGCTTTTGGTCCATGCCCAGGAAGATGGTGCGCAACTCGGGGCCGGCCAGCACGCGGGTGTTGGCGTTGGCGTTGACGCGGGCGATGTCCTGCACGGGCACCGGCTCCATCACATCGATCTCGCCCGACAGCAGCGCCGCCACACGCGTGGCGGGGTTGGCGATGGGGGTGAAGACGACCTCCTGCACATTGCCCTCGACCTTGCCCCAGTAGCGCGGGTTGCGCACGAACACGGTGCGCACGCCCGGCTGGCGCTCGCGCACGTGGAACGGGCCGGTGCCGTTGGTTTTGAACGAGGCGGTGTTCTCCACGCCCTTGCGCCGATCGACCGGACGCACGGCGTTGTTCTCCTCGCACCACTTCTTGCTCATCACGTAGACCTGCGACAGGATCTGCGGCAGGATGGGCAGCGGCGTCTTGGTCTCGATCTCGACCGTATGGCTGTCGATCTTGCGCGTTTCCTTGACGTCGTTGCTGTAGGCTTTCATGTCCGAGCCGTCGGCGGCGATGCGGCCCATGGTGAACACCACATCGTCGGCCGTGAACGGGGTGCCGTCGTGGAACTGCACGCCCTTGCGCAGCTCGAAGCGCCACACGGTGGGCGACATCTGTTTCCAGGAAGTGGCCAGCATGGGCACCATTTCCAGCTTTTTGTTCCAGCCCACCAGGGCCTCGTAGGCGTTGCTGTCCACGCTCAGCTGCAGCGACTCGTTCAGCGAATGCGGGTCGAGCGACAGTGCATCGCCCTGGTTGGCGATGCGCACGGTCTGGGCCGCGGCGCCGAGGCTGAGCGCCAGCAGGGCCGACGCCACCGACACGGACAACAGGGTTTTCTGGGCTTTCATGGGCTTCTCCTGGATGGTTTTTGGGGGAATGTCAAAGCACCGTCAATGGCCGCCTGGGGCCACGCGCAAACGCGGATCAACGACCACGTAGAGCATGTCGACGATCAGGTTGATGACGACGAAGATGAGCGCGATCAGGCACAGGTAGGCGGCCATCACCGGCACATCGGCGAAGGTGACGGCCTGGATGAACAGCAGGCCCATGCCTGGCCACTGAAACACCGTTTCGGTGATGATGGCAAAGGCGATCAGGCCACCCAATTGCAGGCCGGTGATGGTCAACACCGGCACCAGGGTGTTCTTGAGCGCGTGGCCGAAGTTGATGGCCCGATCGGTCAGGCCGCGCGCGCGCGCGAATTTGATGTAGTCGGTGCGCAGCACCTCCAGCATCTCGGCGCGCACCAGCCGCATGATCAGCGTGAGCTGGAAAATCGCCAGGGTGATGGCCGGCAGGATCATGTGCAGCCACCCATCGACGGTGAACAGCCCCGAGCTCCACCAGCCGAACTGCACGGTTTCACCCCGCCCGAAACTCGGCAGCCAGCCCAGCCAGACCGAGAACACCAGGATCAGCAGGATGCCGATCAGGAAGGTGGGTAAAGACACGCCCAGCAAGGACAAGGTCATGAACATCTGGCTCATGAAGCTGCCGCGCTTGAGTGCCGCGTACACCCCCATGGGCACCCCCACGATCAACGCCAACACGGCGGCGACCAGGGCCAGTTCGAAGGTGGCCGGGAAGCGCTCGCCCAGCAGGCGCGACACCTTGGCGCCCTGGCGCAGGCTGAGGCCGAACTCGCCCTGCGCGGCGTTGATCAGGAAGTGCCAGAACTGCACGAAGAAGGGCTGATCGAGCCCCAGGTCGGCGCGCAGCTGGCGAATTTGCTCCGGCGTGGCGTCCTGGCCCAGCAGGAACACCACCGGGTCGCCCACGTACTGGAACAGCAGGAATGCGATGAAGGCGACCGACACCATCACGATGATGGCCTGGATCAGTCGGCGAAGAACAAAGGCACCCATGGATCAGAAACTGTAGCGGTGGCGGATGCTAGCAGAGCCCCGCGCCGGAAGGTGAGAGGGATTGCGCGCATAGAACCTCGGCGGCACATGCCGTCGCCCGCACCCGATGCCTGCACCGCCCTCAATCCCCACCGCCAGCGCGCTCTGCCTCTGCACACGGACGGCAACTGCGCGCGGAAAACAAAAAACCGCCCGAAGGCGGTTTTTTGATCTGAACACTCACTGCCATTAGGCAGTGCGGTGATCAGAAGTTGTGGCGAACGCCCAGACCGTAGTTGTCGGTCTTGTCGTACTTCAGGTAAGCCGCGTACAGGAACGTGCGCTTGGACAGGGCGTAACGGCCTTCGGCCAGCACGTTGGTGCGCTTGGCGCCAGTCCACTCGTTCTTGGTGTCGCGGGTCACGTCCAGGGTCACGGCGAAGGCGCCGATGTTGGCGGTACCGCCGATGGAGAAACCACGACGCTTCAGATCGGTCAGACCTTTGTGCGCGTCGGTGTAGGAACCGGCCAGCGTGAACATGCCGAAGGTGTACTTACCGCCCAGCGTGTAGTTGGTCTTGCCACCGTTGCCCAGCTTGTTGGCGGCGAAGCCCACGCCCAGGGGGCCGTTGGCGTACGTAGCGTTCAAGTCCCACTTGGAGGCGCCACCGTTGTCGGCCTTGAAGATGTAGCCGGCTTCGGCGGAGAAACCGCTGATGTTGGGCGTCTTGTAGCTGAACTGGCTGTTGTTACGGGGGCCGCCGCCGGCGAAGCCGTAGGTGTTGCCGACCACGGAGTAGTTGGCGGCGCCGGTCAGTTCCCAAGCGGCGATGCCGTAGAACGTCGGGTTCAGCGAACGACCCAGTTTCAAGGTACCCCAGTTGCCACCCAACCACACGTGGGCAGCACGGCTCCACATGCCAGTGCCGGAGAAGGCGGAATCGCCACCGTCCAGGGACAGGCCGGATTCAAAGTTGAAACCAGCGCGCAGGCCACCACCCAGGTCTTCCACGCCGCGCACACCGATACGGCTGTTGCCGTTGTTCATCATGGTGGCGGACAGGAATTCGGTCTTGTCGGTGTCGGCTTCCATCTTGCCGATACCAGCGTCGGCCACACCGTACAGAGTCACCGACGACTGAGCCATTGCGGCACCGGACATGCCCAGCACAGCCAGGGCGATCAGAGATTTTTTCATTGCAAGTTCTCCAAGGTTAAACATAGGGCGCCGGTGCGAAGGGTCCGTCTGTTTTTTCCCGCCGGTCCCCGGGGCCAACCTCCCCTACCGGGAAGTTGTTGCTATTGCACCAGACCTGTCTCCAAGTTGCAAAGACTCGGTGACGTTTTTTGGGCTGGTCCCGGCGTTTTGTTGCAAATCGACCACAGCCTCCGATGCAGTGTGGGCTGACTACAACAACCCGCCTTCGGCCCCGCCCGACCGCGGCCCCCGACCGGCATGGCTTGCCTCCGACGCCCAGCCCGCTACCATGCGGGCATGAGCCTTTCTCCGACCGACCGCCTGCTGGCCGCCGTGGACGGGACCCTGCGCACGCTGCTGGCCCCCCCCCGGACGGCGCGGACCAGCCCGGCCCACGAGGCACCGCCGCCGGTGACGCTGACCGAATCCGAACGCCGTCTTTCCGAAGCCTTGATGCGCGTCAACCACGTGGGCGAGATTTGTGCCCAGGCCTTGTACACCGCGCAGGCGCTGACCACGCGCGACCCGGAGCTGCGCCGGCACCTGGACGCCGCCGCCCGGGAAGAAACCGATCACCTGGCCTGGACGCGCGAGCGGCTGGACGAGCTGGGCGGCCGCGTGTCCTGGCTGAATCCGCTGTGGTACGCCGGCTCGTTCGGCATCGGCCTGGTGGCCGGGCGCCTGGGCGGTGACCCGCTCAGCCTGGGCTTCGTGGTCGAGACCGAGCGCCAGGTCGAGGCCCACCTGGCCGGCCACATGGACCGCCTGCCCAGCGCCGACACCGCTTCGCGCGCCATCGTGGCGCAAATGAAGGAAGACGAGGCGCGCCACGCCGACCACGCGCTGCAGGCCGGCGGCACGCCCTTGCCCGCCCCGGTGCGCGGGCTGATGCGGCTGGCGGCGCGGGTCATGACCAGCACCGCGCAGCGGATTTGACAGGCCCCGAGCGCCCCCGGCGGCCGGCTGAGGCGTTGCTTTGGACCAGAAAAGTGCCACCAAGGCGCGTGAGCCAAGCCTAAGCAGCTCTCATTTTCGAACCCACCCGACTCAAGCCTCGATCAGCTCGAACGAGGTCGTGATCTCGGCCGTCTTGCCCAGCATGATCGATGCCGAGCAGTATTTTTCGTGGCTGAGCTGGATCGCCCGCTCCACCGCGCTGGCCGGCACGCCCAGGCCCGTCACGATGAAATGCATGTGGATGGCGGTGAACACCTTCGGATCCTGCTCGGCGCGCTCGCTGGTCAGCTTGACCGAGCAGCCGCGCACGTCGTGGCGGCCGCGGCGCAGGATCAGCACCACGTCGTAGGCGGTGCAGCCGCCGGTGCCGGCCAGCACCGTCTCCATGGGGCGCGGCGCCAGGTTTTGCCCGCCCATCTCGGGCCGCGCCGCGTCGGGCGCGCCGTCCATGGCCAGCACATGCCCGGAGCCGGTTTCGGCCACGAACCCCATGCCCGAGCGCGTGCCCGCCGCGCCGGTCCAACTCACCGTGCATTCCATGCCCTGCCGCCTTGCTTGTGTGCCCAATAAAGAAGCCAAGCGTAGCGGATTCGGCCCGCCCTCCTGGCGCGACACGGAAAAAACGCACGCTTTGCCCCAGGCCATGGTGTTGCATTGCAACAATTAAGAGTGAACGACCGTGCTTTTCGCGTACACTCGCTTCATCGCAAGTGACTTTCTTGCGTCGGTTGTCTCCTCCACCCTTTCAAAAGGTGGATTCAAGCCTCGAACCCTTCGGTTCGGGGCTTTTTTTTGCTGCGCTGCACACGGCCGGGGCCACCCACGCGGCGGGTTCGTATCATGTCGGCCTGCCCATTGCTCCCGACACCATGCCGCGCTCCCGCTCCACCGCCCCCGCCGCCGCGCCCCTGAGCGCCACCGATTACCTCAAGCAAGTGCTCACCGCGCGGGTCTACGACGTGGCCATCGAGTCCGACCTGGACCCGGCGCGCAACCTCAGCCGCCGCCTGCACAACAAGGTGCTGCTCAAGCGCGAGGACCAGCAGCCGGTGTTCAGCTTCAAGCTGCGCGGCGCCTACAACAAGATGGCCCACCTCACGCCCGAGCAGCTGCAAAGCGGCGTGATCTGCGCCAGCGCCGGCAACCACGCCCAGGGCGTGGCGCTGGGCGCGCACAAGCTGGGCACGCGCTCGGTGATCGTGATGCCGACCACCACGCCGCAGCTCAAGATCGACGCCGTCAAGGCGCTGGGCGGCGAGGTGGTGCTGGCCGGCGACAGCTACAACGACGCCTACGACCACGCGGTCACGCTGCAGGCCGAGCAGGGCCTGACCTTCATCCACCCGTTCGACGACCCGCTGGTCATCGCCGGCCAGGGCACCATCGCCATGGAAATCCTGCGCCAGCACCAGGGGCCGCTGGCGGCGGTGTTCGTGGCCATCGGCGGCGGCGGGTTGATCAGCGGCGTGGGCGCCTACATCAAGGCCGTGCGACCCGAGGTCAAGGTGATCGGCGTGCAGATGAACGACTCCAACGCCATGGCGCAGTCGGTGGCCGCCGGCCAGCGCGTGCAGTTGGCCGACGTCGGCCTGTTCGCCGACGGCACCGCCGTCAAGCTGGTGGGCGAGGAAACCTTCCGCATCGCCGGCGCGGTGGTGGACGAGTTCATCACCGTCGACACCGACGCCGTCTGCGCCGCCATCAAGGACGTGTTCGTCGACACGCGCAGCATCGTCGAGCCCTCGGGCGCCATGGCCGTGGCCGCCGTCAAGCAGTACGTGGCCACGCACAAGACCAAGGGCGAGAGCTACGTCGCCATCCTGTGCGGCGCCAACATGAACTTCGACCGCCTGCGCTTCGTCGCCGAACGCGCCGAGGTGGGCGAGGAGCGCGAGGCCCTGCTGGCCGTCACCATCCCCGAGGAGCGCGGCAGCTTCCGGCGCTTTTGCGAAACCATCGGCCAACTGCCCGGCGGCCCGCGCAACGTGACCGAGTTCAACTACCGCATCAGCGACGCCGCCGAGGCCGGTCAGGCCCACGTGTTCGTCGGCCTGACCACCGCCGGCAAGGGCGATTCGCCGCGCATCGCGCACGCCTTCGAGCGCGCCGGCTTCCAGGCCATCGACCTGACCCACGACGAACTGGCCAAGGAGCATGTGCGCTACATGGTCGGCGGGCGCAGCGCGCTGGCGCGCGACGAGCGCCTGCTGCGCTTCGTGTTCCCCGAGCGGCCGGGCGCGCTGATGAAATTCCTGAGCCTGATGCAACCCAGTTGGAACATCAGCCTGTTCCACTACCGCCACCAGGGCGCCGACCACGGCCACATCCTGGTCGGCATGCAGGTGCCGCAGGCCGACGACACGGCGTTCCGGCGCTTCCTGGACGAACTCGGCTACCCCTGGCTGGAAGAAACCGGCAACCCCGCCTACCGGCTGTTCCTGCGCGGTTGAAGGCGCCTGGGCGCCGGCGCCGCTACCTGGCGGGCAGCGCCGGGAAGGTGCCCGGCCGCGGCGTGGGCACGGTGCCGGCCGGCGGCGGCAGCGGCCGTGGCACCGGCCCCGGTATCGGCCTGCCCGCCACCGGCACGGTCGGGGGCAGCACGGCGGCGCCCGAGGACGTGCGGCCGGCCAGCGGCGGCATCTCCAGCCGGGCCTGCATGCCGTCCGCCGCCAGCAC
>JAIUOM010000123.1 GCA_020161215.1 Pseudomonadota bacterium
CACCGCCGTGCGCGACATCTGGCAGGACATGATGGAGGCGGTGCGCGCCAAGCAACCCGGCGCGCGCATCAACGGCGTCACCGTGCAGGCCATGGCGCGCAAGCCGCGCGGGCGCGAGCTGTACATCGGCGTGATGACCGACGATCCCTTCGGCCCCATCATCACTTTCGGCGCCGGCGGCACCATGGTCGAGCTGATGAACGACCAGGCACTGGAGCTGCCGCCGTTGAACCAATTCCTGGCGCGGCGCCTGATCGAGCGCTCGCGCGTGCACCAGACGCTGGGCGACTGGCACGGCGCGGCGCCGGTGCACCGGGCGGCGCTGGAGCAGGTGCTGCTGCGCGTGTCCGAAATGGTGTGCGAGCTGCCGCAGCTGCGCGAGATGGACATCAACCCCATCATCGTCGACGAGCACGGCGTGGTGGCGGTGGACGCGCGCATCGTGGTCGGCGCGGCCGCGCAGACCTCGCCGGGGCGCGCCGGCCACTACGGGCACCTGGCCATCCTGCCCTACCCGCAGCGCCACGAGCAGATCTGGCCGCTGCGCGGCGGCGGCGAGTACACGCTGCGCCCGATCCACCCCGACGACGCGCAAATGCTGCAGCAGATGATGAAGCGCCTGTCGCCGGAAAGCCGCTACTTCCGCTTTGTCTCCAGCATGGCCGAACTGCCGCCGGCCATGCTCTCGCGCTTTACCCTGATCGACTACGACCGCGAAATGGCGCTGTGCGCCGTGGTGGTGGAGGAGGAAGCCGACAGCGAAGGCCAGAAGATCGAGAAGGAACGCATCATCGGCGTGTCGCGCTACATCACCAACCCGGACCAGAGCAGTTGCGAGTTCTCGCTGGTGGTCGACGACGCTTATGGCGGCCAGGGCCTGGGCACGCGGCTGATGCTCAGCATCATGGACGTGGCGCGCGAGAAGGGCCTGCAAGAAATCATCGGCCTGGTGCTGACGCACAACAACGGCATGCTGAAACTGATGCGCAGCCTGGGCTTCGAGGTCAAGGCCTACGCTGATGACCCGGATTTCCGACTGGTCACGCACCCACTTTGATTGCTACTATTTATATAGCTACTCAGGATTATTCCACGCCGGCCAAGGCCGGTTTTGATTCAGAATCCAGGTTCAGCCAGGCAATTGCAGCGCCAACGTCGAGGTGCCGGTGGCCACCACCTGGCCGTCCTCGGCGCGCGCCAGACGGGCGTGCGTGAAGGCCAGTTGCCGGCCTCGCCGCTCCACCTCGCCCGTGGCCAGGTAGCGCCCGCGCGGCGCCGGGCGCAGGAAGGCGGTGTTCAAGTTCACCGTGGCGCATGAGCTGCCGATGGGCATGTGCGCCAGCGTGGCGAAGGCCATGGCGAAATCCAGCATCGCCGTCAGCGCACCGCCCTGAATCACCCCCGCGCCCTGCAGAAACAGCGGCTCGGGCACGAACGCCAAGGTCACCGTGCCGGCCTGGGCATCGGCCGCCAGCAGCTCGGTGCCCAGGGCGCAGGCCATCGGGTTGGCGTCAAACGGGATCGGACGCCCCCCGCCCGCCAGAAACCGATGGATCAGGGCTTGGTCGGGGTTGGAGAATTCAGGGACGGGCAGCTTCATGGTCCGGAGATGGTAGCCAGTCCGCCCTTCGGAGCATGGGTTTTTTCGGTGGCTTGCGGCAAATCGGCCGCGTCAACCGAGGTTCGTGTCGCAGTCCAGGCCGTCCCGCGCCTCGCGCAACGGCCCCATCAGCCGCTTCACCTCCAGGTGCGTCGGATGCTGCTGATAGGCCTCCAGGGCTCGCGCATCGGAGAATTCCGCGTACAGCATCAGGTCGACCGTGGCGTCCCACCCCGATTGGCGCGCCAACACCTCGTAGCGCAGGGTTCCCGGCACGATGTCCGCACAGCGGTCCAGCAGCCGCCTGGCCTTGAGCACATTGGTCTGGCGATCAGCGCCTTCGGCGTGTGCCTTGAATTTCCAGAAAACAATGTGCTTGATCATGACGGAGCCCTCCCATCGCCTCGCAGGCAAGCCAGGTGCATCGATTCACTCAAAGCTGAGCTTTCTTTCCACCACCAGCCGCTCCCATTTGGCCTGCTCGGCTTTGATTTGCGCCGTGAATTGCTCGGGCGTGTTGGCGACTGGAACCACGCCTTGCTCTTGAAGGCGTTGCACAAAGGCCGGCTCCGTCACGATTTTCCGGACCTCGGACTGCATTTTGTCGACGATGTTCTTGGGCGTTCCGGCGGGTGCCAGCAGGCCGACCCAGGAGTTGACCTGGAAATCCGGGAAACCACTTTCGGCCATGGTCGGCACCTGGGCCAGGGCCGGCGCCCGCTTGGCCCCGGTCTGGGCGATGGCCTGCAGCTTGTGGGCCTGAATATGCGGCAGCACGGCCGAGGCCGAGAAGAACGCCATTTCCACCTGCCCACCCATCAAGTCCTGTATCGCCGGGCCGCCCCCGCGGTAGGCGACGTGGGTGATCGAGGTGTTCGTCACCGACTTGAACAGCTCGGCCGTCAAATGGCCGCTGGAACCGGGTCCGACGCTGGCGTAGTTGTACTTGTCCGGATGGGCCTTCAGCAGTTTGACCAAGCTTTTCGGGTCTTTCGCGGGCAGGCCTGGCGACGCCACCAGAATCAGCGGATTGCTGACAACCTGCGTCACCGGCTGAAAATCCTTGTGGATATCGAAGCGCAGCTTGGGATAGGCAATCGGGAAGGTGGCGAAGTTGTCGAACACCAGCATGAAGGTATGCCCGTCAGGCTCGGACCTTGCCACCTCGGCGGCGCCAATGGTGCCACCAGCGCCCCCCTTGTTGTCAATGATCACGGGCTGACCCAGCACCGATTGCAGCTGCGGCTGAATTTGGCGCGCCACCTGGTCCACGAAGCCACCGGGCGGAAAAACCACCACCAGCCGAACGGTTTTTGAGGGCCACGCCTGCGCCAGGCAGACATTGGCGGCGAGCAGCATCGCGGCGCCCAGCGCCACGGATTTTTTTGAAAGCAAGTTCATGACCCAACCTTCCTGAACATCAGCGCTCGAAATGAGCCGGAATTTGCGCGTCGACATTGACCCATACGCTCTTGACGTTGGTGTATTCGCGCATGGCCTCGAAGCCCATCTCCCGCCCATAACCGCTTCGGCCCACGCCGCCAAAAGGTGAGCCAGGGTTGACCCGCTTGTAGCTGTTGATCCAGACCATGCCGGCACTCAGATCGCGGGCAAATTTGTGCGCCCGCTGCAGACCGCCCGTCCACAGCCCACTGCCGAGGCCGTAGTCGGTGGAGTTGGCGATTTGCAGCGCCTCCTCATCCGACTTGAAGGTCAGCACGGTGACAAAGGGCCCAAACACCTCTTCCTGCGCCACCCGGTCCTTGAAGGAAGCGGCTTGCACCACCGTGGGCTCGACGTAGCACCCGGCGGCCAGCTCCCCGCCGGGAGATTGGCCGCCGGCCAGCAATTGGCCGCCCTCCGCCTGCGCGATACCCACGTAGTCCAGCACGCGGTCGCGGTGCTGGCTGCTGGTGAGGGGCCCCATTTCCGTGGCTTCATCCAGGGGATTGCCGAGCCGAATCGAACGGGCCAGCGGCAGGAATTTGTCGAGAAACTCATCCGCGATGCGCTCGTGCAGCATGAGCCGGGAACCCGCGATGCAGGCCTGACCCTGGTTGTGGAAGATGGCCCAGGCACTGCCATTCACCGCGGCTTGAAGATTGGCGTCGTCGAACACGATGTTCGGCCCTTTTCCGCCCAGCTCGAGATGCACTTTTTTCAGGTTGCCGGCGCTCGCGTTGACGATGCGCCGTCCGGTCGCGGTGCTCCCGGTGAAGGACACCTTGGCGATCTCGGGGTGCTCGGCGATGTACTGGCCCGCCACCGCGCCCAGGCCTGGAACGATATTGACCACCCCATCCGGCACGCCCGCGATGGACATCAATTCGGCGATCCGCAAGGAGGTCAACGGGGTGATTTCCGCCGGTTTCATCACGATGCAGTTGCCGGCCGCGAGCGCGGGTGCCATCTTCCAACCCGTGAACATGAGCGGAAAGTTCCAGGGAACCACCTGGCCCACAATGCCCACGGGTTCATGCAGCGTGTAGTTCAAAAAGCCGGCTTCGACCGGAATGGTGTCGCCCTGGAATTTGTCGGCCATGCCACCAAAGTAGCGAAAGCAGGCGGCGGTTCGAGGCACATCGAGCCGGCGCGAGTCGCGCAAGGGGTGCCCGGTGTCCAGCGACTCCAGGCGAGCCAGCTCCTCCGCGTGCGCCTCGATCAAATCCGCCACCTTCAGCAGGATGCGCCCGCGTTCGGCGGCGGCCATGCGGCTCCAGCGGGGAAACGCCCGTCGGGCCGCGGCCACGGCCCGATCGATGTCGGCGTGCCCGGCCATGGCCACGGCCACGATCGGAGAGTTGTCGTGGGGATTGACGCTGATCAGCGTTTCACCCGATGCCGCGTCCACGAATTGCCCATCGATGAACAGTTGATGGCGAATCGAGGAAGTCAGATCGGAAGCACGGGGGGTCATAACTGCATTCATGGTGAATTTCCTATGCGGACAGTCCGCTGATCAATCAAGCCGAGAAAGCCCGGCACTCAGGTCGAAATCGGTTGGCGCCATCGCACCCGCGTTGCTGTAGGTCAGCGACGGCACCTCGCTCGGCCGGCCCGGTCTTGCGGCTTGTCCGCGACCGCGGGCCTTGAGCGCCCGAGACGAGTCACTTGTTTTGGCCTCGGACATGCGCAATTCTCCAAATATTCGAACATTTGAATATAAGTACAAACCCTAAACAGGATTTGCATGGGGTGCGCCTTGTTCGGTGGGCCGATCCGCGGGCTGCGCGACCACAATGCCGGTGTCCGGCGGCATTCGGCTCGCGCCCTGGCGTTTGGGGAAGCAGGGAAGGGGCAACAGCGCCGGCCCGTGCCGGCTTGCCGCGCCTGGCGCCGGCTGCGCATACAGGGCAGGTCTTTCAGCCGCTCCGCCGCGGCCTGGAGCGCCCTCCCAGCCAACGGTTCGAAGGCCATGGTGGGCGCGAGGGCCCACCTACTGGCCGCGGCCAACGTGCGGCACCAGCTCATCGCAGTCCACCAGGACCGCGTCAGGGCCTACTTCCAGGCATCCGTCGCCCGTCAGCGCGGCGCAGACGACTTCAGCGTATCCGTGGCCGCGTTTTCCTACCTGTGGGTGCGTTCTTCGCGGAGAAGAAGACGGGGTGCAGCGAGTCCACCCCGAGGATCACTCACTTTTCATCCAGCAGATCGCGCGCCACGATCTCCTTCATGATCTCCGACGTGCCGGCGTAAATGCGCTCGATGCGCGCGTCGGTGTAGGCGCGGGCCACCGGGTATTCGGCCATGTAACCGTAGCCGCCGAACAGCTGCAGGCAGTGGTCGGCCACGCGCCCCAACAGCTCGCTGTGCCACAGCTTGCCGGCCGCGGCCCCGGCGGCGTCCAGCGCGCCGGCCAGGTGGCGGGCGATGAGCTGGTCGCAATAGGCGCGCCCGGCCGCCAGATCGGCGCTCACCCCGGCCAGCACGAAGCGGGTGTTCTGAAAATCGGCCACGCGCTGGCGGAACGCGCGGCGCTCCTTCACATAGGCCACGGTCCAGTCCAGCACGGCCTCGGCGCGCGCCTGGCATTGCACGCTGACCAGCAGGCGCTCCTGGGCGAGCTTTTGCATCAGGTACTTGAAACCCTGGCCTTCCTCGCCCAGCAGGTGGCTGGCCGGCACCCGCACATCGTCAAAGAACAGCTCGGCCGTGTCCTGCGCGTGCTGGCCGATCTTGCGCAGGTTGCGCCCGCGCGAGAAGCCGGGCATGTCGCCCTCCACCACCAGCAGCGACACGCCGCGCGCGCCCAGCTCCGGCTCGGTCTTGCAGGCCACCACGATGACATCAGCGTTGTGGCCGTTGGTGATGAAGGTCTTCTGGCCGCTCAGCACGTAGTGCTCGCCCTCGCGGCGCGCCTGCGTGCGGATGGCCGCCACGTCGCTGCCGGTGCCCGGCTCGGTCATGGCGATGGCGGCGATGCGTTCGCCGCGCACCATGGCCGGCAGCAGCGCCTGCCGCAACGCGGGCGTGCCGTGCGCCACCAGGTACGGCGCCACGATCACCGAATGCAGCGAAAACCCCGGCCCGGTGGCGCCGATGCGCCCCAGCTCCTCGCCGACGATGAAGTCGCAGAGCAGGTCGGCGCCCGGTCCGCCCAGCGCTTCGGGCAGCCAGCAGCACAGCAGGCCCGTCGCGCCGGCCAGGCGCCACAACTCGCGCGGCACGCCGTGCGCCTGCTCCCACCCGGCGTGGTGCGGCAACACCTCGCGTTCGCAAAAGCGCCGCACCTGGGTGCGAAAGGCCTCGTGCTCGGCCGTGAACAAGGTGCGGGCGGTGGGCTGCATGGGTGCACTGTGGGGCGAAAACCCTGTCGGCCTCACGCCGAGGCGACACTCACCGCCGGGGCCGCCAGCGTGCCGGCCGATGGCGGCGTTGCTCCGGCCTCGAACTGGATCGTCGCCAGGCCACGGTCGAGGTGGCTGTCCAACTCGGCCAGCATCGCTTCCAGGCTGTCCCCGACGGCGCATTCGAGAAAATGGCGGTGGTTGTCCTCGAAGTCCGGCTTCGGCGCGTGCGCGATCTGGCAGATGGCGAAACCCAGTTGAATCTTTTGCGTCATCTGCTGCCAGAAGCTGGGCATCAGGTGGTTGCCGCAGCGCTCGTACACCAGCCCATGAAAATGCGCCTCGGCGCGGATTTCCCGGGCCAGGTCGTCGCTTGCGACGGCCTCGATCATCTGCTCGAAACGCTGCCTCAACTCATCCTTGAAAGCGGCATCCCGGTGCGGCCAGAGGCGCGTGTAGGCCTGTTTTTCCATGACCCTGCGCATCTCGTACACGTCGCGCAGCACGTCGGCGTTGACCTCGGTGACGAAGGTGCCGGCGTAGGGACGGTTGGTGGCCAACCCGTTCTCGATCAGCTCACGGATGGCCTCGCGCAGCAGGCCCCGGCTGACGGCCAGATCCGCGGCCAGCCGGCTTTCGATCAACTGCGTACCCTGGGGAATGAGCCCTGACAGGATGGCGCGACGCAGCGTCTCGGCGACCTGGTCGCGCCGAGTCGAGGTCGGTACGGGCTCAAACTTCGGGATGCTGCTCATGGTGGTATCCCGATTGTCGTTCAGAAGGCCGCCGCCTGAGTGCCTCAGACACGCCGCGCAAATCGGCGCTCGAGGCGAGAGGCCAGGTACGACCCAGGGTAGATGAGCAGAAAGTAGATCAGGCCCACCGCGGTCAGGATTTCCAGTGGCCGATAGAACGCCGCCGACAAGGCGCGGCCCTGGTACATCAGCTCCTGCACGGCGATCACCGAGGCGATGGAGGTGTTCTTGGCCAGCTCGATGCCCCGGTTGGTGAAGGCCGGCAGCATGCTGGCGAACACCTGCGGGACGATCACGCGCCGCATCACCTGCGCGCGGCTCATGCCCAGTGCCCTGGCGCCCTCCCACTGGCCACGTGGCACCGACGCCATGCCGCCGCGAAAAATCTCCGAGCAGTAGGCCGAGGCGTTCAGGATCAACCCACACAGCGCGGCGACGGTGGGCGTCAGCTGTTGGCCGGTGAGGATAGGAAAGGCGTAGAAGAACCAGATCAGCTGGATCATGACCGGGGTGTTGCGAAACAGCTCGACGTACGAACGCCCTAGCCCCACGGCCAGCCAGCGCCGAGAGCCGGTGGCCAGCGAGATGAAGAAGCCGGCCAGCATGGAGACCGGAAAGGCGATCAGCCACAGCAGCGCCGTCATGCCCACGCCTTTCAGGAGCACCGGATAGTTCTGCAGAACCGGCGTGAAATCCCAGGAAAATTCCATCGCGGTCACCAGGCGACGGGTTGGCTGGCGCGCGCCAGGCGGCCTTCGACCAGGTGAGCCAACAGGCTGAGCGCCAGCAAGGTCAGAAAAAAGATGGCCGCCACCATGGTGTAGACCTCCAGCGGTCGGAAGGTGATCGAATTGACCTGCATCGCCTGGTACAGCAGGTCGGTGTAGGCCAGCGTGGAGGCCAGCGCCGTGGTCTTGATCAGCTCGAACGAGCGCTCCATGAAGGGCGGCAGCATGCGCCGCAGCGCCTGTGGCAACACCACGCGCCGCAGCACCGCGCCCGGCAGCATGCCCAGCGCACGGGCGCCTTCCCACTGCCCGCGCTCGATCGACAGCACGCCGCCACGAAACACCTCGGCGTAGAAGGCGCCAGACTGCGTGGACAGCGCGATGACCGCCGCCACGTAAGGGTCCAGGCTGACGCCGAGCACCACCGGCAATGCGTAGAAAGCCCAGAAAAAATGCAGCAACGGCGGCGTGTTGCGGTAGAACTCGGTGAACCCCAGCGCCGGGTAGCGCAGGCCACGCCGCCCGGACAGCCGCATCGTGGCCACCACGGCCCCGATCACCACGCCCAGAAGAATGGCGACCACAGCGATCTTCAAGGTGCCCAAGGCGCCGTCCCACAGCATCTGGCGGTAGGCCCAGACCGCGCCGAAATCCCAGTCGTAGTTCATGTGGGACGCACCTTGCGGCGGCCGCTCATTTCTCCAGGCCTTCCTTGGTCACGCCAGGCAGCTTGTCGGGATCGAGCCCCTTGGTGCGCAGGTACTGCGCGTACAGCGCCTGGGTCTGGCCCGACGCGTACATCTTGCTGAACTGCTCGTTGAGCATGTCGCGGAACGCCCCGTCCTGCTCGCGGCGCACACCGGCGCTGGTGGGAATGGCCACCACGGGCTGGGGAATCTGCACGCTGCCCTTCTTGATCTTGGAATAGGCGATCACCAAGACCGAATGGTAGAAGCCGATCACGTCGACCCGGCCGGCGTTGAAGGCGGCCACGGTTTCGTCGGTGTTGGTGAAGCGCTCGATCTTGGCGTTGGGCAGGCGCTTGGTCAGATCGCGGTCGGTGGCCGTGCCCAGCGCCACGCCCACGCGCAGGCTGGGTTTGTTCAGTTCTTCCCAGTTCCTCACGACCAAGCCCTCCCTGGCCAGGATGCCTTGCGCGTACCACAGCAAGGGCGCGGCGGGGAAGTCGATGGCGCGCTTGCGCTCCTCGGTGGCGTCCAGCACGAACATCACGTCGAACTGGCCCGACTGCAAGCCCGCCACGCTGTTGCCCCAGGTGGTCTCCACGGGCACCATCTTCACGCCGAGGTTCTTGGCGATCTGCTCGCCGACCAACACCCCGACACCGCTCCAGTGGCCGGAGACGGGGTCGCGGTAGTACCAGGGATCGCCGGCGGCGACGCCAATGCGCAGCTCCCCGCCCTGCTTGACCTTCTGCAAGGTCTGTGCAGAGGCTGCGGAGACGCCCAACAGGCCCAGGCAGGCCAGGGCGGCCAGCCACCAGCGCCGACGCGCGAAAAAGCGGGAGGGGACGTTCATTCGTGGCTCCTGTGTCAGTGGGCGAAAGTGGAACTCAGGCCGCGGCCCGCGGTCGGGTTCGGGGTGCTGATGTAGCGCTGGTAGAGCGTGGCTAGCCGCTGCGTCAGCGCGCCCATGCCGCGCGTCGGCAACGAATGCCCGTCGATCACGGACACCGGGGTGATGCCGCCCAGGGTGCCGGTGACGAAGGCCTCCTCGGCGCCGTAAACCTCGGCCAGCGTGTAATCGCCTTCGTGGACCGCAATGCCGGCCTCGCGCGCCAGGCGCAGCACGGTGGCGCGGGTGATGCCGTTGAAACAGTAGCGTCCCGAGGAGGTCCACAGAGCACCCTGGCGCACGATAAAGAAGTTGGTCGAATTGCAGCTCGAGACGAAACCGTGGGTGTCGAGCATCAGCGCCTCGTCGGCGCCGGCGTGGATGGCCTGGATCAAGGCCTGGATGAAGTTCAACCGGCTGTGCGAGTTCAGCCGCAGGTCGAACACGTCGGGCGTGCTGCAGCGGATAGTGGAGGTGTGCAGCGTCAGGCCGCACTGCTTGGCCAGAACATCCACCACCTTGTGCTCGGCCACGCAGACGATGCTGGCCTGACCGACGATGAAGCGCGGGTCCTGGTTCGGCGTGCTCTTGATTCCGCGCGTGACCATCAGGCGGGCGTGCGCGCCGTCGTGCATCTGGTTCACCGCGAAGGTCTGCAGGATCACGCTCTCCACCTGTTGGCGGGACATGCCGATGTCCATGTCGATGGCGGTGGCGCCCTCGAACAGACGCTGGATGTGCGCGTCGAGCGAGACGATCCGTCCGTTGACCAGGCGCACACCCTCCCAGACGCCGTCGCCGCAGACGTAGCCGGCGTCGAACACCGACACGCGCGCCTCGGCGCGGGGCACGAATTCACCGTTCACGTAGACCAGGACCGAGGCGTTGCGCTCGTCCGGCAGATAGGCCTGTGAACTGCTCGTGGAAGCTTGGGGAGGCTGTGGCATGGGTTTTTAGGGAATACGGAAAAGACCACTTCAGAAGCTGAAGGCCGTGAAGCGCTCCATGAAACGCTGGGTCAGCTCGCGCCGGGGGTTCTTCAGCACCTCGTCGGGCGTGCCGGTTTCGTAGAACTGGCCGTCGGCCAGGAACAACACCTTGTTCGCGTAGTGGTAGGCAAAGCCCAGCTCGTGGGTGACCAGCAGCATGGTGCGGCCCTCCTGCGCCAGATCCTTGATGACGTTCAGCACCTCGCCCACCAGTTCGGGATCGAGCGAAGAGGTCGGTTCGTCGAACAACAGCACTTCGGGCGCCATCGCCAGCGTGCGGGCAATCGCCACGCGCTGTTGCTGGCCGCCCGACAACCGGGCCGGAAAAGCCTGGGCCTTGTCCGCCATGCCCACCTTCTCCAGCTGAGCCATGGCCCGTTCGCGCGCCTGCTGGGGACGCACGCCCAGCACCGTCACCAGGCCTTCCATGACGTTGCCCACCACCGTCATGTGCGGAAACAGGTTGAACTGCTGGAACACCATGCCGACCTGCTTGCGCACGCCAGACAGCTCGTGCTGGGCGTACTGCATGCCTTCTTCCTTGCCGCTCGGCCGGCCGATGAGTTGGCCCTTGAGTTCAATGCGGCCCGTGGTCGGCATTTCCATGAAGTTCAGGCAACGCAACAAGGTGCTCTTGCCGGAACCACTGGAGCCGAGGATGGCCACCCGGTCGCCCGGCTGCACGTCGAAGTCGATCCCCTTGAGCACATGGTGGTCACCAAACCACTTGTGCAAACCGCTGATGCGAAGAATGGGAGAAGTCATGGAGGCACGCTGAGGAATGCCTGTAATTTGTCCTATTGTCCAACAATCGACAATCGGGTTTTCCCGAGACTGAGCCGTTTGAGTCCGATCGGGCGCAACGGGAGGCAAGCGCCGGGACAGGCCGCCCGCACGGAAAACGCTCGTGGTCGCCAGTCGGTTGAACGTGCGCCATGTGCCCTGCCGCCGGCCCTCGGCACGGCGTCCCCGGCTCTGCCGGCCCCCCACTGTCAACGCGCCAGGCGGCTGGCCGGCCGAACGCCTGCGTCGGCAAGTCGCGCGAGCGACCTTGTGGTCAGGCCGAGTGCCCGCGGCTGGCGCGGCCGCGACGGCAGGGCCGTGATTGAGGAAAAACGGTCGAATGCCAGCGTGGATCAATCCACGAATGCTATAAATTTAGAAGCATCAAAGGGATTCGCCCCACACCGTTAAACCGGCAGCGCGGTGGTGGCCTTGACCCGGTCCATGACGAAGCTGGTCTTGCAGTCCTGCACCGCCGGGTGGCGCAGCAAGGTGTCCATCATGAAGCGCGAATAGGCCGCCATGTCCTGCAGCACCAGGCGCAGCAAGAAATCCATCTCGCCGGTCAGGGCCACGCACTCGACCACCTCGGGCCAGGCCTGCACGCTGGCGCGGAACTCCTCCATGGGGTTGCGCTTGCCGGCACCGGCGTGTTTTTCCAGCCGCACGTTGACGTAGGCCACCAGGCCCAGGCCCAGCGCCTCGGGTTTGAGCAGGGCCACGTAACGGTCGATGAAGCCCTCGTCCTCAAGCCGGCGGATGCGGCGTAGCACGGCACTGGCCGACAGGCCGATCTGCTCGCCCAGTGCCTCGCTGGTTTCGCGTCCGTTGGCTTGCAAGCGGCGCAGGATCGCCAGATCCAGCCGGTCCAGGGCGTTTTCAGTCGGCATGGCGCCGATTTTAGGCGTGGCCATGCCCACGGTCCGCGGTCACCGGGTTTGTCCCGATGGTGGCCAGGGCAGGCGCCGGAAACAATCTCGCCTGCCGTAAAAAGCACGACCGTTCGTTTTAAAACAACCGAGGAGATGGGCATGACCGTACACCGTTGGACAGGGATGCGCCGGCTGCTGGCGCTGTGGCTGGGCTGCTGCCTGGCGCTGCTGGCCGGTGCCGCGCAGGCGCAGGGCTACACGCAGACGCGCTACCCGATCGTGCTGGTGCACGGGCTGTTCGGCTTCGACTCGTTTCTGGGCGTGGACTACTTCTACGGCATCCCCTCGGCGCTCAGCCGCGACGGCGCGCGCGTCTACGTGGCCCAGGTCTCGGCCACCGAAAGCACCGAGGTGCGCGGCGAGCAATTGCTGGCCCAGGTGCGCAACGTGCTGGCGCTGACCGGCGCGGCCAAGGTGAACCTGATCGGGCATTCGCACGGCGGCCCCACGGTGCGTTACGTGGCCGGCGTGGCCCCGGCGCTGGTGGCCTCGGTGACCTCGGTGGGCGGCGTCAACAAGGGCTCGCGCGTGGCCGACATCCTGCGCGGCACCATGCCGCCGGGCTCCATTTCGGAGTCGCTGGCCAACGCCGCCACCAGCGCCTTCGTGGCCCTGATCAACCTGGGCTCGGGCGGCGGCGGCCTGCCGCAGACCCCGGTGGCGGCGATGAACTCGCTCACCACCGCCGGCTCGCTCAGCTTCAACCAGCGTTTTCCGCAAGGCATTCCGGCCGGGTGCGGCAGCGGCGCCGAGCTGGTCAATGGCGTGCGCTACTACTCCTGGACCGGCACCCAGCCGGTCACCAACCTGCTGGACGTGAGCGACGGCGCCCTGGGCACCTTGAGCCTGGTGTTCGGCGAAGCCAACGACGGCCTGGTCTCGGCCTGCTCCTCGCGCCTGGGCAAACACCTGGGCGACTACCGCCAGAACCACCTGGACGAAGTGAACCAGTTGCTCGGCCTGCGCGACTGGTTCTCCACCGACCCCGTCACCCTGTACCGCCAGCAGGCCAACCGCCTGAAGACCGCCGGTCTGTGAAACGCCGCAGTGCATGGGCTCTGGCCGTCTGCGCCCTGGTGGGCGCAGGGGCCCTGGGGTGGCTGGCCCTGTCCAACGGCCG
>JAIUOM010000124.1 GCA_020161215.1 Pseudomonadota bacterium
GGTGTACAAGAACAACGTCGAGCCGAACATCAAGCAGGGCGGCTCGCTGGCCTTCGCGCACGGCTTCAACGTGCACTACAACCAGGTCGTGCCGCGCGAAGACCTGGACGTGTGGATGGTCGCCCCCAAGGCCCCTGGCCACACCGTGCGTTCCACCTACGCCCAGGGCGGCGGCGTGCCCCATCTGGTGGCGGTGCACCAGGACAAGAGCGGCAAGGCGCGTGATCTGGCCCTGTCCTACGCCATGGCCAACGGTGGCGGCAAGGCCGGCATCATCGAGACCAACTTCAAGGAAGAGACCGAAACCGACCTGTTCGGCGAGCAGGCCGTGCTGTGCGGCGGCGCCGTCGAGCTGATCAAGATGGGCTACGAGACCCTGGTCGAGGCCGGCTACGCCCCCGAGATGGCCTACTTCGAGTGCCTGCACGAGCTCAAGCTCATCGTCGATCTGATCTACGAAGGCGGCATCGCCAACATGAACTACTCGATCTCCAACAACGCGGAGTACGGCGAGTACGTGACCGGCCCCGAGGTCATCAACGAGCAGTCGCGCGCCGCCATGCGCAACGCGCTCAAGCGCATCCAGAACGGCGATTACGCCAAGATGTTCATCCTGGAAGGCCGCACCAACTACCCGGCCATGACCGCGCGCCGCCGCAACACCGCCGACCACAGCATCGAGCAGGTGGGTGGCCAGCTGCGCGCCATGATGCCCTGGATCGCCAAGAACAAGCTGGTGGACAAGTCGCGCAACTGAGCGTGACCCCTCTCGCCCCCAGGCCGCCGCGAGGCGGCCTTTTTCGTGGGCTTCAGGCTTTCTTCTCGCGCGGCACGCGGCCCATCAGATAGAACTCCGGGTTCGGCATCATGCCGCTGAACGAGGCGATGCGGTTGGACAGGCCGAAGAAGGCGGTGATGGCGGCGATGTCCCAGATGTCCTCGTCGTCGAAGCCGTGCGCGTGCAACGGGGCGAAATCCTCCTCGCCGAGCTCGTGCGAGCGCTCGCAGACCTTCATGGCGAAGTCCAGCATGGCCCGCTGGCGCGGCGTGATGTCGGTGGCCTTGCGGTAGTTCACCGCCACCTGGTCGGCCACCAGGGGCTTTTTCTCGTAGATGCGCAGCAGCGCCCCGTGCGCCACCACGCAGTACAGGCAGCCATTGGCGGCGCTGGTGGTGGTGACGATCATTTCCCGGTCGCCCTTGCTGAGGTGGCTGGTGCGGCCCGTGCTTTCGGGCTCCATCAGCGCGTCGTGGTAGGCGAAAAAGGCGCGCCACTCGGCCGGGCGGCGCGCCAGGCCGAGGAACACGTTGGGCACGAAGCCGGCCTTGGCCTGCACTTCAAGCACCTTGGCTTTGATGTCGTCGGGCAGGCTGTTCAAGTCGGCGAGCGGGTAGCGGCTCATGGGCGTCTCCTGGTGTGATGCGGGGCAAAAGTGCAAGAACCATCTTAATCCCCTGCCTGGGCGCTACCATCCACCGCGCGGCGGTCCGCGCCGCGCCACCTCCAATCCGCATGACCACCGAACACCAAAAAGACTACGACCAAGGCCTGGCCACGCGCCGGCGCGTGCTGGGCGACGAATACGTCGACCGCGCCCTGGCCGGCGCCACGCCCTTTACCGAGCCGCTGCAGCAGTACATCACCCGCAACGCCTGGGGCGACGTCTGGCAGCGCCCGGGGCTGGATCTGAAAACCCGCAGCCTGATCACCGTGGCCATGCTCACGGCGCTGGGCAAGCAGCACGAGCTGCGCAGCCACGTGCGCGGCGCGCTGAACAACGGCGCCACGCCCGAGGAAATCCGCGAGGTGCTGCTGCACGCCAGCATCTACTGCGGCGTGCCGGCGGCGGTGGACGCGTTCCGCAGCGCCGCCGAGGTGGTGGATGGTCCGGCCAAGGGCTGAGCCTCAAGCCCAAGCCGCTGCCAAGGCGCTTTTCTCTAGGGGTTGATGGCTACCCGCGCGGTAGCAAATCAACCGGCGTCGCGCGCAACGCTCGGTGGGCGCCACGCGCGGCCCGGGTACGCCTCAGGGTTGCATCCAGAGCGACTCGGTGACCTTGGCGAACACGCCGGCCGGGGCGGTGGGAATCTTGCCGTCCAGCGTGGCCTTGATCACTTTTTCCTTGGTGGCCACCACGTCGGCCATCGAATCGTGCCGCGACACGCCGACGATCTGGCCGACGGTGCCGCCGACGCGGATGAACACCTCCTGCTCGATGCCCAGGGTTTTCTTCAGCGCTTCGGCGCGCTTGACGGCAAATTTGTACGCCTCGGCCTGTTTGCCGGTGACGGGGGTGCCGACGCGGGTGTAAATGGCTGCCATGTGCTGTCTCCTTGTGTGGCGTGAAACGGGATGGAACGGGAACACGAAGGCCGCGCGACTGCGCTGCGCAGCCTGGATCGCATCCGCCCCTGACGCCACCGGCGCCGGGGTGCCGCCTGGGCCCGGGGTGTCTGCACCGCCGCGCCCGCGGCAAGCGATCCAAAATTCATGCTGCGCCCGCGCCTGCCCGCGCGCTTTGGTTTAGATCAATAGCGCTGCCGTCGCCACGCCGCTGTTACCTCTTGCGACGCCGTCACAGCCCGCCCATCAGGCGCTGCACCAAATCGGCGGCCGTGCTGGCCTGGTACTTGCGCATCAGCTGCGCGCGGTAGATTTCCACCGTGCGGTGGCTGATGCCCAGCACGCGGGCGATTTCCTTGCTGGTCAGGCCGCGCAACAGCTGGGCCGCCACCTCGCGCTCGCGCGCTGTCAGGTCGGCGGTGACTGGACGCTGCGCGCTCAGGTCCTCAAAAGTCCAGATGCCCGCCGAATGCGGGGCGCTGCGGTCGATGGCCCGACCGGTGACGTGGCACCAGAACGTTTCGCCCGCCTGCGCCCCCCCCACGCGCTTCATCACCCGGTTGTCGGCGTACAGGCCGTCGCGGTTCAAAATCGGGGCGATGCGCGCGCCGATGCGCTCGTATTCGTCGGCGCTGGGGTAGAGAATGCGAAAACTCTGGCCCACCAGCTGCTCTGGCGCGGCGCCAAACATCTCGCACACACGCTCGTTGCAGTCGATGATGCGGCGCTCGCGCGACAAAATCAGGCCCACCGGCGCGAGCTGGAAAGCCAGGCGGTAATCCAGGGGCGGGTCGGGCGATGGGGTGGGCGGGGCAGGGAAGTCCATTACGAAATACTACGTAGCTGGATACGTAGTATGGTTGAGGGTTGATTCTCGGCCCCCATTCACCTTCCATCGCAGGAGAGACATTCCGTGAACAAGATCTATCCCTCGGCCGCCGAGGCGCTGAAAGGCGTCGTGCAGGACGGCCAGCTCATGGCCGTCGGCGGCTTCGGCCTGTGCGGCATCCCGGAGGCGCTGATCGACGCGCTGCGCGACTCGGGCGTGAAGAACCTCACCGTCATCTCCAACAACGCTGGCGTGGACGGCTTTGGCCTGGGCAAGCTGCTGGACACGCGCCAGATCAAGAAAATGATCAGCTCCTACGTGGGCGAAAACAAAGAGTTTGAGCGCCAGTACCTGGCCGGCGAGCTGGAACTGGAGTTCACGCCCCAGGGCACCCTGGCCGAAAAGCTGCGCGCCGGCGGCGCGGGCATTCCGGCGTTTTTCACCAAGACCGGTGTCGGCACCCTGGTGGCCGAAGGCAAGGAGCTGCGCGAGTTCGACGGCGAGACCTACGTGATGGAGCGTGGCCTGGTGCCCGACGTGGCCCTGGTCAAGGCCGACGTGGCCGATAAAAGCGGCAACCTGCGCTTTCACCTGACGGCGCGCAACTTCAACCCCGCCGCCGCCATGGCCGGCAAGGTCTGCATCGTCGAGGTCGAGCGCATCGTCGAGACCGGCGAGCTGGCGCCGGACGACATCCACCTGCCCGGCATCTACGTGCACCGCATCGTGCACAACCCCACGCCCGAAAAGCGCATCGAGAAACTCACGCTGCGCGAGCAGAAATAAAAGCGAAGGAGTCAAGACAATGGCCTGGACCCAAGACCAGATGGCCGCCCGCGCGGCGGCCGAACTGCAAGACGGCTTTTACGTCAACCTCGGCATCGGCATCCCCACCCTGGTGGCCAACCACGTGCCGGCCGACAAGGAAGTGTGGCTGCAGTCCGAGAACGGCATGCTCGGCATCGGCCCGTTTCCGACCAAGGACGAAGCGGACGCCGACCTGATCAACGCCGGCAAGCAGACCGTCACCACCATCAAGGGCAGCTCGATCTTCGGCAGCCACGACAGCTTTGCCATGATCCGTGGCGGCAAGATCAACCTGTCCATCCTCGGGGCCATGCAGGTCAGCGAGAAGGGCGACCTGGCCAACTGGATGATTCCCGGCAAGATGGTCAAGGGCATGGGCGGCGCCATGGACCTGGTGGCCGGCGTGCCGCGCGTGATCGTGCTGATGGAACACGTGGCCAAGAAAAAAGACGGCACCACCGACATGAAGATCCTGCCCGAATGCAACCTGCCGCTGACCGGCGTGGGCGTGGTGGACCGCATCATCACCGACCTGGGCGTGTTCGACGTCACCGAGCAGGGCCTGAAGGTCACCGAGCTGGCCGACGGCGTGAGCTTCGACGAGGCGCAGGCCAAAACCGGGGTCAAGCTGCTGAAATAAGGCCACGGGTGCCCGCGTTTCACCTTGAGACCTAAAGCAGGCGCCGCCCCCAAGGGTGGCCCTGCTTTTTTATTGAATTTTTATCCATCAGGAGCACACATCCCATGAGCACGTTGAAAGGCAAGACCGCCCTGGTCACCGGTTCCACCAGCGGCATCGGTCTGGGCATCGCCATCGAGCTGGCCAAGCAGGGCGCGAACATCGTCATGAACGGCTTTGGCGACCACGAGGCGCCCAAGAAGCAGATCGAGGCGCTGGGCGTCAAGGTGGCCTACCACGGCGCCGACATGAGCAAGCCGGCCGAGATCGAGGCCATGATGAAGTTCGCCGCCGACACCTTTGGCGGCGTGGACGTGCTGGTCAACAACGCCGGCATTCAGTACACCTCGCCGATCAAGGACTTTCCCACCGAGCGCTGGGACGCGATCATCGCCATCAACCTCAGCTCGGCCTTTCACACCACGCGCCTGGCCATTCCGTACATGACCCAGAAGAACTGGGGCCGCATCATCAACATCGCCTCGGTGCACGGTCTGGTGGCCTCCAAGGACAAATCGGCCTACGTGGCGGCCAAGCACGGCATCGTTGGCCTGACCAAGGTCACCGCGCTCGAGTTGGCCACCACCGGCGTCACCGCCAACGCCATCTGCCCCGGCTGGGTGCTGACGCCGCTGGTGCAAAAACAGATCGACGACCGCGCCGCGCGCGAGAAGATCAGCGTGGAGCAGGCCACCAAGGAGTTGCTGAGCGAGAAAGAGCCCTCGCAGCAGTTCACCACGCCCGAGCAACTGGGCGGCATGGCGGTGTTCTTCTGCTCGCCGGCCACCGACAACGTGCGCGGCCAGGCCTGGGCCAACGACGGCGGCTGGACTGCTCAGTAAACCGCGTCGGGCGATAAAGGCGGGCGAGTGAAGCCACCCTGGCCAACCGGCTGGCGCCTGGAGGTGCTGGACCGCCAGACCGACCCCAGCGCACCGCTGGATCAGGCGGCGGCCGAGATTTTTGGCCTGTTCGCCGAGCGTGAACAGGCTTTTGGCGTGAACCCGAGGGTGGTCATCGACATTCCGGACATCGCCGATCCGGCCAGCAGCCCTTTCCTGACCGACCCGTCGGGCTACCTCGTGCGCCGGGTGAGGGCGCTGGACGCCGAAGCGGCCCCCATCGTCCGCGTGGTGGTGTTGACCACGTACAGCCAGCGCCTGCGTGCCGCCCTGCTTGCGGCGGGCTATACCCATACCCCCATCGACATGCCCGCTGGTCCCGACGGCACTGGCATGTTCGCGCGAACGTTGCCAGGGCAGGGCGGGCGCACGCTCTATGTCGAGGCCGTCAACGAGGCGGACGAAAAGATCCGCCCCAGCTTCGCCTTGCGTCTGTGGGATGGCGCGGGCACCCTGGCGGGCGGCGCCTGCGGTTCGGTGCACACCCACGCGGGTGTGCGCTTTGCCTGGCTGGCCACGCTCGCCGTGCGCGCCGGCCTGCCGGCCGGAACCGGCACCGCGCTGGCCGAGGCCATGATGAGCCATCTGCGCCAGCGACAGGTGCACACCCTGTACTTGGGCACGCAAACCGCCGATGCGTTCTACCGCCAACTGGGCTTTGCCACGCGCTTGACGGTGCTGCCGGCGCTGCGCCACCGCCAGGGCGCGGGCGGTCGGCGCCTGACGCACGATCTGGTGATGATGGAAAAGCGGCTATGACAACTGACCGATGAAAACACCCAAAAGTCGGCGCGGAATAATCCTGAACAGCTATCGTTTTGATACCGAATTTGGCACCAACCTGATCAACCAGCCAACTGCTGCGCGCTGATCTTGTACTTGAAGTTGGCCGGGTCGTAGCTGTCAAAGCGCCCCTCGGCGTTTTCAGCCACCGGGTACATCACAAAGCCCAACGCGCCTTCCCTGGTGCCCGGCAGCACCACGTCGTGGGCGGTGTTGTAGGCCATCCAGTTGCCCTCCCAGGTGCCGAACAGGCCCTGGTAGATGGGGGTGATCAGCGGGTTGTCGGTGCGCTTGATCCACTGCGGCGTTTCCTGGCGCATGACCTTGGCCACATCGGCCGGGTCCATGGCCGTCCAGCCGCTGGCCTGCAAATACACCTCGGAGCGGCAGTGCTGCGCGCCCGACAGGTTGGCCGAGCCACTGCCCAGTTGCTTGTAGCCAAAATTGGAGGGTGCCAGGCGAATGCCGTACACATCGCGCGCCGGCACACCGACCGAGCGGCACAGGGCCACGAACAGCGCGTTCAAGTCGGCGCACTTGCCGCCCAGGTTGCCGGTTTCCAGCATGGTTTTCACGTCGCCTTCGCCACAGCCCTTGACCTCGGGTTCGCGCCAGGCGTTGGCCACCACCCAGTCGTACAGCGCGCGGGCCTTGGCTTCGTCGGTGTTTGCGCCCTGCGTGGCCTTGCGTGCGGTGTCGCGCACGATGCCATCGGTGGGCAGCAGCTGGGTGGGCTTGAGCGCCTCGCGCAGCGTGCTGGCGTCTTCACGCGCACCGCCCGTGCCGCCGGCGCGGCTTTGCGTGCGCACGCGGCTGACCACCTCGACAAAGGGCTGCTGCACGCCGGCCGCGAACTCCACCGCCACCACCCGCACGCCCTGCGCGCCATCGGCCACCACGCGGGCATTGCCGTTGCTGGTCATGTGGTCGCCCAGCGGCAACTGCCAATCGGTCTGCACCGAAGGCAGCGGCACCCACACGCGCGTGGCGCTGGTGGTGGCGGGCAGATCGACGCGGGTGGTCAGGTCAAACGTGCGCCAATCTCCGGCCTGCGGCGCGAAGCGGTGGGCGGACGAGGCGGTTTGTGCGCTGGCGGGCAGCGCCAGGGCGGCCGGCAGCGCGGCGGCAAGGCCGGCGCTGGCGGCGCGCCCGATGAAGAGGCGGCGGGGCAGGTTCATGTCAAGAACTCCGTGAAGGGGGTAAAAACCTGTCGGGCCACACGAGGCGGCGTCTGACAGCGGCCAATGTCCCGAAAGCAGGTGCCGCACGCCCGATGGACTCAAGCGGCAACGGTGTGGATTATCCGGGAGCCCAGGCGAGTTCGCCACGGCGCGGGCGTGAGCCGGTCAAGGCGAGAGGGGTACCCGATGTCGGCCGGAAGACCCGGGGAGGGCGGCGACAACCGGTTGGCGGCGCTGGCCGGGTTCGTCAGCCGGGTGCGCTCAGGGTTTGCCCTGGCCGCCGGCCGCCCGAATGGCGCCCAGCTGGCGACCCAGCCACACCCGACTGGCGAGCAGCGGCTCGCCGGCGCACCGGACCTGATAGGGTGTGCCGGACCAACTGCTCTGGGTCGCGGCAAGCTCGATGAACTGCTCGGTCGTCTGCACCGAGCCTTTGCCTTCGATGTACTTCAGCTTGCTCAGCAGATGGTCCTTGGCCTCGGCGCCGCTGTGCCAGGTGCCGTTGCGCTTGAACTCGCAACCGGAAGATTGCAGTTTGGAGAGCAGGGCGTCGATCTCGGCCCGCACCGGCGCGGCGGTGGGCTCGGCCCGTGCCGCGCCGCCGACCAGGCAAACCGCGATCAAGACCGACACACGCATGGTCGGCGGCCGTGTCGTTGAGCGGGGGTGGTACGTCAAGGCCGGCGCACCTCAGCGCAGCAAATCGCCCGAACGCTCGGGCTGGTAGACAATTTTCAGGATGCGCACCTCGAGCGACCCACCGCCGGGCTTGGGCCAGGCGATCTCGTCACCCTCTCGCAAGCCGAGCAGGGCGCCGCCCACGGGGGCAAGAATCGATATCTTTCCCGTGCCATCGTCCACTTCGTTGGGGTAGACCAGGGTCAAGGCGTACTCGGTGCTGGACGACGCCATCCGGAAGGTCACCGTCGAATTCATGGTGACGACGTCGTGCGGCATGGCCTCGGGCGCCACGATTTTGGCCCGGTCCAACTCGACTTGCAGATCGTCCTTGCTCGGCGTTTGCGCGTTGCCCAGCGCGTCGAGCATTTTTTGAAGCCGAACCGCATCCAGCGACGATATGGTGATGGGTGGTTTTTGTTCCATTCTGAATAAATCTCGTCCAATGATGGCCTGTCAGGGTGCGCAGGCGGCGCACCCATCGGGCTCAAAAAAATAACCAGGTCACCAACCCCGCGTCCGTTGCCCGGGGTTGGTGTAACTGATTGATCTGAAACCTATTATGGCCCGGAACTGAACCCAATCGGCCAGGCCAGGACAACCGGGCCACGGCTCACTTGGCGGCAGCAGATTTAGGGGGCTGATCCCGATTTGCCCAACCCCGGTTTCCGGCCCGACAGTTCCGCCGACACCGAAGCATCTGGGCGGCACGTAACCCGATACTGGGCGCTCCACCAGCCAACCAGACCCCGCGCATGATCGCCGTGATCTTTGAACTGTGGCCCACCCCGGGTCAGGAAGACCGCTACTTCGACCTGGCCACCCACCTGCGCGAGGAGCTGCAGGCCATCGACGGCTTTATCTCCGTGGAGCGATTTCGCAGCTTGGCGGAACCGGGCAAGTGCCTCTCGCTCTCCTTCTGGCGTGACCAAGACGCCGTGCGCGCGTGGCGCAACCGCCCAGCCCACCGCGGCGCGCAACAGCAAGGCCGTACCGGGGTGCTGGCCAACTACCGCTTGCGCGTGGCGCAAGTCGAGCGCGACTACGGCCCAGGCGAACGCGCCCAGGCCCCACGGGATTCGAACCACCACCACCTGACCCAAGGCCTGCCATGAGCATCACTTGTTTCATCCGCTACGAAATTGATCCGTTCCAAAAAGACGCCTTTCGCCAGTACGCCGAAGCCTGGGGCCGCATCATCCCGCGCTGCGGCGGCCACTTGATCGGCTACTGGTTGCCGCACGAAGGCAGCAACTACGAAGCCTGGGGTTTGATCGCTTTCGAATCCATGGCGGCCTACGAAGCCTACCGCGCCCGGCTTTGCGGCGATGCCGAAGGTGCGCGCAACTTCGCGTTTGCGCGGAAGCAGCGCTTCATCCTCAAGGAAGAGCGGCGTTTTCTGCAGAGCGTGGAGGGCACCGTCAACCGCCCGCCACAATGAAGGCCATGGGCCACCGACCAGAACCGCGCTTCGTTCGCACCGCCGCGCTGCTGGCCGACCCGACCCGTGCGCGCATGCTCGCGTTGCTGCTGGGGGGCGAGCACCGCACCGCAGGCGAACTGGCCCGGGGCGCTGGCGTAACCCCGCAGGCCGCCACCTCGCAGCTTGCGCAGCTGGAGGGCGCAGGCCTGATCCGCGTGCGCAAGCAGGGCCGCCACAAGTACTTCGCACTGGCCGACGCGGAGGTCGCGCATGCGTTGGAAGCGCTGTCGCTCGTGACGGAGCGGGACGATGTCACCACCCGCTGGCGCCGCCCCGCGTACCAACCGCTGAAGTACGCCCGGCGTTGCTACGGCCACCTGGCGGGCGAACTGGGCGTGGCCCAACTGCACATGCTGCTGACGCAAGGCCTTCTGCGCGAGTCACCGAACGGCTTTGTTCCCACCGAGTCGGGCGAAGCCTGGCTGCGCCGGCTTGGGCTGCCACAGCCGATGACCGGCGCACGCCTGGCCTACCGCTGCATGGACTGGTCGGAACGCCAGGATCACCTGGCCGGCACCCTGGCGATCGCGCTGCTCGACCACTACGTCAAACGCGACTGGCTGCGCGCCAGCACGAGCGACCGGGCTTTGCGAGTCACTCCGGTGGGGGAAGCGCAGTTGTTGCCGATGCTGGAAGGGTAGGCGGCTGGCGTGCCGACCACGCCACCGTCGGCGCCGTGGTTGCGCCTGCGCAGCGGATGTGGCGACGTGCCTGCGGCGGTCTGGAGGCTGGGCGCGCGCGGCCGTCAGCGCTCAACCGAGCGTCACCGAAGAGGAAGGTGAGCGGCAGAAAATCGCGCAAAGGCAATTAATCATGCACGGTGATTGGGTAGGCTGGGTCGAGCGCAGCGAAACCCAGCAAGACGCGCCCATCGATCACAAACGCCGGGTTTCGTACCTCAACCCTGCCTACGGGCTGCACCGTCACCAGCTTTTCTCGAACGTTGCCAAAAAAACAAGCCGAAACATGCCAATGCCGCACAGAAAAGGACCAGAAGGGCGAAGGTACCCCTTTCACCGAATGCGTTGTAAGCGAACTTATACAGCCATCTTGATCGTTCAGTAAATGGAGGTCCTGAGGGATTTTTCCATTCCATGAACGCGAGTGCACCGGCAATTACACTCATTAAAAAACAAACCTTCCAATCAACTGTCTTGCGAGGCGTCAATCCTCTTTTTATTGCCCCACGATTAATCCGATCTGCCTTCGTGTTGCGAAGGCGATACCCATCCAAAATGATAAATATCAGCAATCCAAGAAGCAGTAAAAAACCAAGTAACATAATTCTCAAATAATGTAATTTATCTATTAAATAAAATAAATAAATCGATATTTAATTTCTTTTTTTGCCGGGTCTTAATCGGCCTCTACCGAAAATTAAGGTGAGTGATGTAAAATCACGTAAATGCGTTTTATTATTAACGATGATTCGGTAGAATGGGTAGAGCGCAGCGAAACCCAGCAAAGCAAAGCCGTTGATCGCAAAAGCTACGGACCACGGGTTGCCCCCTATTTTTCAACCCTGGTTTCCTCGGCTGTGAGGCTCAGCTTGAGCGAATGATTAGGCTTCACCCAGCACACGCTCAATGAATTTCGACTTCGCTTCGCGATACCGGTCTTCGTCTTCGTGTTGCGCGCCGATTTTCACACGGTTGTATTCGGCCACAAGATGGGGGTTGCCTCGGAGTCGATCTCGAAAGATCACGAAGAATTCAAACTTTGACCCCATCGAAACGACTTGAAGTGCAACGTGAATGTCTTTCCGTGACGACTCCAGCATGCAGAGGTCATGCGTTCGAAGGGTGTCCGTCTTGATCGTGTAGCCAGCCCCTTCAAGCACGTTCACGGCCAATGAGTGGCTATCGGCAGGAACCAAGACGCAGATGTCGAGGTCACCTTTAGAAATGGCCCCTGGCACCGAAGACGATCCAACATGCTCGATCCGGGCGCTCGGCAGCAGGTTCAAGACGGCGGCGCTTTCCTGAGCAAATGCCATTTCAGCTTGAACCTGATATTCGGGCGGCTGAAGTAGCTTCATTGTTCAGGGTGAGGTTGATATTTGTCAGATTCGAAAACGAACGATTTTCCGTGCGTAGCCTAACGTGGCTTGTCCATCAGATCAAAAATAATTAGAAAATAAGCAAATTATTCAATCTAACGGAATCAGTGTAGCTGATTGATTTTAAATTTATGACGATCCTGGCCGTGAACCTTTGTGAGATTGCAATGGGAAATTGGTGTCAATCCCGATTTTCACATAATGAAACGATCAACTAACGCTTGTCTTAATACGTCTGGTTGAGAAAAGGGTTAAAACGTCACAGACCAAACAACCGCATGATCGCTCCCCATGCCATATCAATCAATTTTCCAACCAAGTGACCGAGTGAAGTTTCTTCAAGCCAAGATAGAAAGCTTGATTTGGAGCTTGTAATGGTTATCTGTTCGTCCTCTTCTGCGTCTTCGAGTTCTTCGCGGATGGCGTCCCATTCGCTATCTGTGAATTTTTTACTCATCTTTGCCATTTCCTTCCTTCACCAGGAAAAAAATCTCGGAAAGAGAAGATGCGGAGACTATCGAATAACCATCTCCGATCTTCTGGAAGTTTTTCTATCAGGGCTCTGAAAAGTTTTTGGAGTCGATATCCGCGTTCAGCCGAAAATTCAATAACCGTTGTTTTTTGGGCAATCGCCTCAAATATTTTTTCCTGACGATCCGAAATAATTTCAGAGATGAGAATTTTTGTGGAATTTTTTGGAAGATTTATTCTTTCATTCCAGCCGTTTGCGATGATTGCATCGACTTGATTTACTGCGAAAACCATTTTATGAAAATATGGTTTGAAGCGTTGTAGATAAGTTTGATCCAATGCGAGTGCTCGGTTATTTGCGCTGAATATCCATAGCACAATATCACAAGCTGCCAAATGATTTTCGTACATCCTTAGATACTCCGGGTCTGACAAAATGCTTTCCCCTAAACCGGGTGCATCGACAACCTTAATTTTTACCTTTTCCCCGGCCACTAAACCAGTTTTCACGTCTAATTCAAATTCGGCCTCAGATAACACCTTTGTGCATGCAACCGTATGGCTTATCTGTAGTGTTGTTCCAAACATAGCATTTAAGGTCGATGATTTTCCGACCCCAGATAGACCTACAACACCAATCACAGGAGGATTGGAATTTGCGTACTCCAATGCTTTGATGGCAACTTGCTGCTGTTCCTGCGGAGAAAACTTATGCATTGGGATGATCTCGGTCAAAATGAAATGTTGTGGAGCCCAACGTGGTCTATCAATAAGTATTTATTCCATTTCTAATTCACAAGTGAATTTAAAAACGCACCTGTGATCCACGGCCACGACACGATGGAGGCGACGGTACTCGGGTCTTCTTCGAAAGACTTTAGCGCCATGGCCAA
>JAIUOM010000125.1 GCA_020161215.1 Pseudomonadota bacterium
GGCCGGGTCGGTCATGATCGTGGCGGGGTTGCTGTTGATCAGGATGACGCGGTAGCCCTCCTCGCGCAGCGCCTTGCAGGCCTGCACGCCGGAGTAGTCAAATTCGCAGGCCTGGCCAATCACGATGGGGCCGGCGCCGATGATGAGGATGCTCTTGAGGTCTTGACGTTTTGGCATGGTCGAAAAAAGGTGTGACCAGATCAGGCTTTGCCTAGGAGATGGCCGGTTTAGGCGTGGCGGTCGCGCTCCAGCTTGTCGAGCAGCGCCTGGCGGCGCTCGGGCGGCATGGCTTTTTGCATCAGCTGCAGCAGGCCATCGCCCTGCACCAGGGGCCGCAGGACTTCGGCCTCGGCGTCGTAGAAGCGCGCCTCCCAGTCACCCAGCTCGGACTGAAACTGCTCGTCGCTCCAGTTCTTGCCCTTGGCCAGCAGCGTCACGAGCGGCATGGCCTTGTGCTCCAGGAACGACTTCTTGTACGGCTTTTGCGCCCACCGCTCGCCGAACCACGCCTTGTGCGGTGGCTCCAGCGTCAGCACGCGCCTGGAGATGGCTTTCTCCAGCGCGGCCTGCGGAAAGGCGTGCAGCTTCATGCGGGCTGGCCCTGGTGGACGCGCATGTCGGCGCAGAATTCGTCGAACAGGGTACCGATGTCGTGCGGGCCGGGCGAGGCTTCCGGGTGGCCCTGGAAACAGAACGCCGGGCGATCGGCGTAGCGCATGCCTTGCAAGGTGCCGTCGAACAGGCTGACGTGCGTGATGCGCACGTTGGCCGGCAGCGAGGCGCCGTCGGCGGCGAAGCCGTGGTTCTGGCTGGTGATGGACACGCGCCCGCTGGCCAGATCCTTCACCGGGTGGTTGGCGCCGTGGTGGCCGAACTTCATCTTGAAAGTCTTGGCGCCGGCCGACAGGGCCATGATCTGGTGGCCCAGGCAGATGCCGAACACGGGAATGCCGCTGTCGATGAACTCGCGCGCGGCGGCGATGGCGTAGTCGCAGGGCTCGGGGTCGCCCGGGCCGTTGGACAGGAACACGCCGTCGGGTTGGTGCTTCAAGGCCTCGGCGGCCGGGGTCTGGGCCGGCACCACGGTGACCTTGCAGCCGCGCTGCGCCAGCATGCGCAAGATGTTCTTCTTGACGCCAAAGTCGTAGGCCACGACGTGAAAGCTGGGCTCGGCCTGGCTGCCGTAGCCACTGCCGAGCTGCCACTCGGTCTGCGTCCATTCGTAGGGCTGGCGGGTGGTGACCACCTGGGCCAGATCCAGCCCGACCATGGCGGGCGCGCCGCGCGCGGCGGCCAGGGCCTGGTCGATGCGCGCGGGCGTGGCCTCTTCGCCCGCGGCCAGGCCCAGGATGGCGCCGTTCTGCGCCCCGCCGGTGCGCAGAATGCGCGTGAGCTTGCGGGTGTCGATGCCGGCCAGGGCCACCGTGCCCTCGACCTGGAGGTAGTCGCTGAGCGTGCGCTGGCAACGGAAATTGCTGGCCAGCAGGGGCAGGTCCTTGATGATCAGGCCAGCGGCCTGGACTTTGCCGGACTCGACGTCCTCGTCGTTGGCACCGGTGTTGCCGATGTGCGGGTAGGTCAGGGTGACGATCTGCTGGCAGTAGCTGGGATCAGTCAGGATTTCCTGGTAGCCGGTCATGGCGGTGTTGAACACCACTTCACCGACGGTGAGGCCGGCGGCCCCAATGGATTGACCGATGAAGACGCTGCCGTCGGCGAGAGCCAGGATGGCGGGCGGGAACTTGCCCGCAAGAGACGAAAGCACTGGGTTCTCCGGTTGGTTGCGGTCGCCCGTGCGCGCCGCCCGTGGCCTTGGAGGCCCACGGCGGCTGGTCTGGTGAAAAAATGCTTGAACTGCGGCCGGGCGACGCTGTTTCGAGAAAAGCCGCTGATTATAGCCTTGCGGCGGCCTCAGCCCACACCTTCGGGCTTGATCTGGGCCCGCGCGATGACGGCCTTCCAGCGCGTCTGCTCGGCCTGGATGAACTGCGCGAACTCGGCGCTGGTGTTGCCGACAGCCAGCGCCGTTTCCTGCGCCAGCTTGTCCTTGACCAGGGTGCCACGGGCGGCCTTGATGGCCTCGGCCTCCAGCCTGGCAAGGTGCTCGGGCGCCCACTTGCGCGGCGCCAGCAGGCCGTACCACTGGGTCATCTCGAAGCCGGGGTAGCCCTGCTCGGCCACCGTGGGCACGTCGGGCAGTTGGGGCAGGCGTTGGGGGGTGCCGGTGGCGATGCAGCGCAGCTTGCCGGCCTTGATGAACTGCAGCAGCGCCGGCGCGCCCACCGAGGCGGCCTGCAGCCGCCCGGCCATCAAGTCGGTGACCATCGGGCCGGTGCCGCGGTAGGGCACGTGCAGCACGAAGGTGCCGGAGACCATTTTCAGGTACTCGAACGCCAGGTGCCCGGCGCTGCCGTTGCCGGCCGAGCCGTAATTCAGTTGACCCGGCCGGGATTGCGCGTAGGCGACGAAGTCCTTCAGGTGCTTGACCGGCAGCTCGGGGTGCACCACGTACAGGCTGGGCACCTTCGAGAGCAGGGTGACGGGCGCGAAGTCGCGGTTGGCGTCGTAGGGCAGCTTGGGGAAGATGTAGGGGTTGACGGCCAGCGTGCCGATGTGGCCCAGGATCAGGGTGTGCTCGTCGGTGCTGCCGGCCACCTCCTGCATGGCGATGTTGCCGGCGGCGCCCGGTTTGTTGTCGACAAACACGTTCTGGCCCAGGCCCTTGGCCATCTCGGTGGCGACGGCGCGCGCCACGATCTCCGAGCTGCCGCCCGGCGCGAAGGGCACCACCAGGCGCAGCGGCCGACTCGGCCAGGCGGACTGCGCCGACGCCAGCAGCGGCAGCGCGCCCAGGCCAGCGGCCGTGGTGCACAAAAAGTGACGGCGGGTGCGTGCCAGGGGGGTCATCGGTGGCTCCGAAAAATGCCGGCGGCAAGGGCCGCGATTATCCGCCCGCCAAGGCGCTGGCGTGCAGGCAGATCGCGGCCGCGGCGGCGACGTTGAGCGACTCCTCGCCCCCCGGCTGGGCGATGCGCAGCGCCAACGCGGCGCGCGCGGCCAGCGCCGGAGCCACGCCCTGCCCCTCGTGCCCCAGCACCCAGGCGCAGGGCCAAGGCAGGCGCGCCCGGTGCAGCCATTCGCCCTGGTGCGAGCTGGTGACCAGCAGGGGCACGGCCAGCGGCGCCAGGGCCTCGGCACCGGCCAGCTCGACCAGGCGCAGGCTGAAATGCGCCCCCATGCCGGCGCGCAGCACCTTGGGCGACCACAGCTGCGCCGTGCCCTGCAGCGCCACCACCTGCGCAAAGCCGAACGCCGCAGCGCTGCGCAGGATGGAGCCGACATTGCCGGCGTCCTGCACGCGGTCGAGCACCACCGTGGCCACGTCCGGGCGCAGGCCGGGCGCGGTCGGCAAATCGAGCACGAAAGCCATCGGCGCGGGCGACTCCAGCCCGCTGACGTGGGCCATCAGGGCATCCTCGAGAACTACATTTTTGATAGCATCACTGGATGTATCCACGCCGACCTGAGGCCAAAAAGACTCGGAATACACCGCCAGGGCCGGCCGCCAGCCCCGGGCCAGCGCGGCGCGGCACAGGTGGTCGCCCTCGACCCACACGCGGCCCTGCTTGCGCCAGGCGCCGCTGTCTTGCGCCAAGCGCTTTAGGTCCTTGACCAGGGCGTTGTCGCGCGAGCGGATGAAGAGCGGGCCGGAGTCGGTCATGGCGTGGCTCCGGCCGCCGCGGCCAGCAGCGCCGTCACCGGGGCGAAGCTGCGGCGGTGGTGCTCGCACGGTCCGTGCGCGCGCAGCGCCGCCAGGTGCGCCGCCGTGCCGTAGCCCTTGTGGGCGGCAAAGCCGTACTGGGGCCAGGTGGCGTCGATTCGTGCGCACCACCGGTCCCGGTGCACCTTGGCCAGGATCGAGGCGGCCGAGATGGCGGGAACCAGGGCGTCGCCGCCGACCACCGCCTCGGCGCGCACCGACAACGTGGGCAGGCGGTTGCCGTCCACCAGCACCTTGGCCGGCGGCAGGCGCAAGCCAGCGACGGCGCGCTGCATGGCCAGCAGCGTGGCCTGCAGGATGTTCAGACGATCGATTTCGGCCACGCTGGCCTCGGCCACCGAGCAGCACAGGGCCTTGGCCTGGATCTGCTCGCACAAGGCCTCGCGGCGCCGCGCCGTGAGCTTCTTGGAGTCGGCCAGGCCGGCGATGGGCTGGCGCGGATCCAGAATCACGGCGGCGGCCACCACCGGCCCGGCCAGCGGACCGCGCCCGGCCTCGTCCACGCCGGCCACGAGGCCGGGGGTGTCCCAGTTGAGGGGCGCCTGCTCAGCGCGCAAGAAGCGTGTCGATCGCATCGGTGGCCAGTCGGGCGGTGTCGCACCGCAGTTGCTCGTGCAGGGCGATGAAACGGGCCTGCACGGCGGCGATTTTCTCAGGTGCGTCCAGCCAGTCCAGCAGCGCACGCGCCAGCGCCTCGGGCGTGGCGGCATCCTGCAGCAGCTCGGGCACGACGAAGGGCGCGTCCGGCCGGTCGGCGGCGGCCTGGGGCGACAGGCCGGCCGGCCGGCTCAGCCACTGGGGCGGCGCGCACAGCACGTTGGGCAGACCGACCCAGGGCAACTGGCGCCGGCGCCGCATCAAGCGGTGGCTGAGGCGCGGCATGGCGTAGGCGATGACCATGGGGCGCTTGAACAACGCCGCCTCCAGGGTGGCCGTGCCGCTGGCGATCAGGGTCACGTCGCAGGCGGCCAGGGCGGCGTGCGACTGGCCCTGCAACAAAGTCAGCGACTGGCCCAGGCCACTGGCAGCGGCCAGCGCCGCCAACCTGGCGTGCAGGTTGGGCACCGCTGGCACGATGAATTGAATAGCTGGCCGGGCTTGCTGGACAAGCCGCGCAGCCCTGAAAAACCTGGAAGCCAGGTGCTCGATCTCGGCCGCGCGGCTGCCCGGCAGCAGCGCCACCACGGTGCCGGTTTCGGGCAGCCCGAGCGCGCGGCGCGCGGCGGCGCGGTCCACCTGCATCGGGATGGCGCTGGCCAGCGGATGGCCGACGTAGGTGGCCGGCACGCCGGCCGCCGCCAGCAATTCGGGCTCGAACGGGAACAGGCACAGCACGTGGTCGGCCGCCTGCTGAAGCTTGGCCAGCTTCTCGGGCCGCCAGGCCCAGAACGAGGGGCTGATGAAGTGCAGGGTCTTGAGGCCGGCGGCCCTCAGGCGCGCTTCCAGATCGAAATTGAAATCCGGCGCGTCGACCCCGATGAACAACTCGGGTCGCCAGGCCAGCAGGCGCTCGGCCAGTTGCCGGCGCAGGCGCAGCAGCTCGGGCAGGCGAGGCAGCACTTCCCAATAGCCGCGCACCGAGAGTTTTTCCACCGGCCACCAGGCCTCGAAGCCGCGCGCCGCCATGTGCGCGCCGCCCACGCCCGCCGCGTGCAGGTCCGGCCAGCGTGTGCGCAGCCCGTCCAGCAACAGGCCGGCCAGCAGATCGCCGGAAGCCTCGCCGGCGACCATGCCGAAGCGCGGCAGGCCGGCCTGGCGTGGTCCCACCGGCGCGCTCACCGCACGATGCCGCGAGAGGCGTCGGCCAGAAAATTCTGCATCAGCCCGATGTCGGCGTCGGCCGCCGGCACCTCGCCCCGCAGCGCCTCGATCTGCTCGCGCGCCGCCTCCAGCGTTAGGCCCTTGCGGTAAATCAGGCGGTGCATCTGCTTGACCAGGGTGATGCGCTCGGCCGAGTAGCCGCGCCGGCGCAGGCCTTCGGCGTTGATGCTCTGCGCCTCGGCGGGGTTGCCACCGGCGGTGACGAACGGCGGCAGGTCTTGCGCCAGCCGGGTCTGGAACGCGGTCATGGCATGGGCGCCCACGCGCACGAACTGGTGCACGCCGGTCAGCCCACCCAGGAACACCCAGTCGCCCAGGTGCACGTGGCCGGCCAATTGCACGGTGTTGGCCAGGATGATGTGGTTGCCCAGTTGGCAATCGTGCGCGATGTGCACGTAGGCCATGATCCAGTTGTCGTCGCCCAGGCGCGTGACCCCGCTGTCCTGCACCGTGCCGGTGTTGATGGTGACGAACTCACGAAAGGTGTTGCCGTCGCCGATCTCCAGACGTGTTGGCTCGCCAGCGTACTTCTTGTCCTGGGGCTGGGCGCCGATGCTGGAAAAAGGAAAGAAGCGGTTGTCGCGGCCGATGCGGGTGTGGCCGTCGATCACGCAGTGGGCGCCGATCTGGGTGCCCGCGCCGACACGCACGTGGGGCCCGATCACGGCGTAGGGGCCGACGCTGGCCGTGCCGTCCAGCTCGGCCTGGGGATCGACCAGCGCGGTCGCGTGGATGTCCGCCATGGGGGCGCCCCTCAGGCCACGCGGCGCATGGTGCACATCAGCGAGGCCTCGCACACCACCTCGTCGCCGACGGTGGCCTTGCAGGCGAACTTGTAGATGCCGCCGCGCACGCGGTCGATGGCGCTGTGCAGCACCAACGTGTCGCCCGGCTCCACCGGGCGCTTGAAGCGCGCGTTGTCGATGCCGGCGAAATAGAACACGCTGTCGCTGTCCAGCGCGATGCCCTCGATCTCGAAGGACAGCAGGGCCGAGGCCTGGGCCAGCGCCTCCAGCATCAGCACGCCGGGCATCACCGGGCGCTGCGGGAAATGGCCGGTGAAGAAGGGCTCGTTGATGGTGACGTTCTTGAGCGCGCGAATCGAGCGCGCCTCGAAATCGATGTCGAGCACCCGGTCCACCAGCAGGAACGGATAGCGGTGCGGCAGCTTGGTGAGGATTTTATGAATGTCCATCATGACGTTATTGCTTCCGTTTTAATAGCTGCCTCGGCTTGTCCGATGGGCTTTCGAAATTTATTCTATTGCAGAGTGGAGCGCCATGGGCGGGCCGGAAAACGGCCGTGAAACCCCAGCGCTGGTGGAAACCGAAATCGCTCGGCAAGTCAGCCAACGCCCTGGTCGGGCAGCCGCCTTTCCAGGCGCTTGACGCGTTCGCGCAGGCCATGGATGTGCTTGAGCGTGGCCGCGTTCTTCTCCCATGCACCGTTCTCGTCGATGGGAAAGAAACCGGTGTACTGGCCCGGCTTCAAGATTGAGCGGGTGACGATGGAAGCCGACGAAATGTGCACGTGATCGACGATGGTCAGGTGCCCCAGGATCATGCCGGCGCCGCCCACCGTGCAGTGCGCGCCGATGCGCGCGCTGCCGGCCACGCCGACGCAGCCGGCCATGGCGGTGTGCTTGCCGATGTGGCAGTTGTGGCCGATCTGGATCAGGTTGTCGAGCTTGACGCCGTCCTCGATCACGGTGTCGTCCAGCGCGCCGCGGTCGATGCAGGTATTGGCGCCAATCTCCACGTCGTCGCCGATGCGCACGGCGCCCAATTGTTCGACCTTCACCCAGCGGCCCTGGTGCGCGGCGAAGCCGAAGCCGTCGCCACCGATCACGGCGCCGCTCTGGATCACGCAGCGCGCCCCGATGACGCAGTGCTCGCCGACGCTGACCCGCGCCTTCAGCACCGACTCGGCGCCAATGCGCGCGCCGCCGCCAATGAAGCACATCGGGCCAATGCTGGCGCTGGGGTCGATGAAGGCGCCCTCCTCGACCACCGCGCTGGCGTGCACGCCGGGGCGCGGCGCGCCGCCATGCAGGCGCTTCCACAGCTGGGTCAGCCGGGCGAAATACAGGTGCGGGTCGTCGGCGACGATGCAGTCGCCACGGGCGCGGGCGGCGTCGGCCAGACGCGGCCCGACGATCACGCAGCCGGCCTGCGTGCTGGCCAGCAGGTGCGCTAAACGGGGATTGACCAGGAAGCTCAGCTCCGACGGCCGCGCCCCTTCCAGCGACGCCAGGCGCGTCACGGGACGGTCCGGGTCACCGTGCAGCTCGCCGCCCAGGGCCTGAACAATGGCTCCGGTGCGCAGGATCATGGGGAAGGCTTCAGAACGCGGTGGCCGAACCCCACACTGGTGGGTCTGGCCGACCGGCCTTACTTGCTGTTGGCGGCGTTGAGCGCCTTGATCACCTTGTCGGTGACGTCCAGGCGCGGATTGACGTACACCGCCTCCTGGAAGATGACGTCGTACTTCTCGGCCTCGGCCACCTGTTTGACGATGCGGTTGGCGCGATCGAGGATCTGCTGCAGCTCTTCTTGCTTGCGGGCGTTGAGGTCCTCCTGGAATTCGCGGCGCTTGCGCTGGAATTCGCGGTCCTGGTCGAGCAGTTGGCGTTGTCGCGCCTGACGCTGGGTTTCGGCCATGGTGCTGGCGTCGCGCTCGAAGCGCTCGGACGCGCTCTTGAGCGTCGCGCCGGCCTCGTCGATCTCGCGCTCGCGGCGCGAGAACTCCTGCTCCAGCTTGGCCTGCGCCGCCTTGGCCGGCACGGCCTCGCGCAGCAGCCGATCCGTGTTCACGAAGCCGATGCGCACGCCGTCCTGCGCCATCGCGGCCGGCGCGACGATCGCGGCGGCGGCAAGCCACAGGGCCACGGACAGGCTACGAACGATGTACTTCTTCAAAACGAGGTTCCGATCTGAAATTGCAAACGTTGAATTCTATCGCCAGGTCTCTTGCGCAGGGGCTCGGCGATGGCAAAGCGCAGCGGGCCGAGCGGAGAGATCCAGCTGAAGCCGACACCGGCGGAGTAGCGCAGGCCGTCCGAGGTGATGGCCTGGCCGTCGCCGTACAGGGCGCCGACGTCGACAAAGCCAAACAGGCGCAGCGTGCGGTCGGTGCCGGTGCCGGGGAAAGGCATGATGAATTCGGAATTGAGCGTGAACTTGCGCGTGCCGCCGATGAACGCACCGGTGACGTCGCGCGGGCCCAGGGTGCCCTGATCGTAGCCGCGCACGGACCCCAGGCCACCGGAGTAGAAACTCTTGAACACCGGGAAGGGGCGCCCATTCAGCCCCTTGCCCCAGCCCAGCTCGCCGTTGAAGGCCAGCGTGTGCTGTTTGCTGAGCGGAATGTACTGCTGGTACTGGTAGCTGGCCTTGGCGTAGCGCGCGTCGCCCAGCACGCCCAACTCGCCCATCAGGCGCTGGTAGCGGCCCGAGTTGGGCACCAGCGCGCTGTCGCGTGAATCGCGCGACCAACCGAGCGTGAACGGGAAGGCCGAGCTGGTGTAGCCGAACTTCTCGGCGTAGGCCAGGTACGACGCCGGAATATTGGTGCCGGTCTTGATGTGCGTGCTTTCGGCGTTCATGCCGAGGTAAATGGTGTCCAACTCGGTGACGGGCACACCGAACTTCAGGCCCGCGCCCATGGTCACCAAGGTGTAGTTGCCGCCCTGGTCCTGGTAGGGCTTTTGCGTGCGGTAGTACAGATCGACCGTGCGCGAGACGCCGTTGGAGGTGAAATACGGGTTGGTGGTGCTGATCACCGCCGTGCGGTTGTACTTGCCGGTGTTCAGTTGCAGATCCAGCCGGTTGCCGGAGCCAAACACGTTCTCCTGGGCCAGGCCGAAGGTGAAGGAGAGTTTTTCCGCCGTCGAGTAGCCGGCGCCCAGCGAGATGTTGCCGGTGGGCTTTTCCTTGATCTCCACGTTCAAGTCGACCTGGTCGGGCGCGGCAGGCACCTCGGAGGTGGACACCGACAGCTCGGTGAAGTAGCCCAGGCGGTCCACGCGGTCGCGCGACAGCTTGATCTTCTCGCCGTCGTACCAGGACGATTCGTACTGGCGAAACTCGCGCCGGATCACCTCGTCGCGCGTGCGCGTGTTGCCCTGCAAGTTGATGCGCCGCACGTAGGCGCGGCGGCCGGGCTCGGAACGCAGCGTGATGGCCACGCGGTCGTTGGCCCGGTCCACCTCGGGCACCGCCTCGACGTTGGCGAAGGCAAAGCCGTAGTTGCTGAAGTGGTCCGAGAAGGCCTTGGTGGTGGCCGCCACCTGGTCGGCGTTGTACGGCTCGCCGGCCTGGATGGCGACGAGCGACTTGAACTCATCGTCCTTGTCGAGGTAGTTGCCGTCCAGCTTGACGCTGGAGACCACGAAACGGTCGCCCTCGGAGACGTTGATGGTCAGCGTGATCGATTCCTTGTCGGGCGACATGGCCACCTGGGTGGAGTCGATCTTGAAGTCGAGGTAGCCGCGCGCCAGGTAATGCGAGCGCAGGGCTTCCAGGTCGGCGTTGAGCTTGGCGCGGGAATACTGGTCGCTCTTGGTGTACCAGGACATCCAGTTGCCGCTGTTCAGGCTGAACAAATCCTTCAGGCTGGAGGTGCTGAAGGCGCGGTTGCCGATGATGTCGATGTCCTTGATGCGCGCCGGACGGCCCTCGGTGATGTTGAACGTGAGGCGCACCTGGTTGCGCTCCATCGGGGTCACGGTGGACACCACCTCGGCGCCGTACAGGCTGCGGTTGATGTACTGGCGCTTGATTTCCTGCTCGGCCCGGTCAATCAAGGCGCGGTCGTAGGCGCGGCCGGCGGCCAGGCCCGCGTCGCGCAGGCTGCCCTGCAGGATTTCGTTGGAAAACTCCTTGTTGCCGGCGAATTCGACCGACGCCACCGTCGGGCGCTCCTGCACCACCACCACCAGCACGTCGCCGGTGACGTCCAGGCGCACGTCGGTGAACAGGCCCAGGCCGAACAGCGCGCGGATGGCCGCGGCGCCCTTGTCGTCGTTGTAGGTGTCGCCCACGCGCACCGGCAGCGAGGCGAACACGGTGCCAGGCTCGACACGCTGCAGGCCCTCGACGCGGATGTCCTGGATGGTGAAGGGATCGACCGCCCAGGCCAGTTGCGAGGCCAGCGCCAGCGAAACCAGCGAAGTCAGGGTGCGCAGGCGAAAACGTTGTGCGATGGATTTCATGAGTGCGTTGAGAGCCGCGGCCGTGCGGCCGCCGGACAACAAAAAGGTCAAATCGATGGTCAGCCCAGCCGATTGGCGATGTCGTTGTACACCGCGATGGCCATCATGCTCAGCAACAGGCACATGCCCACGTACTGCAGTCGCTCAAGCCAAGCATCGGCCACGGGCTTGCCCGTCACCGACTCCCAAAGATAATACATCAGGTGCCCCCCATCGAGGACCGGCACCGGCAGCAGGTTCAACACGCCCAGGCTGACACTGATGAACGCCAGGAAGCCCAGGTAGTAGGTCAAGCCCATGGCGGCGGACTTGCCGGCGTAGTCGGCGATGGCGATCGGCCCGCTCAGGTTCTTCAGGGACAGCTCGCCCATCAGCATGCGCCCGAGCAACTTCAGCGACAGGGCGGACACTTCCCACACCCGTTCGGCACCCGCCCACAGGCCCTGCAGCGGCCCCTTGCTGACCTTGACCATCTCCGGCGCCGCGCCAACGTAGGCACCGATCCGCCCGACCGTCTGGCCACCCTCTTCCCGTACGTCTGGCCGCACCTCGATCGACAGGCTCTGGCCGGCGCGCTCGATCTGCCAGGCCAGCGCCGGTGGCCGGCCCTGCTGAGCGGTGGCGCGGATCATCTCGCGCAGTTGCTGCCCGTCGTTGACCGGCATGCTGCCCATGCGCAGCACCAGATCGCCCGAACGCAGCCCGGCACGCGCCGCCGCGATGTGCCCAACTGGACCTCTCCGCGACTGGAAGGGGCGACATGGCAGAGCGCGCCAGCATCGTGATCTCCAAGGCCTGGGTGCAAGGTGTCGCCCTGGTCCTGGTGTTCGGCTTCCTGGTGATGGGCATCCTCGCCTACCGGACCTACACCGACGGGATGCCGCTCCCGGCGAAGGTGGTCACCGAGGACGGCACGACCGTCTTCACCGGCGAGGAGGTCACCAACGGGCAGGCGATCTTCCTGCGCCGTGGCCTGCAGGAGTACGGGTCGGTGTTGGGCCATGGTGGCTACCTCGGGCCCGACTACACGGCGGAATATCTGCGACTGTCCAGCGAGGACATCACCGAGCAGCTCCGCAACCAAGGCGCAAACGATGCCGCGGCCGAGGTCAGAACCATGCTGCGGACCAACCGCTTCGACGAGCCCAGCGGCGTCCTGGTCTTCACCCCGGAGCAGGCCGCGGCCTTCGACAAGCTGACCAGGCACTACGCCACGGTGTTCGGCGAGGACTCCACCAAATACGGCCTGATCCCGCAGATGATGACGGACCCGGCCGAGATCCACGACGTCACCGCGTTCTTCGCCTGGACCGCCTGGGCAGCGGCGGCCGAACGCCCTGGTCACAGCTACTCCTACACCAACAACTGGCCCTCGGAGAGCCGGGTCGGCAACACGCCTAGCGCCGACATCCTGGTCTGGTCGGCGATGTCGCTGGTGGCACTGCTCGCCGGGCTGGGGGCGCTGTTCGCCCTCTATGGACGGTGGAGCCGCAAGATCGGCTGGCACGGCAACGAGGCACCGACACTGTCCTTCCTGCAGCCGGGCGAGGTGGCGATCACCCCGTCCCAGCGGGTCACCGGCTGGTTCTTCCTGGTGGTCTCGGTGCTCTTCTTGATCCAGGCCACCCTCGGTGCCGCCATCGAGCACTATCGGGCGGACCTGGGCAGCTTCTTCGGCTTCGACCTGGCGCGGGTGCTGCCGTTCAACCTGGCCCGCACCTGGCATGTCCAGCTCTCGCTCTTCTGGACCGCGGCCTCCTTCCTCGCCGCTGGCATCTTCCTGGCGCCGATCATCTCCGGCCGCGAGCCCAGGAGGCAGTCCTGGCTGGCCACCGGCCTGCTGGGGGCGCTGGCGATCGTGGTCGCCGGCACCTTGACCGGGACGGCGCTGAGCACCTTCGGCGTCCCGTGGGCGAAGGGCTCGATCCTGGCCGACCAGCAGTGGGAGTACCTCGACCTGCCGAAGTTCTGGCAGTTCCTGCTGGTGGTCGGGCTGTTCTTGTGGATCATCATCATCTTCCGCGCCATTCGGTCCCGGCTGCGGACCGAGAGCAAATTCAACATGCCGTGGCTGTTCTTCTACTCCGGTCTGGCGATCCCGGCGTTCTATGCCGTCGGCCTGCTCGCCGGCACCGAGACCCACATCACC
>JAIUOM010000126.1 GCA_020161215.1 Pseudomonadota bacterium
AGCCGAAATCCATCGACGGGCTGAGATCCAGCAGGAACCAGGCGGCCATCTCGCGGTCTTCGGTGAACACCCGCACGTAGGGGCTCTGCATGCGGGCCGTCACGTTCCAGTCGATGTGGCGCACGTCGTCGTGCACCTGGTATTCGCGCAGGTCGGCCAGATCCAGCCCGGCGCCGCGCATCAGGGTGCGGTAGTCGCCCATCAGCAGGCCGTCCAGGCGCCGGAGCACCGTCCATTCGAGCCGGCGCAGCAATTGCTCGGCCCGCCCATGCGAGGCCACCGCGCCGGTACCGGGGGCGGTGGGCAAGGGGGCCGCGTGGGGGGCCGCCGGTTTGGCGCGTCGCAGCCAGCTCATCACGCGGCGATCTTCTCGTGCTGCAGGGGGCGCGGCGGTGCCGTCACCTTGGCCATCACCTGCATCAGAATCTGGTCGGCCGACAGTCCCTCGGACAGCGCCTCGTAGGACAGCACCAGGCGGTGGCGCAGCACGTCGTGCACCAGATCGCCCATGTCCTCGGGCAGGGCGTAGGTGCGCCCGCGCATCATGGCCAGCGCCCGGGCGCCCTCAATCAGGCCGATGGTGGCGCGCGGGCTGGCGCCGAAGCTCAGCATGGGGGCCAGCTCCTTCAGGCCGGCGTTGGCTGGCGCGCGCGTGGCCGACACCAGCTTGACGGCGTACTGCACCAGCGATGGATCGACGTACACCTGCCGGCATTCGCGCTGCAGCGCGGCCAACTGTTCCATGCTGGCGACGGGGTTGATGTCGATGCGCGGTCCGGTGACGCGTTGGGCGATGACGAATTCTTCCTCGTCCGTGGGGTAGCCCACCAGCACCTTCATCATGAAGCGGTCCACCTGGGCCTCGGGCAGGGGGTAGGTGCCTTCGGTCTCGATCGGGTTCTGGGTGGCCATCACCAGAAAAGGCTCGGGCACGAAGTGCGTGTGCCCGGCGATGGTGACCTGGCGCTCCTGCATCACCTCCAGCAGCGCGCTCTGTACCTTGGCCGGCGCACGGTTGATTTCGTCGGCCAGCAGCAGGTGGGTGAACACGGGGCCCAGCGCGGTGCTGAAGTCGCCCGTTTTCTGGTTGTAGACGCGCGTGCCGATCAGATCCGCGGGCACCAGGTCGGGTGTGAACTGGATGCGCTTGAACTGGCCCTGCAGCGCATTCGCCAGGGTCTTCACCGTCAGCGTCTTGGCCAGGCCCGGCACGCCTTCGACCAGCAGGTGGCCGCCCGCCAGCAGCGCCACCATCACCCGTTCGAGGAAGCGGTCTTGCCCGACCACCACGCGCTTGACCTCGTAGAGGATCTGCTCCATCAGGGCGGCGGTGTCGGGGTTTTGGGCGAAACGAGGGTCGCTGTCGTGCTGCATGCGAAAAGCTCCAAAAATCAGAACGGGGGTTGCCCTGCGGCGGCTGCGGCGTTCTCGATGGGCACCGCGAAGCCAATGCCCAGGAAGGTGCGCGCCGGCGTGGGATTGAGGATGGCCGTGACGATGCCGACCACTTGCCCGTCCATGGTGATCAGCGGTCCGCCCGAGTTGCCCGGATTCGCCGCCGCGTCGAACTGGATCAGGTTGGCCATGATCTGGCCGCCCTCGGGCGAGCGAAAGCTGCGGTGCAGGCCTGAAATCACCCCGGCCGAGGTCGACGGCCCGATGCCGAACGGAAAGCCGATGGCCGCCACCTGGTCGCCAGGCATCAAATCACCGGTCGAGCGCATGGTGGCGGCCTGTAAATCGTCGGGAATCTTGCGGGCACGCAGCACGGCCAGGTCGTTCTCGGGCTGCACGTTCATGACGTAGGCCGAGCTTTCCAGCCCATCGGCGAAGGTGACGGTGATGTCCGCCGCGCCGTCCACCACGTGCAAATTGGTGAGGATGGTGCCGTTGTCGATGATCACCACCCCGGTGCCCACGCCACGGCCCAGCTCGGTCTGCCCCTTTTTGTCCTTCTTGCCCTCGAAGGTGCCATCGACCCGCACGATGGACGGCGCCACGGTCGCCGCGGCCCGGCTGGCTTGCGAGGGCATCACCTTGTTCTGGAAGGTGTGCAGCACGGCGGCGTCGATGTCGTCCTGCGTCAGGGTGCGGGGCGCCAGCGCCGTCCAGCGCGCGTGGCTCAGGGCCAGCGCGACGCCCAACACGCCGATCATGGCCCACAGCGCGGCCGGGTGGCGCAAGGCCATGCCCAGGCGCTGACGCAGCCGGCGCCTCGGCGGGGCCGTCGCCCCGGGCGAGGTTTCCGGTTCGCTTGCCGGCGCGGCAGCGGCCACGCCAGCGTCCTGCAGCTCGGCGCGGGCTGCGGCATGGGAGCGGCTATAGAGTGCGGTTCGGCGCATGCGGACCACCTGTACGTCGTGACTACCAGAAATGCCACGGTATCACGGTTCGTGTTTCGGTGCGAGACGGCGTGGGTTTTGCCTGGCTCGGGCATGATGGATCCATGCGCACCTGGATCGACACCCACTGCCACCTGGACGCGGGCGAATTCCTGTCCGACAGGCCCACCGTGCGCGCGCGGGCCGCGGCGGCGGGAGTGGCGTTGTGTGTTGTCCCGGCGGTGTGGCCGCGGGCCTTCGAGACTGTGCGCACCCTGGCGCACGAACATGGCGACGCCTACGCGCTGGGCGTGCACCCGATGTACGTGGTGGCCAGCCCGGACGATGCGCTGGCGCTGCTGGCCGCGGCGCTGGCGGTGCACGCCGACGATCCGCGCCTGGTGGCTGTCGGCGAGATCGGGCTGGATTATTTCGTGCCCGAGTTGGCGGCGCCGGGCGCCCTGCGTGAACGGCAGGAGTTCTTCTACCGCGAACAGCTCAAACTGGCGCGCCGGCATGGTTTGCCGGTGATTCTGCACGTGCGGCGCTCGGTGGACCAGGTGCTCAAGGGTCTGCGCGAGATCGAGGTTTCCGGCGGCATTGCCCACGCCTTCAACGGCAGCCGGCAGCAGGCCGACGCCTTCCTGTCCATGGGGTTCAAGCTCGGCTTTGGTGGCGCGGTGACCTACGAGCGCGCCACACGCCTGCGCGCGCTGGCGGCCGAACTGCCGCCAGATGCCATCGTGATGGAGACCGATGCGCCCGATATTCCGCCGCATTGGCTCTACGCCACGGCCGAGCAGCGCGCCGCGGGGCGAGCGCAGGGGCGCAACGAGCCGGGCGAGCTGCCGCGCATCGCCGCCGAGGTGGCCAGGCTGCGCGGCGTGGCGGTGGACGAATGGGCCGCCATCACCACCGACAACGCGCAGGCGGCCCTGCCGCGCCTGGTTGGGCTGGTCGGGGGACGAACCGGGCTATAATTCGCAATTCGCGGTGGCTGTAGCTCAGTTGGTAGAGTCCCAGATTGTGATTCTGGTTGTCGTGGGTTCGAGCCCCATCAGCCACCCCAAAAAATGCCAGTAAAAACAAGGACCTTCGGGTCCTTGTTTCGTCTCAGGGGCGCGCCTGGGATGAAATTCCAATCGGCAAGCGGTCGCCCCTCCTGGTCGCCGCCGCAACGCTGGCCCGATGGCTCCTTGTGGATTTCTGCGGCATGGTCTCCTGTGCGCTACTGGGCGACCTTCACGCCGCCGCTCTCCCGGTGGCGCGAATCGAAGCCACGCGATTCGTAGATCACCGGATGCCAAGCCGGACACCGTATTTCCCTCGGGTTTGATCCAGGTTGCCGTGGCAGCAACCGATGCCCAGCCGACCACGGCGAGCGCAGCAACGGCTTCGCGGCCTGCCGTCCGCCCGTTCGCGGTTCCGTTCGGGGTGATTCTGTTGACCACAAGGCCGCCGATCAGCGGCCTAAGTCCCGTCTAAGTGTTCATCGCCACATTCACGTCATCCCGCCTTTCGCGGCGGACTCTGACGAAAGGACTATGAGATGAACACGGTGCAACTGAAATCGAAAAAACTGGTGGCCGCCCTGATCGCGGCCGGTGTGATGGGGGGCGCGGGCGTGGCCGCCGTGCAGCACCTGCCCTCGGCCGCGCACGCCCAGGCGGTGGTGGCGCAGGCGGCGCCGGCCGGCATGGGCGCGACCGCGGGGCTGCCCAACTTCAGCGCCATCACCAACCAGTACGGCCCGGCGGTGGTCAACATCACCGTCAGCGGCACGCGCAAGGCGGCGCGCGCCGGCGCCGAGGACGCAGACGACGAAGACGCCAGCCCGCAGGCCGGCGTGCCGCCCGAGATGCAGGATTTTCTGCGCCGCTTCGGCTTTCCGCCCGGCGCGTTTGGCGGCGCGCCCGGGCAGGGCGGCCACGGCGGTGGCGCACTGGTGCGTGGCGCCGGCTCGGGCTTCATCGTCTCCGCGGACGGCTTGATTCTGACCAATGCCCACGTGGTGCGCGGCGCCGACGAGGTGACGGTGAAGTTGACCGACCGGCGCGAGTTCAAGGCCAAGGTGCTGGGCCAGGACGACAAAACCGACGTGGCGGTGATCCAGATCGACGCCAAGGGCTTGCCCACCGTGCCGCTGGGCCAATCCAAGGCGCTCAACGTGGGCGAGTGGGTGCTGGCCATCGGCTCGCCCTTCGGTTTTGAGAACAGCGTCACGGCCGGCGTGGTCAGCGCCAAGGGTCGCTCGCTGCCCGACGAGAGCATGGTGCCCTTCATCCAGACCGATGTGGCGGTGAACCCGGGCAATTCGGGCGGGCCGCTGTTCAACACGCGCGGCGAGGTGGTGGGCATCAATTCGCAAATCTACAGCCGCACCGGTGGCTACCAGGGCGTGTCGTTCGCCATTCCGATCGAGCTCGCGCTGCACGTGAAGGACCAGATCGTGGCGCACGGCAAGGTCGAGCACGCCCGGCTGGGCGTGGTGGTGCAGGAGGTGAACCAGTCGTTCGCCGACTCGTTCAAGCTGCCCAGGCCCGAGGGCGCGCTGGTCTCCCAGGTGGAGCAGGGCGGCCCGGCCGACAAGGCCGGCCTGAAGCCCGGCGACGTGATCACCCAGCTGAACGGTCAGCCCATCGTGGCTTCGGGCGATCTGCCAGCGCTGATCGGCATGGCCCGGCCGGGCGAGCGCGTGCGCCTGGACCTGTGGCGCCAGGGCAAGAGCGAGCAGCTGTCGGCCGAACTGGGCGGCGCCAGCGGCAAAGCCGTGAAGGTGGCCGACGCGGGCGATGCCGGCAAGGGCAAGCTGGGCCTGGCGCTGCGGCCGCTGCAGCCGCAGGAGAAAGGCCAGGCCAAACTGGACGGCGGCCTGGTGGTCGAGCAGGCCGCGGGCGCGGCGGCGCGCGCCGGGGTGCAGCCCGGCGACGTGATCGTCTCGGTCAATGGCCAGCCGGTGAAGGATGTCGAACAGGTGCGTGGCATCGTCGCCAAGGCCGACAAGTCGGTGGCGCTGTTGATCCAGCGCCAGGGCGCGCAGATCTTCGTGCCGGTGCGCGTGGGCTGATCCCGCGGCGCGAGCGGAAAGAACACCCGGCCTCCTGGTCGGGTGTTTTCCGTTGTGCGGTTCTGAGAAAAATACGGCCTTGTGGTTTGTGGGTGCTGCCTGACAAGCTATAAAAACAGAAGCAATACTCACCTCGGCTACCATCGCTGCCTGCCCGGCCATCTGGCCGCACAAGCCCGTTGACCGACCATGCGCCAAGCCGTCCTGAACCTCGAAGCCTCGCAGATCCGCGAGGTGGCCAACGCCGGCTTGGGCCGCACCGACGTGCTGCCGTTCTGGTTCGGCGAGAGCGACGAAGTCACGCCCGAAGGGGTGCGCGCCGCCGGCATCGCCTCGCTGCAGGGCGGTGAGACGTTTTACTCGCACAACCTGGGCCTGCCGGAGCTGCGCGAAGCGGTGGCGGCCTACACCCGGCGCCTGCATGGCGCGCTGGGTGTGGACCGCCTGGCCATCACCTCGGGCGGCGTCAGCGCGCTGATGGTGGCCATGCAAGCGTTGATCGATCCGGGTGACCGGGTGGTGGCCGTGACGCCCGTGTGGCCGAACCTGACGGCGCAGCCGCGCATTCTGGGCGCTGATTTGCACCGCGTGTCGCTGGTGCCGGATGCCACGGGCGCCTGGCGGCTGGATCTGGACGCGCTGTTGGCTGCCTTGACCCCGGCCACGCGGCTGTTGGTCGTCAACTCGCCCAACAATCCCACGGGCTGGACGCTGACGCGCGCCGAGCAGGCCGCCATCCTGGCGCATTGCCGCCGCAACGGCACCTGGATTCTGGCGGACGAGGTGTACGAGCGGCTGTACTACCGTGGTGATACCGGCAGCGGGGCGGCCAGCAGTTTTCTCGATCTGGCCGAGCCGGACGACCGGTTGGTGGTGGTGCAGAGCTTCTCGAAAGCCTTTTTGATGACCGGTTGGCGGCTGGGCTACCTGGTGATGCCGCCGACCATGACACCGCAGGTCGGCAAGCTGCTGGAATTCAACACCTCTTGCGCGCCGGTGTTCGTGCAGCGCGCCGCTCTGGTGGCGCTGGAGCAGACCGAGGCCATCACACCGCGCGTGGTGGCGCACCTTAGGGCCGGCCGCGACACCCTGGCCGAGCTGCTGCGCAGTGTGCCTGGCGTGCACGCCAGTCCGGCGCCCGGCGGCATGTACGCTTTTTTGCGCCTCGACGGGCATGCCGATTCCTTGGCGTTGGCCAAACACCTGGTGGTGGAGGCCGGGCTGGGCCTGGCGCCCGGCAGCGCCTTCGCGCCCGAGGCCGAAGGCTGGTTGCGCTGGTGCTTCGCGTCCAAAGACCTGGCTCGGTTGGAGCAAGGGGTGGCGCGGCTGGTGAGCTGGTTGGCGGGGCGGGCAGGGTGAGCCTGGCGGGTCCCGAGTTCCTGGTCCGCGCCAGCGCGCTGGTCGGCCTGACCTTGGTGACCGCGCACACCCGCCGGCACTTCGCGCGCCACAGCCACGTCGCGCACGGCATCGGCGTCATCGACAGCGGCGGTCAGACCTCGGCCAGCGGGCGCGGACCGGTGCAGGCGCTGCAAGGCGAGGTCATCACCGTCAACCCTGGCGAGGTGCACGATGGCGTGCCGCTGCAAGGCGCCAAGCGGCGCTGGCGCATGGTGTACCTGGATGCGGCGCTGTGGGGCCCGGAGCGCGCGGCGCCGGAATGGACGCAACCGGTGCTGCGCGATCCGGGCCTGGTGCGCCGCTTCAACGCCTTGTTCGACACCGAGGCGCGCGGCGGCGACGCCTTGGCGGTGCAAGAGCAGCTTGAGCTGCTGCTGCGGCACGCGCCCAGCACGGCCATCGCGCGCGAACCGGTGGCGCGAGGTGTGTCGGCTGCCTTGCGGCAGGCGCGCGAGCGTCTGGCCGACGATGCCGCGCCGCCTGCCAGCCTGGCCGAGCTGGCGCGCCCGGGGGGCATGAGCCGCTACCAATTTCTGCGTGCGTTCACGGCCGCCTTTGGCCTGCCGCCCCACGCCTGGGCGCAGCAGCAGCGGCTGGCGCGTGCCGAGGCCGCGTTGGCGTGCGGCCTGCCCTTGGCCGAAGCGGCCACGGCCAGTGGCTTTGCCGACCAGAGCCACATGACGCGCGCATTTCGGCGCTTTCGCGGTTACACGCCTGGGCAGTACGTGGCGGCGAGAAGGTAACCCCCCGAAGCGCCTGCGGCGCCTCCCCCCAGGGGGCGGGCCGGCCGCTTCGGGGCGGCCGTGCGCAGCGGCCCCTGGGTTGGCCTGCTCCGCGGCCTTTTCAGGTGCAGACATGGCACAAGGGCGGCGGCCGCTGCGCAATTTCGTTCAAGACCGTTGTTTCGGCGGCGATCATGCTGAGGGCATGTTGAGTGCTTTTTTCACCGCCACATGACCGGTCGCCCCTCTTCCGAGCGCTGGCTGGGCATGGCTTTGTGCGCCGCGGCCATGGCCACCGTGGGCAGCACGGTGGTGGCCAGCCGCCTGATCGCCGCCGGTCTGCCGCCTTTCACCGCCACCGGGTTGCGTTTTGCCGTGGCCGCACCGGTGCTGTGGGTCCTGATGCGGCTGGCGCGCACGCCCTGGCCACGGCCCGACCGGCGCGATGGCCTGTTGCTGCTGGCGCAAGCGGTGGCCGGCAGCGTGGGTTACACCGTGCTGCTGATCCTGGGCACGCGCTACGCACCGGCGGCCGACGCCGGGGTGGTGGCCGGCACGCTGCCGGCGGTGGCGGCGCTGTTCGCGGTGCTGGCGCTGGGCGAACGGCCGGGCCGGGCCTTGCTGCTGAGCATCGCCTTGGCCACGGCCGGCGTGCTGGCCGTCACCTTGCCCGAGGCCCGCGCCGCCGTGCGCGGCCAGGGCGCCAGCGCGCTGCTCGGCCATGCGCTGGTGCTGGGCGCGGTGGCGTGCGAGGCGACGTTCATCCTGGTCAACAAGCGGCTGCGCGTGCCGGTGCCGCCCCTGGCGCTGTCCGCCACCATGAGCACGCTGGGCCTGCTGGCCTGCCTGGTGCCGGCGTTGTGGGAGCAAGCCTGGCGCCAGCCGCTGCCGCCCGTGGCGCTGGCGGCCACCGTGTACTACGCCCTGGTGCCGGGGGTGCTGGGCTTCTGGTTGTGGTTTGCCGGCGCGCAGCGGCTGGCCGGCGCCCAAGCCTCGCTGACGACGGCGGTGATGCCCGTCACGGCCCTGGTGCTGTCGGCCGCGGTGCTCGGCGAGCGGGTGTCGGTCTGGCAGATGGGCGGTTGCGCGCTGGTGCTGTTGGCGGTGCTGACCGCCGCCACCGGAGGACGTCGGTGACGGCAACTGCCATCGGTATAAAAACCGGCGTATGTCGGCGCCAGTTCTTCCTGGATTGCTATTGAATTGGAAGTGAATGGCGGCTCAGCGCGCGTACCCCAGGCAGGCGCCAGCATTGGGCCGGCCCTTGCATTCACGGGTCAGGCGGGCGTCTTCGCTGCGCTGGCGCTCGGCGCCGCTGCGGCCGTCGGCGTAGGTGACCTTGGGGCCGGTGTCCTTGGATTTCTTGCCGCGCGAGGCGGCGTCGGACGGCAGCGCGGCGACCATGAGGCACAGGGCGCAGAGCGAGGTCAGCAGGGGGCGGGCAAGACGGGTCATGGGGAACTCCGAAGATGTGTGGCGTGGTTCGCCGGTGATTGGAGGGCCTGGCCGCCCAGTCGTCAAGCCGGGGCGTCCCTCGCCGAGTTGATGCGCGTGACGTATTTCCCGCGCCAGGGCCCGTTGCTGGGCGCGGCTGGCCGGCGCAGGCTTGGCGGGCTATAATCCACAGGTTTTGCACTTTGCGAAACAGCACGTGGCGCGCAGTTCCGGCACGCCACGCAAGTCAAATCATTTGGAACGATTAGGAAAATCAGCATGATCTCCAAGGAGAACAAGGCCGCCGTGGTCAAGGACAACGCGCGCGCCGCGGGCGACACCGGTAGCCCCGAAGTGCAGGTCGGTATTCTCACCGCCCGCATCAACGAACTGACCCCCCATTTCAAGCAACACGCCAAGGACCACCACGGTCGCCGCGGCCTGCTGCGCATGGTCAGCCGCCGCCGCAAGTTGCTGGACTACCTCAAGGCCAAGGACGCCGACCGCTACCTGGCCCTGATCGCCAAGCTGGGTCTGCGCAAGTAAGTGCATGACCATGACGAACGCCTGATGCCTCACCAAGGCTCAGGCGTTTTTGTCTTTTTTCGTACCGGAGTGCGGATTCAGAGCGAAGCTGTGTCATTCCATCAGCGGCCGGGCCAAAGTGCCGGCGGTTCATGGAATGGCATCGTGTTTCTGAATAAAACCGGCTCCACCGTCCGTCTCAACGGCGGATCAAGCCAGAAAAACAGGAGCTAACATGAGCCTCTTCAACAAAGTCACCAAGTCCTTCCAGTGGGGCGACAAGACCGTCGTCCTGGAAACCGGCGAAATCGCCCGTCAGGCCTCCGGCGCCGTGCTGGTCAGCATCGACGGTACCGTGGTGCTGGCCACCGTGGCCGCCAGCAAGAACCCCAAGCCGGGGCAGGATTTCTTCCCGCTCACCGTCGACTACATCGAGAAGACCTACGCCGCCGGCAAGATCCCGGGCAGCTTCTTCAAGCGCGAGGCCAAGCCCAGCGAGCTGGAAACGCTGACCAGCCGCCTGATCGACCGCCCGATCCGCCCGCTGTTTCCCGATGGCTTCTTCAACGAAGTGCACGTGGTCATCCATACCCTGTCGCTGAACCCCGAGGTGGACGCCGACATCGCCGCCATGATCGGCGTGAGCGCGGCGCTATCGATCAGCGGTATCCCGTTCAATGGCCCCATTGGCGCGTCGCGCGTGGGCTACGTGAACGGCGAATACGTGCTCAACCCTGGTCCCACGGCGCGCAAGAACAGCCAGCTGGACCTGGTGGTGGCCGGCACCGAATCGGCGGTGCTGATGGTCGAATCCGAGGCCTACCAGCTGTCCGAGGACGTGATGCTGGGTGCCGTGGTGTTTGGCCACGAGCAGGGCAAGCTCGCCATCAACGCCATCCATGAGCTGGTGCGCGAAGCCGGCAAGCCGCTGTGGGCCGAGAACGGCACCTGGGCACCCGAGGTCAAGAACGAGCCCTTCATCGAGAAGGTGGGCGCGCTGGCCGAGCCCAAGCTGCGCGAGGCCTATCAAATTCGCAGCAAGCAAGCCCGCACCCAGGCGCTGCGCGAAGCGGCTGCCGCCGTCAAGCAGTCGCTGACGGACGACGCCGTGGCGTTCGACCCGGTCAAACTCGACAACCTGCTGTTCGAGATCGAGGCGCGCATCGTGCGCAGCCAGATCCTGGCCGGCGAGCCGCGCATCGACGGCCGCGACACGCGCACCGTGCGCCCGATCGAAATCCGCAACTCGGTGCTGCCGCGCACCCACGGCTCGGCGCTGTTCACGCGCGGCGAGACGCAGGCCCTAGTGGTCACCACCCTGGGCACCGAGCGCGACGCACAGCGCATCGACGCGCTGGCCGGCGAGTTCGAGGACCGCTTCCTGTTCCACTACAACATGCCCCCCTTCGCCACCGGTGAAGCCGGCCGCATGGGCACGACCAAGCGCCGCGAAGTCGGCCACGGCCGCCTGGCCAAGCGCGCGTTGATCCCGCTGCTGCCGGCCAAGGACGAGTTCCCCTACACCATCCGCGTGGTCTCGGAGATCACCGAATCCAATGGCTCCAGCTCGATGGCGTCGGTGTGCGGCGGCTGCCTGTCGATGATGGACGCCGGCGTGCCCATGAAGGCGCACGTGGCCGGCATTGCCATGGGCCTGATCAAGGAAGACAACCGCTTCGCGGTGCTGACCGACATCCTGGGCGACGAGGACCATCTGGGCGACATGGACTTCAAGGTGGCCGGCACCACCAACGGCATCACCGCGCTGCAGATGGACATCAAGATCCAGGGCATCACCAAGGAAATCATGCAGGTCGCCCTGGCGCAGGCCAAGGAAGCGCGCATGCACATCCTGGGCAAGATGCAGGACGCCATGGGCGAGGCCAAGGCCGAGATCAGCTCCTGGGCGCCCAAGCTCTACACGATGAAGATCAACCCCGAGAAGATCCGCGACGTGATCGGCAAGGGCGGCTCCACCATCCGTCAGCTGACGGAAGAGACCGGCACCACCATCGACATCGGCGAAGACGGCACCATCACCATCGCCAGCAACGACGCGGCCAAGGCCGACGACGCCAAGCGCCGCATCGAGGCCATCACGGCCGAAGCCGAGATCGGCAAGGTCTACGAAGGCCCGATCACCAAGCTGCTGGACTTTGGCGCCCTGGTCAACATCCTGCCCGGCAAGGACGGCCTGCTGCACATCAGCCAGATCGCCCACGAGCGCGTCGAGAAGGTGTCCGACTACCTGCAAGAAGGCCAGGTGGTCAAGGTCAAGGTGCTGGAGACCGACGAGAAGGGCCGCATCAAGCTGTCCATGAAGGCGCTGCTGGAGCGCCCGGCCCGTGAGGACCGTGGCGACCGCCCGCCCCGCGAGGAGCGCGGCGAGCGTTCGTACCGTGAGGATCGGGGTGACCGCCCCCTGCGCGAAGACCGTGGTGATCGCCCGCCGCGCGCCGACCGAGAGCAGCGCGTGGCGCCGGTGTCGGACGCCGGCGACGCCGATCAACAGCAGCAGTGATTGCTATTATTTGAATAGCTAATCTGGATTGATGGACGCCGGCTTCCGGCGGTTTTGACCATGAAATGCATTGAAATCCGCGAATACGGCGCCCCCGAGGTGCTGGTGCCAGCCGAGCGGCCCACGCCGGTCGCTGGCGCCGGCGAGGCGCTGGTCCGCGTCAGCGCCTCGGGCGTGAACCGCCCCGACGTGCTGCAGCGCATGGGCAACTACCCCGTGCCGCCGGGTGCCTCCGATTTGCCGGGCTTGGAAGTGGCCGGTGTCATCGAGTCCGGCGACGCCGAGGCCTTGGCGGCCGCCGGCCTGAAGGTCGGTGACCGCGTTTGCGCCCTGATCGCCGGTGGTGGCTACGCGCAGTACTGCGTGGTTCCGGTGCCGCAGTGCCTGCCGGTGCCCAAAGGCCTTGGCGACGTCGAGGCGGCCTCGTTGCCCGAGACCTTCTTCACGGTTTGGAGCAACGTGTTTGATCGCGGCCGCCTGCAGGCCGGCGAGACGCTGTTGATCCAGGGCGGTACCAGTGGCATCGGCGTGACCGCCATCCAGATGGGCAAGGCGGCCGGCGCCACGGTGATCGTCACCGCCGGCAGCGACGAGAAATGCGCCGAGTGCCTGAAGCTCGGCGCCGACCACGCCATCAACTACAAGACGCAGGATTTCGCCGAGGAAGCCAAGAAGCTGACCGGCGGCAAGGGCGTGGACGTGGTGCTGGACATGGTGGCCGGCGACTACGTGCAGCGCGAGGTCGAGTGCCTGGCCGAGGACGGGCGTATCGTCATCATCGCAGTCCAAGGTGGCCTCAAGGCCGAATTCAACGCCGGCCTGGTGTTGCGCCGGCGCCTCACGGTCACCGGCTCCACGCTGCGTCCGCGCCCGGTGGCCTTCAAGGGCGCCATCGCACGCGCACTGCGGCAAACCGTCTGGCCCTGGCTGGAGCAAGGGCGCATTCGTCCGGTGATCCACA
>JAIUOM010000127.1 GCA_020161215.1 Pseudomonadota bacterium
GAGAGGTTCAAGCAACTCATGCAGGCCATCGAACAACAGCAAACAGCTACCATTCACTGATCAGTATTCGCTGATTCTCAATATCAATCAGCGGTGTTGCACTTCGGAGTTGAGACCGCCCAGTGTATGTCGCGGCAGCGCCAAATCCGGTACAAAGAGGCTGTCGGACACGCTTGCGCCACCCTGCGGGGCAAGCGCCGGACTGGCATTTTTGGCGCCCAGCCCACATAATGTGACGTTTACGTAAACGTAAACCAAAAAACGGAGACACCATGGCCCGAAAGATCGATGCCGATCCGCTGTCCTCCTGGCGCGTGCCGGTGGGTGGCAAGGGCTTCGCGCTGAAACGCCGCGACCCTGGCGCCAAGCCGCTGTCCGGTGGCGACAAGCACGCCGACAAGGCGCGGGTGGCCGAGCTGGCGCGCGAGATCGACACGCTGCAGAACCTGCTCTTCGCCGATCGGCGCTTCAAGCTGCTGATCCTGCTGCAGGGCACGGACACCGCCGGCAAGGACGGCACCATCCGCGCCGTGTTCCGCGAAACCAGCCCGCTGGGCGTGCGCACCCAGGCCTGGCAGGCGCCAACCGAGCTGGAGCGCAGCCACGACTTCCTGTGGCGCATCCACGCCCAGGTGCCGCGCGCGGGCGAGATCATGATCCACAACCGCAGCCACTACGAGGACGTGCTGGTGCCGGTGGTGAACGGCGCGCTGGACGCCGCCGGCACGCGCCAGCGCTGCGCGCAAATCAACGACTTCGAGCGCATGCTGAGCGAAACCGGCACGGTGGTGATGAAGTTCATGCTGCACATCGGCTTCGAGGAGCAGCGCGAGCGCCTGCAAAAGCGTCTGGACGACCCGCAGGCGCGCTGGAAATTCAGCCCCGCCGATTTGACCGTGCGCCAGCAGTGGACGGCCTACCAGCAGGCCTACGACGCGCTGCTGCGCGCCACCTCCACCGACTGGGCGCCCTGGACGGTGGTGCCGGCCGACAGCAAGACGCACCGCAACCTGATGATCGCCACCCTGGTGCGCGACAAGCTCAAGTCGCTGCCTCTGCGCTACCCCCCAAAACCCGAACTCGACGGCATCGTCGTCGAATGACCCGCCTCCGCCTTCAGACCAAGGAATCGCCATGACCGACCTGTCCGCCGAATTCAAGGCCCTCGCCGAGTACCGCCCCACCCACAAGGTGCGTTTTGTCACCGCCGCCTCGCTGTTCGACGGGCACGACGCGGCCATCAACATCATGCGCCGCATCCTGCAGGGCATGGGCGCCGAGGTGATCCACCTGGGCCACAACCGCAGCGTCGATGAAGTCGTCACCGCCGCGCTGCAAGAAGACGTGCAGGGCATCGCCGTGTCCAGCTACCAGGGCGGCCACGTCGAGTACTTCAAGTACATGGTCGACCTGCTGAAAGCCCGGGGCGGCGCGCAGGTGCAGGTGTTCGGCGGCGGCGGCGGCGTGATCGTGCCGGCCGAAATCCGCGAGCTGCAGGACTACGGCGTGACCCGCATCTACAGCCCCGAGGACGGCCAGCGCATGGGCCTGGCCGGCATGATCGGCGAGATGGTGATGCGCTGCGACAAGGATTTGTCGGGCCATGCACCGACCGCCATCGAGGCCATCACCGGCCACGACGAAGCCGCCTGGCGCGCGCTGGCCCAGCTCATCACGGCCCTCGAAAACGACAAGGCCGATGGGCAGCTGGTCGGCGCGGTGCAAGCCTCGGCCGCTACCAAAAAGGTACCGGTTCTGGGCATCACCGGGACCGGCGGGGCGGGCAAATCGAGCCTGACGGACGAGCTGATCCGGCGCCTGCGCCTGGACCAGGACGACCACCTGCGGGTGGCCGTGATCTCCATCGACCCGAGCCGGCGCAAATCCGGCGGCGCGCTGCTGGGCGACCGCATCCGCATGAACGCCACCGGGCCATGGCAGCAGGGGCAGCGGATTTTCATGCGCAGCCTGGCCACCCGCGACACCGGCAGCGAGATCAGCGCCGCGCTGCCGAACGTGATCGCCGCCTGCAAGGCCGCCGGCTTCGACCTGGTGATCGTCGAGACCTCCGGCATCGGCCAGGGCGACGCCGCCATCGTGCCGATGGTCGACGTGCCGATGTACGTGATGACCCCCGAGTACGGCGCGGCCAGCCAGCTCGAGAAGATCGACATGCTGGACTTCGCCGAGTTCGTCGCCATCAACAAGTTCGACCGCAAGGGCGCCGCCGACGCCCTGCGCGACGTGGCCAAGCAGGTGCAGCGCAACCGCGCGGCCTTCGACAAGCGGCCCGAGGACATGCCGGTGTTCGGCACCATGGCCGCGCGCTTCAACGACGACGGCGTGACGGCCCTGTACCAGGCGCTGAAAGCCCGCCTGGGCGGGCTGGGCCTGGGTGTGCAAGACGGCCGCCTGCCGGCCGTGAATGTGCGCCACAGCACCAACCAGACGCCGGTGGTGCCGCCCCAGCGCGTGCGCTACCTGGCCGAGATCGCCGACACCCTGCGCGGCTACAAGCGGCGCGTGCGCCAACAGGCCCGGCTGGTGCGCGAAGTGCAGCAACTGAGCGAATCGGCCCGCATGCTGGCCGAGGACAACCCCGGCAAGAAAGGCGACCACGGCGCCCGCGCCACGGTGCTGGCCCTGGCCGAGACGCGCTCGGGCAAGGTCGACCGCGACGCCGCCAAGCTGATCGAGCAGTGGCCGCGCATGCAAGAGGCGTATTCGGGCGACGAGTACGTGGTGAAGATTCGCGACAAGGAAATCCGCACCGCCCTCACCACCCGCTCTCTGTCCGGCACGACCATCCGCAAGGTGGTGCTGCCGCAGTTCGAGGACCACGGCGAAATCCTCAAGTGGCTGATGCTGGACAACGTGCCCGGCAGCTACCCCTACACCGCCGGCACCTTCGCCTTCAAACGCGAGGGCGAAGACCCGACGCGCATGTTCGCTGGCGAGGGCGATGCCTTCCGCACCAACCGGCGCTTCAAGCTGGTCAGCGAAGGCATGCCGGCCAAGCGTCTGTCCACCGCGTTCGACTCGGTCACCTTGTACGGCAACGACCCCGATCCGCGGCCCGACATCTACGGCAAGGTCGGCAACTCGGGCGTGTCCATCGCCACGCTGGACGATCTGAAGGTGCTGTATTCGGGCTTTGACCTGTGCAACCCCACCACCAGCGTCAGCATGACCATCAACGGCCCGGCGCCGTCGATCCTGGCCATGTTCATGAACGCCGCCATCGACCAGCAGCTGGAAAAGTTCAAGACCGACAACGGCCGCGAGCCCACCGACACCGAAGCCGAGAAAATCCGCGAATGGGCGCTGTCGAACGTGCGCGGCACGGTGCAGGCCGATATTCTGAAAGAAGACCAGGGCCAGAACACCTGCATCTTCTCGACCGAATTCAGCCTGAAGGTGATGGGCGACATCGCCCAGTACTTCGTGCACCACAACGTGCGCAACTTCTACTCGGTGTCGATCAGCGGCTACCACATCGCCGAAGCCGGCGCCAACCCGATCAGCCAGTTGGCCTTCACGCTGTCCAACGGCTTCACGCTGGTTGAAGCGTATTTGGCGCGCGGCATGCACATCGACGACTTCGCGCCCAACCTGAGCTTTTTCTTCAGCAACGGCATGGACCCCGAGTACACCGTGATGGGCCGCGTGGCGCGCCGCATCTGGGCCGTGGCCATGAAGGACAAATACGGCGCCAACGAACGCAGCCAGAAGCTGAAGTACCACATCCAGACCTCAGGGCGCAGCCTGCACGCGCAAGAGATCCAGTTCAACGACATCCGCACCACGCTGCAGGCGCTGATCGCCATCTACGACAACTGCAACAGCCTGCACACCAACGCATTCGACGAGGCCATCACCACACCCACCGAGGAGTCGGTGCGCCGCGCCATGGCGATCCAGCTCATCATCAACCGCGAATGGGGCCTGGCCAAGAACGAGAACCCGAACCAGGGCGCCTTCGTCATCGAGGAGCTGACCGAGCTGGTCGAGGAGGCCGTGCTGGGCGAGTTCGAACGCATCAGCGAGCGCGGCGGTGTGCTGGGCGCCATGGAAACCGGCTACCAGCGCAGCAAGATCCAGGAAGAGAGCATGCACTACGAGATGCTCAAGCACACCGGCGAGTACCCGATCATCGGCGTGAACACCTTTCGCAACCCGAAAGGCGACCCGGTGCCCGAGCACATCGAGCTGGCGCGCTCGACCGAGGAAGAAAAGCAGAGCCAGCTCACGCGGCTGGCCGACTTCCACACCCGGCACGCCGCCGAATCGGCGACCCAGCTGACGCGTTTGAAGCAGGCCGTGATCGACAACCAGAACGTGTTCGAGGTGCTGATGGACGCCGTGCGCGTGTGCTCGCTGGGCCAGATCACCAGCGCGCTGTTCGAAGTCGGTGGGCAGTACCGGCGCAGCATGTGAGGGCGGACGGCGGCTTTCGGTGATTTCAAGAGAAATTGATCGTCAGTCGGCGTCAACAAACGGTTTTTAGCTATTTTTTTGAAGTTATAAACCGCTTCCCTCAAGCCGCCACCGGCGCCGCCGCCGGTGGCTCGCCAGCCGGCAAGGCCGCGAAATGGCGGCGCACCAGGGCCGCGAACTCCCGCGCCGCCTGCGACAGCCCGGTCTGGCCGGCAAAGGCCATGACCACCTCGACCGGGGTGGCCGGCAACAGGCGCAGCGCCCGCAGCTCGCGCCCGAACACCGTCGCCACGTAGGGGTTGACGATGCCCACCCCGGTGCCTTCGCGCGCCATCAGGCAGACGGTGCTGGAATAGCTGGTCTCCACCACCGTCGCCGGCTCGACCTGGTGCTGCTGCAGCGCGCGGCGCAGCTGCTGCCAGGTGCTGTCGTTCTCGTTCAGGGTCAGCAGCACCTGGCCCTGCAGGTCGCGCACGTGCAGGCGCGCACGCGCCGCCAGGGGGTGGCCCGGGTGCAGCACGGCCACCATGTCGCGGCGCGCCAGCACCTCGGCGTCCAGGCCGGCGTGGCGCACCGGCTGCGTGGTCAGCACCAGCTCGTGCTGGCCGCGCTCCAAGCCCGCCTGCAGGGTGGTCATGCTGGCGGTGTCCAGCTTCAGGTGCACCTCGGGGCGCTGGGCGATGAAGGCGTGCACCACCTGCGGCAGCACGCTTTGCGCCAGCGCTGGCGTGCAGCCCACGCGCAAGGAACCGGCGCCCGAACGCCGGATGGCGGCGATTTGCAGCGCGATGGCGTCCATGCCCTCGAAATGGCGCTCCACCACGGCCAGCAAGGCCTGCGCCTCGGGCGTGGGACGCAGGCGGGCCTGGTGGTGGTCGAACAGCGTCAGCCGGGTCTCGCGGGCCAGTTGGGCCAGCAAGCGGCTGACCGAGGGCTGGGTGGTGTGCAGCACCTCGGCGGCGGCGGTCACCGTGCCGGACTGCATCACGGCCCGGAAGGCTTCGATCTGTCTGGGGTTCAGGCCACGCGACATGAAGAGCAATGGGGGATGCTTTAGACCATACCAATTTTGCATGAATCATGCACAACAAAGCATTTTTCAGAATGCTCGGCGACTTCTACATTCGCGGCATTGCTTCCCAGGAGACCCGCATGCCCACCCGCCGCACCGCTTTCGCCCTGCTCGCCGCCCTGGCCGGCGCCATCGCCGCCCCGACCGCGCTGGCGCAAGCCGCCTACCCCAACAAGCCGATCAAGATCGTCGTGCCCTTCACGGCCGGCGGCAGCTCCGACGTGCAGGGCCGCATGCTGGCCGACGCGCTGGGCCGGCTGTACGGCCAGTCGGTGATCGTCGACAACCGGCCCGGCGCGGGCGGCCACATCGGCGGCAAGGCGGTGGCCGACGCCGCGCCCGACGGCTACACCGTGCTGCTGGGCTCCATCGGTCTGCACGCCACCTACGGCGTGTACAAGAAGCTGCCCTACGACCCCAGCCGGGATCTGAAGATCGTCACCGTGCTGGCCGAAATGCCGCACGTGGTGGTGGCCCACAACGCCCTGCCGGTGGCCAACCTGAAGGAGCTGACGGCGCTGGCCAAGTCCGAACCGGACAAGATCAACTTCGGCTCGGCCGGCGTGGGCTCCTCGGTGCACATGATGGGCGAGCTGTACAAGCTGGTGTCGGGCGCGCCCATCACCCACGTGCCCTACAAAGGCAGTTCGGCGGCCCTGAACGACCTGATGGGCGGGCAGATCCAGCTCATGTTCGAGAACCCGCCCACCGTGATCCCGCACGTCAAGGCCGGCAAGCTGAAGGCGCTGGCCGTCACCGGCAAGCAGCGCATCGCCGCCCTGCCCGACGTGCCCACCGGCGTGGAAAGCGGCTACCCCGAATTCCAGGCCACCTCCTGGACCACCATCGCCGTCGGCGCCAAGGTGCCCGACGCCATCGCCAACCAGCTCAACGCCGACATCCGCAAGGTGGTCGGCTCGCCCGAGTTCCGCAAGGGCCTGGAAGACCAGGGCATGACCCCGGTGGTCAACACCCGCGACGCCGCGGCCACCTTCATCGCCACCGAAAAAGCCAAGTGGGACAAGGTGATCGCCCAGGGCAAGCTGAACGTCGACTGATGGCCATGCCGAACGCCCCCACCCCCCCGCTGGCGCGGCCGGCGCGCAAGCTGGGCACCGACGCCGGTCACCACTTTTTTGGCTACTACAACAAGAGCAGCTGGGACCGCGGCGACCGCTACCTGCTGGCCCAGCGCACGCCCTACAAGGACGTGCGGCTGACGCCCGAGGCCGAGGCCGAAATCGGCTGCTTCGACCTGCAGGGCGGCCAGGCCTTTCAGCGCCTGAACACCACCCGCGCCTGGAACTGGCAGATGGGCAGCCAGTTGCAGTGGCTGGACGGCCTGCCCGGCCGGCAGCTCATCCACAACATCCGCACGCCGGGCCAGGGGCGGCCCTATGTCAATTTCGGCTCGGCCATCGTCGACGCCGCCAGCGGCGCCGTGCGCACCCTGCCGGCGCCGGTGTACGTGGTGGCCCCCAGCAGCCAATGGGCGCTGTGCGTCGACTACCGGCGCCTGTACGTCACGCACGAAACCATCGGCTACAGCGAACCCGGCGGCCGCTTCGAGCTGCCGCTGGCCCCGGACAGCGATGGCATCTGGCGCATGGAACTGGCCAGCGGCGCGCTGCGCCTGCTGGTCAGCTACGCCCAGCTGAAGGCTTTTCACCACCGCGCTTCGATGGACCAGGCCATCCACTGGGTCAGCCACATCGAGGTCAACCCGGCGTCCTCGCGCGTGCTGCTCTTGCACCGCTGGACCGAACGGGTGCAGGACGAAACCTGCTTCTTGCACCGCTTGATCACCATGGACCCGGACGGCGGCGATATGCGCCTGCTGGAATGCTCCGATCACCCGCTGCCGCAGTTGGCGGGCGATTTCGACCCAGCCGCCGTCGGCACTTTCGACTACGAAAAGTCCGAGTGGCAGATCTCGCACCCGCTGTGGCGCAACGACCACCAGATCATCGTCTGGGGGCCGCACGCGGGCGCCATCCATTACCACCTGTACGACGACGCGCCACACGGCCAGGTGCGGGTGGTGGGCGAAGGCGTGCTGACCGAAAACGGCCACATGAGCTTCTCGCCGGCCAACCCGCGCTGGCTGCTGTCCGACACCTACCCGGACGCCGGCACGCACGAGCGCATCCTGTTTCTCTACGACATGGACACGGGCCAGCGCCACGACCTGGGCAGCTTTTATGCCGACCCGACCCTGTCCAAGGAAAACCGCTGCGACCTGCACCCGCGCTGGAGCCGCGACGGACGCCAGATCTGCATCGATTCGGTGCACCAGGGCGAGCGCCAGATGTACCTGATCGACGTGGCCGATACCGTGGGCTGAGTCGCGCCCCAACCGGCGCCACGGCTGGCTACAATGGACCGTTACTTTTTGAAAAAGTCGTGAGGTCCACCGTGAGATCGCTGTTCGGGATCGGATTCGGGTTGTGGCTGGCCGCCCTGGCATCGTCGCCTGCCCTGGCGCAGGCCGATGGCGCGGCAGATGTGCCTTTGCTGGAGAAAATGCGCCGCGTCGAGGCCGATCCGGCGCTCAGCGAGGCGGCCTTCAAGCGCGGTGCCAAGCTGTCCAACTTCTGCGCCAACTGCCACGGCGCCAACGGCAACAGCACCACCCCGGACACGCCCAACCTGGCCGGGCAAAACCCGCGCTACGTGCTCGGGCAAATGCTCAAGTTCGCCGACGGCCGGCGCCGCAACGAGTTCATGCAAGGCCTGATCAAGGCCATGAGCGCCGACGAGCGCATCGACACCGCGCTGTACTTCTCGCGCCAGCCGGTCACCACCCAGCCCTCGGCCGACGCGGCCCTGGTGGCGCAGGGCAAGTCCTATTACGACAAGGTGTGCTTCCGCTGCCACGGCGCCGACGGGCACGGCAACGAGAGCTACGCACGCCTGGCCGGCCAGCAGATGCCCTACGTCACGCGCACGCTCACGCGCTACCGCGAAGGCGGCGGCACCCGCATGGACCCGTTGATGGCCGCCGCCACCCAGCAGATGGACGACGCCACCATCCGCGCCGTGGCGGCCTACGTGTCCTCGCTGCGGTAACCCGGCCCGCCCTCCGTCAAGCGGCCTTCGACTGGCTGGCCCACAGGTGCGCGGCCACCAGCGCGCGCCAGGGCGCGAAGGCGGCCAGCCATTGCTGGGCCTGGGCTTCGGTCACCGGCTCCGTGCCCCCCAAGAGCCGCTGGATACCGCGCCGCACCACCACGTCGCCGTGCAGGCTGCCGTCCAGGTGGGCCGCCCCGCGCAGCAAGGTGTAGTGCACGGTCCAGGGGCCAATGCCCTTGATGCGCGCCAGGGCCGCCGCCAGATGCGCGGCGTCGAACGCGGCGGCTTCGCCGACCGCGGGCAGGGCCAATTCGCCCCCCGCCACGGCGTCGGCCACGCGCAGCAAGATGTCGGCCTTGGCCAGCGAGAAGCCGCAGCCGCGCAGTTGCTCGGGTGTCAGCCTTGCCACCTGGCCGGCGTCGGGGTAGCACCACAAGCCGCTGGGATGGCGCGCATCGACCTGAAGAATGAACCGGCGCCGCACCGACACCGCCGCCGCCACGCTGATTTGCTGGCCGATGATGGCCCAGCTGAGCGCCTCGAACAGGCTGGCGCTCTGCGGCACGCGCAGCCCGCGCTGGCGCGCCAGCACCGGCCCGAGCGCCGGGTGGGTGCGGTGCGCCCGCTCGAAGGCCTCGATCGGCTGATCCAGGCCCAGCAGGTGGCGCGCCAGACGGAGGGCGCCGTCTCGCACCGCCTCCTCGGACGCCTGGCCAGGGGCCGCGTCCACGTCCAGCCAGGCCTGAAGCCGACGCCCCCGGCGCCGCAGGATCAGGCACGCCGGCCGCCCTCGCCACATCAGCCCCTTGCGCACATGTTCGGCCGTGGCCTGCTCGGCGACGGCTTGCACGTCGCGGCCGTGAAAGGCGCGCACGTCGTCCCAGCGGAAACCCGCCGGCAACACCAGCCGCGCCACGGCGTCTGGCGGTGGCGCGCCGAGCGCTTCCCGGTCCGTCATGCGGCGTCGTGAAAAATAATGCCCAGGGTGTGGCGCTGCCCGCTGCGCACGCGCGACACGCCGTGCCGCATGGTCACCCGGTAGTCGCCCCGCGTCCCGGTGTGCGGGCGCTGGTGCACGGCGATCAGCGCCATGTCGCCCTGCCGCAGCGGGACCACCTCCACCCGGGACTGCATGCGGGGCCGTTGTTCGGTCAGCACCAGTTCGCCGCCGGTGAAGTCCTCCGCCGGGCGGGCCAGCAGGCACACCGCTTGCAGGGGAAACACGTGTTCACCGTACAAATCCTGGTGCAGGCAGTTGTAGTCACCGGCCTGGTAGCGCACCAGCAGCGGCGTGGGCCGGATTTGGCCCGCCGCGTGGCAGCGCCGCAAGAACGCCTCGTGCCGGGGCGGAAACCGCGCCGCCAGACCCATGCGCTGGTGCCAGGCGTTGGCGATGGGAACCAGCGCCTCGTAAAGCGCCCCGCGCAGCGCGCCCAGCAGCGGCGGCAGGGGGTAGCCAAAGTACTGGTACTCGCCCATGCCAAAGCCGTGGCGCTGCATCACGACCCGGCTGCGAAAGTGCGCGGCATCGGCGTACAGCGCGGCCAGTTCGGTGCATTCGTCGGCGCGCAGCACCTGGGGCAACACCGCCAGACCGCCCTGGTTGAGTTCGGTGTCCACGCGCGCCCAGTCCTGGGCGGCCATGCGATGGGCCACGTCCACGCTCAAGCGCCCGCGCCGTGGCCGTGCCCGGCTTCGCACGTCAGCAAGGCGCGCTTGCGCTCCACGCCCCAGCGGTAGCCCGATACAGCGCCATCGGTGCGCACCACGCGGTGGCACGGAATGGCCACCGCCAGGGGGTTGGCGGCGCAGGCGCCGGCCACGGCGCGCACCGCCCGGGGGGCGCCGATGCGCTCGGCCACCTCGGCGTAACTCACCGTGGTGCCCGGCGGCACACGCTGCAAGGCCTGCCACACGCGCTGCTGAAACGCCGTGCCACGCACGTCCAGCGGCAGATCGAGGCCGCGCCAGGGTTCGTCGACAAAGCCCACCACCTGGGCCATCCAGGCCTCGAAATCGGCATCGCCGCCAAGCAATTCGGCCTTCGGAAAGCGGTCCTGCAGATCTCGCACCAGGGCCTGCGGATCGTCGCCCAGCAAGATCGCGCACAGCCCGAGCGGGCTGGCCGCCACCAGGAGGCTGCCCAGTGAGCAGGCGCCGATGGCGAAGCGGATGCGCGTCTGCGCGCCGCCGGCCTTGTAGCGCGACGGCGTCATGCCCAGCCGCCCCGGCGCCGCTTCGTAAAAGCGGCTGCTGGCCGCGAAACCGGCGGCGTGGATGGCCTCGGTGACCGCCTGGCCGCCACGCCGCAGCTCGGCCTGCATGCGGCGCGCGCGGTGCGCGTCGGCATAGGCCTTGGGTGTGACGCCCGTGACGGCCTTGAACACCCGGTGCAGGTGGAACGCGCTCATCCCGGCCTGTTCGGCCAACTCCTGCAGCTTGGGGGGCTGCTCGGCGCTTTCGATGACGCGGCACAACTGCTCGATCAAGGTGGCGTTTTGCTCACGCAGCGGCCGCTGCTCGGGCTTGCAGCGCTTGCAGGCGCGAAAACCGGCGGCGCGCGCCTCGGCCGGATTGGCGTGAAAAGCCACGTTCTCTGGCCGGGGGGTGCGCGCGGCACAAGACGGCCGGCAGAACACCCCCGTGCTGCGCACACTGTAAAAAAACCGACCATCGGCCTGCGGATTGCGCCGCAGCACGTCCTGCCAACGCGGATCGGCCAGGGTGCGCGCGGCGCGCTCGGGTGCCGTGGCGGCGGGCCGCGGCGAAGACATTGCAGAAGACAAGCTGGACATGGCGTTCATCCTTGAAAAACTGTGCCCCAGGGCACGGAAGCTGGTCTCAAGCATGCGCCCAAGACGGCGCCCACGCATCCTGTTCCTTGCGCTTGAATTCGCACCCCCGCCGCTTCACGCATCGGGGCGCAGCCACAGCCAGACCGCCACCACCAGCATCACCGCGGGCACCGCCACGCGCGCCCACAGCGGCACGCCAGGCACCCACTGCATGCCCACGGCGCTGCTGGCCATCATCAGGGAGCTGATCCACTTGGCCCGGCGCGGCACGGCACCGCGCTCGCGCCAATGGCGGATGGGCGGTCCGAAGGTGCGGTGGCGCAGCAGCCAGGCCTCGAATTCGGGCCAGCCCTTGCTGGCGGCCCAGGCCGCCAGGATCATGAAGGGCACGGTGGGCATCACCGGCAACACCAGCCCGACCAGGCCCAGCCCCGCGGCCAGCAGCGCCACCGCGCGCCAGGCCAGTTGCCACAGCCGACGCCGCATCATCACGCGCTCGGGCGAGGGCAGTTTGGAGAGCTCGGGGTCCGACATGGGAAAAGGCAGCCTGCGAAGGAGCCAGCCATCTTAGGGCCTGTTCACGCACTGTTCCGGCGTGCGAACCTGCGCAACCAGGCCATCGCTGGCGTCGCCAAGGCGCCAGCGACAATCTCCGCATGCCGGCCCCCACCCTCCCCGTCCGCTCCCGCTGGCGCCAGCAGGCCGCGCTGCACTGGCGCATGACGCGGCCGGGTTTCGTGCTGATCACCCTGTCGGCCAGCCTGCTGGGCCTGGCCACGGCGCTGTCGGGCGGCGCCGCGCTGGACGGGCCGGCCGCCCTGGCCACCCTGCTGCTGGCCGGCGTGGCCCACGCCGGCGCCAACGTACTGAACGACTACCACGACGCACGCAACGGCGCGGACGCGGCCAACACGGCGGGGCTGTACCCGTTTTCGGGCGGCTCGCGCCTGATCCAGCAGGGCGCCGTCAGCGAAGCCCAGACCCGGCGCTGGGCCTGGGCGCTGCTGCTGGCCCTGGTGCCGGCCGGCGCGCTGCTGGCGGCGCGCGCCGGCACCGGCCTGCTGGGCATCGGCGCGGCCGGCCTGGGCATCGCCTGGGCCTATTCGGCGCCGCCGCTGCGGCTGATGACGCGCGGCCTGGGCGAGCCGGCCGTGGCCGGCGCCTGGTGGCTGGTGGTGGTCGGCGCCGATTTCGTGCAACGCCACCAGTTTGCCCTCCTGCCGATGGCGCTGGGCGTGCCGGTGGCACTGCTGGTGGCGGCCATCCTGCTCATCAACGGCGTTCCGGATGCGCCCGCCGATGCCCAGGTGGGCAAGCGCACCCTGGTGGTGCGCCTGGGCACGCGCGGCGCGGCGGCGCTGTACGCGGCCTTGGCGGTGGCCGCGCACGCGGCGCTGGTGCTGGCCGTCGGCAGCGGCGTGGCGGTGCTGGCGGCGCTGGTCGGGCTGCTGAGCCTGCCGCTGTCGCTGGGTGCGGCGGCGCTGCTGTGGCGGTGGCGCGCCCGCCCGGCCCGGCTGCGGCCGGCCA
>JAIUOM010000128.1 GCA_020161215.1 Pseudomonadota bacterium
TCCCCTTCGCCTACCGCGAAGCGGCGGCCAACCTGCTGACCAACGCCGCGCTGGATCCGTTTGGCAAGATCCCGGAATTCAAGTACTGCGCGGTGCGGGTGCGTGTTGCCTGAAGCAGACGGAGTATCTAAAATACGTACCTACGTACTTTTAATCCGAAGGTGATCCATGCGCACCGCCACCAGCAAGGAATTCAACCAACAAGCCAGCGCCCTGCGGCACTGCGCCACCACGGAGCCGGTCCTCATCACCGAGCGCGGGCGACCGGCCCATGTGTTGATGAGCTATGCCGCCTACCAGGCCATGCAGGGCCCGCCGCAGGCGGTGGCCGATTTGCTGGCCATGCCGGTGGCCGATGAACTGGATGCGGTGTTGCAGCCGTCGCGCGATCTGGCACGTTCCGCGGATCTGTCGTGAGCTTCTTGCTCGATACCAACGTCCTGTCGGAGATGCGCAAAATCCGGCTCGGGCGGGCTGACCCGAACGTGGCGGCCTGGGCCGAACAGGTCCAAGCCAGTGATTTGTATGTGTCGGTGATCAGCTTGCAGGAGATCGAACAGGGCCTCTTGCTGCTGCAACGCCGCGACGCTGCGCAGGCCGCTCCACTGCGCCAGTGGTTTGACGGGCAGGTGCTGCCGGTGCTGGCGCCGCGCACGCTGCCGGTGACGACCGAAATCGCCCTGTGCTGCGCGCGCCTGAACGTGCCCGACCCCAAGCCCTATCGCGATGGCCTGATCGCGGCCACCGCCTGGGTGCACGGGCTGACGGTGGCGACGCGCAACCACGCGGACTTCGCGGCCACCGGCGTGGCGCTGCTCAACCCCTGGCATTGGACGGGCAGCCAGAGCGCCTGATGATGAATGCCGACTGGTCCGCGTGGGTCCTGGCGCAGGGGTAAAGCAAGCCGTCGCGGCTACAGCCATCGGCCTAGGATCTATAAAAACAGAAGTGAATAGAGGCCAGGTCAGCCCGTGGTGATGTGGCTTATTGCCGCGCAGCCAGCACATCCCCCGGCACGAACACCGTCCCCTCCATCAACCGCCGTGCGCTGCGGCTCATGCGGGCGCGGGTCACGCTCCAGTCGCCGCCTTGCTCGACCGCCTCGGCGCCCACGGTGAGCGTGCCGGAGGGGTGGCCAAAGCGCACCTGGGCCTGCGGGCCGTGTTTCAGCACGCGGCTGACCAGGGTGCCGGGAATCGCGCTGGCCACGGCGATGGCGACGGCGCCGGTGCCGGTCATGGCGTGGTGCAGCTTGCCCATGGACAGGATGCGCACCACCAGATCCACATCTCCGGCGCTCACGGCCTTGCCGCTGGAGGCCTGGTAGGCCGCCGGTGGCGCCACAAAGGCGATCTTGGGGGTGTGGGGGCGTTTTTCGGTGGCTTCCTGCGCGCTGGCGGCCAGGCCCATGGCCACGGTGGCGGTGGCGCGCAGCGTCTCGAAGCGGCGCAGCAGCTCGGGCTTGCCGTTCACGTCGGCCTGCATCTCGGTGCCGGTCAGGCCCAAGGCGGCAGCGTCGATGAAGATGGTGGGGTTGCCGGCGTTGATCAGCGTGACCTCGACCTGGCCTTCGCCCGGCACCTCCAGGGTCTCGATGCGCTGGCCGGTGGGGAACATGGCGCCGCCTTCGCCGTCCTCGTCGGCGCCGGGGTCCAGAAACTCCAGCGCGATCTCGGCCGCCGGAAAGGCCACCCCGTCCAGCTCGAAATCGCCCATCTCGACCACGGCACCGCCCTGCATGGGCACGTGGGCGATGATCTTCTTGCCGATGTTGGCCTGCCAGATGCGCACCACGGCCATGCCGTCGCTCGGCGCCTCAAGCAGCCCGCGGGCGATGGCGAACGGGCCGACGGCGGTGGTCAGGTTGCCGCAGTTGCCGCTCCAGTCCACCACCGCGTCTTCGATGGCGACGGCGCCAAACAGGTAGTCCACGTCGCAGTCCGCCCGGTTGCTGGGGCCGACGATGACGACTTTGCTGGTGCTGGAGGTGGCGCCGCCCATGCCGTCGGTGTGCTTGGCGTAGGGGTCGGGGCTGCCGACCACGCGCAGCATCAGCCGGTCGCGCGCTGCGCCGGGCGCCTGGGCGGCGGCGGGCAGGTCGGCCTGGGCGAAGAAAACACCTTTGCTGGTGCCGCCACGCATGTAGGTGGCGCGGATGGGGGTCTGGGGGCGCATGGGCGGTCCTTGGGTCGCGGTTCAGGTCAATCAGGTGGGGTCAGGCGGCGCGCAGAAACTCATCGCGCATGCGCGGCAGCAGCCCGCCGGCGGCGAACACTTCGCGTTCTTCCTCGGTGTCCAGGCGGCACACCACCTGGGTCTCGTCCACCTGGCCATTCTGCCGGCGCACGCGCAGCGTCAGGGGCGCGCCGGGCGCCGGCACGCCTTGCCAGTCGGCGATGTCGAAGGTTTCGGTGCCGTCCAGCGCCAGGGTCTTGCGCGTGGTGCCGGGGCCGAATTCCAGCGGCAGCACGCCCATGCCGACCAGGTTGCTGCGGTGGATGCGCTCGAAGTTCTCGCACAGCACGGCGCGCACGCCGACCAGGCGCACGCCCTTGGCGGCCCAGTCGCGTGACGAGCCCGAGCCGTAGTTGCGGCCGGCGACGATGATCAGCGCTTGCTGACGCGCCATATAGGTCTCGGCGGCTTCGTACAGGCGCATCACCTTGCCATCCGGCTCGACGCGGGCCAGCGAGCCTTCCTGGCCGGCCATCTCGTTCTTCAGGCGGTGGTTGGCAAAGGTGGCGCGCACGGCCACCACATGGTCGCCCCGGCGCGTGCCGTAGGAGTTGAAGTCCTGCGGCGCGACACCGCGCGCCATCAGGAACTCGCCTGCCGCGCTCTCGGGCAGGATGGCGCCGGAGGGCGACAGGTGGTCGGTGGTGATGTTGTCGCCCAGCAGCGCCAGCGGCCGCAGGCCCTGGAAGTCGCCCAGCGCCGTGAAGCGTTCCTGCCAGTAGGGCGGGCGGCGGATGTAGGTGCTGTCCTCGCGCCAGGCAAAGCGCACCGGCACCGGCGTGCCAGCCGCCCGCGCTTCGTCGGTGCGCGCGAAGATGGGGTCGTAGACGCGGGTGAACTGCTCGGCCTTCACGCTGTCCTGCAGCAGCTGGTCGATTTCGGCGTCGGTGGGCCACAGCTCGGCCAGGCGCACCGGCTGGCCCTGGGCGTCGGTGGCCAGGGGGTCATGGGCCACGTCGACCCGGATCGAGCCGGCGATGGCGTAGGCCACCACCAGCGCGGGCGAAGCCAGGTAGGCCTCCTTGACCCGCGGGTGAATGCGGCCGTCGAAGTTGCGGTTGCCGGACAGCACGGCGGTGGTCAGCAGCTGGCGTTGCAGGATCTCCTGCTCGATGTCGGGCGGCAGCGGGCCCGACATGCCGTTGCACGAGGTGCAGCCGAAACCGATGATGCCAAAACCCAGCGCCGCCAGCGGCTCCAGCAGGTCGGCCGCGCGCAGGTACTGCTCGACCGCGCGCGAGCCGGGCGCCAGCGAAGTCTTGACCCAGGGCTTGCGCACCAGTCCGCGCGCCACCGCCTTGCGCGCCAGCAGGCCGGCGGCGATCAGGCTGCGCGGGTTGGAGGTGTTGGTGCAGCTGGTGATGGCCGCGATCACCACCGCGCCATCCGGCATCGGACCTTCGGTGGGCACCTGGGGTTGCTCGTGGGCGATGCCCTGGGCCTTCAGGCTGGCCAGGGGCCGGCGCTGGTGGGGGTCGCTCGGGCCAGCCAGCGACAGCTCGACGCCGGACAGGTCGAAGCTCAGCTCACGGTCGAATTCGGCCTGACCGAACTGGTCGGCCCACAGGCCCTGGGCCTTGGCGTAGGCGGCGACCAGCTCGATCTGCTCGCTGGCGCGACCGGTCAGGCGCAGGTAGTCCAGTGTGCGCTCGTCGATGGCGAACATGGCCGCGGTGGCGCCGAATTCGGGTGCCATGTTGGCGATGGTGGCGCGGTCGGCCAGCGGCAGCTCGGCGGCGCCGGGCCCGTGGAATTCGAGGAGGGTGCCGACCACGCCCTGCCCGCGCAGGAACTCGGTCAAGCTCAGCACCACGTCGGTGGCCAGCACGCCGGGCTGTACGCGCCCCTGCAGCGTGACGCGCACGATGGGCGGCAGCCGCATCCAGCTGGCGCGGCCCAGCATGGCGGATTCGGCTTCCAGGCCGCCCACGCCCCAGCCCAGCACGCCCAGGGCGTCGATCATGGTGGTGTGGCTGTCGGTGCCAAACAAGGTGTCGGGAAAGGCGACGCCGCCGCGCACCTGCACCACGGGCGACATGCGTTCGATGTTGATCTGGTGCAGGATGCCGGAGCCGGGCATCAGCACGTCCAGGTTCGAAAACGCCTGCTTGCACCAGGCCAGGAACTCAAAGCGCTCGGCGTTCTTGCGCTGCTCCATGGCCATGTTGCGCACCATGGCGTCGGGCTCGCTGCCGGCCACCTCGACGTTGAGCGAGTGGTCCACCACCAGCTGCGTCGGCACCACCGGGTTGACGCGCGACGGATCGCCCCCGGCCTCGGCCACCGCATCGCGCATGCCCGCCAGATCGACCAGGGCGGGCGTGCCCAGCAGATCCTGCAGCACCACGCGGGCCGGCAGAAACGGAAAGTCCACGTCGTGCCGCCGCGTGGCGACGGCGTTCAGCATGGCGGCAAAACCCGGCTGCGCCGAGCTGTTGCGCAGCAGGTTCTCGGCGAACACGCGGGCGCTGTAGGGCATGCGCTCGAAGGCGCCGGGCACGCTGGCGTTCACCGCGCTGCGCACATCGTGGTAGCGAAGCGGGCTGCCGGGCAGCGGGATGGGATCAAACGAGGAAGGCGTGGACATGGGTTCTCCGGGTGCGGGGGAAAGTGCGGCTTGCGTTCAGGATTGAATGTATTATATGATCATAAAAAACAAAAAACCAGCCATTCAAATCCAGCCGAAATCCCGCGGCATTTAAAACAGGAGTGCCTTCATGAACTTTCACCGTCGTCAGTTATTGCGTGTTTCCGCCGCCGGTCTGGCCGGCTCGGTTCTCGCGCCCCGCGTGTTTGCGCAAGGGCGCTTTCCCGAGCGGCCCGTCACCCTGGTGGTGCCGCAACCGCCGGGTGGCGACGCCGACGTGGTGTGTCGGCTGCTGCAAACCAAGATGCAGGAGGTGCTGGGCCATCCGGTGATCATCGACAACCGCGCCGGCGCCGCCGGCAACATTGGCGCGGCCTACGGCCTGAAGGCGCCGGCCGATGGCTACACCGTCACCTTCGTCAACCAGGGCATCCTGGCCTTCAACCCGGTGCTGTACAGCGCCACCGGTTTTTCCTTGGCCAACTTGCTGCCCGTGGTCTGGCTGACCTCCACCGACCTGGTGTTGTGCGCCAAGCCCGGCGTGGCCACCAGCCTGTCGGAACTGCTGGCCATGGCGCGCAAGCAGCCCGGCAAGTTCACCTACGGCAGTGCCGGCAACGGCAGCGCCAACCACATCGCCACCAAGATGCTGGAGGTGATGGCCAAGGTCGAGCTGACGCACGTGCCCTACAAGGGCGGGTCACCGGCCATCGTCGACACCCTGGGCGGTGTGCTGGACACCGTGATGGCCTTTCCCCTGGGGGCGCTGCCGCACATCAAGTCCGGCAAGCTGGTGCCGCTGGCCACCACCGGGGCCAAGCGCTCGCAGGCATTGCCGCAGGTGCCGACGGTGGCCGAAAGCGGCGTGCCGGGCTACGACTTCTCGTCCTGGTTCGGCCTGGCCGTGCCCAAGGGCACGCCGCGCGAGATCGTCGAGCGACTGAACGCCGCCGCCAACACCGCCCTGCGCGAGCCGGCCACCATCGAGCGCCTGCGCGCCGGCCTGACCGAGCCGGTGGGTGGCACACCCGCCGCGTTTGCCGAGCTCATCACCCGCGAGACCGCGCGCTGGGCGCCGCTCATCAAACAGTACGGCATAAGACTGGACTGATACGCTTTCTTTCACCATCTGAGGAGACTCCCTTGACGCATTCCCGACTGTCCCGCCGCGCGCTGATGGCGCTGTCCGCGGTGGCGCTGGCCTTGCCGGCGCACACCCTGGCCCAGTCCTGGCCGACCAAACCGATCAAGATCATTGCCCCCTTTCCGCCCGGTGGCTTCACCGACGTGGTGACGCGCCGCGTGGGCGCCAAGCTGGCGAGCGAACTGGGCCAGTCGGTGGTGGTCGAAAACAAGCCCGGTGCCGGCACCAACATCGGCACCGAGAACGTGGTGCAAAGCGAGCCGGACGGCTACACCCTGCTCATGGGCACGTCGAGCCTGGCGATCAACCGCACGCTCTACCAGAAGCTGCGCTTCGACGCCGAGAAGGACCTGACCCCGATTGGCACCTACGCCACCACCGGCTACACCCTGATCGCCAACAACGACCTGCCGGCCAACAACGTGGCCGAACTGGTGGCGCTGGCCAAGCAAAAGCCCGACACGCTGACCTTCGGCTCGTCGGGCAACGGCGCCGTCAACCACCTGGCGGGGGCGCTGTTCACCTCCATGGCCGGCATCAAGATGCGGCACATCCCCTACCGCGGCAGCCAGGCCGCCATCACCGACCTGATCGGCGGGCAGATCCAGCTGTTCTGGGCCTCCAACCTGGAAGCCATGCCGCAGGTGAAGGGTGGGCGCGTGAAGGCGCTGGGCGTCACCACCAAGGGGCCGGTGCCGGCCTTGCCCGGCGTGCCGCCGATCGGTCAGACCGTCAAAGGCTACGAAGCCATCTACTGGATGGGCCTGTACGCCCCGGCCAAGACGCCGCCCGCGGTGCTTGAGCGCCTGAACGCCGCGCTTCAGGCGGCGGCCAAGGACCCGGAACTGCGCGAGGCCCTGACCGCCACCGGTGCCGAGACCGCCTTCGAGTCTCCGGCCGAGGCTCGGGCGCGCCTGCTGCGCGACGCCGACGCCTGGGGCAAGGTGGTGCGCGACACCGGCGCCCGGGTGGACTGAAAGGCGCCCATGGCACGTCCCTGTGTGGTGATGCTGGGGGGGCACCTGTGCACCCCGGTGCTGTGGCAGGCGCAGTGCGAGGCGCTGGCTGATACTGCCGACTGCCTGCCGCTGGCCTTGGGTGGCGGCCCGACCATGGCCGACCAGGCCGAAGCCGTGCTGGGCCAGGCGCCGCCGCGCTTTGCGCTGGTCGGCCTGTCCATGGGCGGGCATGTCGCCATGGAAATCATGCGGCGCGCGCCCGAGCGGGTCGAGCGCCTGGCGCTGCTCGATACGCGCGCCGACATCGATTCGCCCGAGCGCCTGCGCGTGCGCGAGCGGGACGCCGAGCTGGTCGAATCCCAGGGCTTCGAAGCGCTGGCGGTGGGCCTGCCGGAGCGCTGGATGCATCCGCTGAGCGCCGCGCGCCCGGCGCTGCGCGCGCTGGTGCTGGCCATGGTCCGCTCGGTCAGCGCGGCCGACCGTCAGGCTCAGGTGCGCGCCCTGCTGTCGCGCATCGATTCACGGCCGTCGTTGCCGGCCATCCGCTGCCCGACCCTGGTGATGTGCGGCCGGCAGGATCTGCCCAACCCGCTGTGGATGCACGAAGAGATGGCGACGCTGATTCCCGGCGCCGTGCTGCGCGTGATCGAGGATTGCGGGCACCTGTCGCCCATCGAGCAGCCGCAGGCGGTGAGCAGCGCCCTGCGCGAGTGGCTCAGCTGGTAAGGGCCCTGGCGCGTGCGCCCAAGCCGGGCGCCCCTAGACTACGCGGATGCGAGAGACATCCACCGAAGCGAGCCCGCTGCAGCAGCGGGTGGCGCGCGAAATCGTGGCCCTGGTGCGGCGCGCCGGGCTGACCGCGGGCGAGCACCTGCGCGAAAGCCATCTGGCCGAGCAGATCGGCACCTCGCGCTCGCCCGTGCAGGCCGCCTTGCGTCTGCTGGCCAGTGAAGGGGTGCTGCAGCGCGATGCCAACCGCGGCTATTTCCTGACCAAGGACGCTGCCGACTGGTCCGACGTGGCGGTGCGCTTCTCCGCCCAGCCGGATGACCCGCTGTACCTAGAAATCGCCGCCGCGCGCCAGTCGCGCGAGCTGCCCGACGAAGTCAGCGAGGCCGAACTGATGCGGCGCTTTCAGGTCGCGCGCAGCACCTTGCGCAAGGTGCTGGCGCGGATCGGCCGCGAAGGCTGGATCGAGCAGCGCGTGGGGCACGGCTGGTGCTTTCTGCCCATGATCGACTCGACTGGCGCCTACGAGGAAAGCTACCTGTTTCGCCAGTCCATCGAGCCGGCCGGGCTGCTGGGCCCCTCGTTCCGGGTCAACCCCGCCGAACTGGCGGCGCTCAAGCGCGAGCAAGAGCGCATCGCCACCGACGGCTACCTGAGCATGACACCGATCGAGCTGTTCGAGGCCAACAGCCGTTTCCACGAAACCCTGGCCGAGTGGTCGGGCAACCGCTTCATCCTGCAGTCGGTGCGCCAGGTCAACCGGCTGCGCCGGCTGATCGAGTACCGCCAGGCCTCGCGCCGCGCGCCACGTCAGACCCAGGCCGCCGAGCACCTGGAGATTCTGCGCGCCATCGAGCGCCAGGACCCGGGGCAGGCCGCCAGCCTGATGCGCGCCCACCTCGACGGTGCCCGGCGCGGCAAATCGCAAGACCAGGCGCTGTTCGGCTGAGCCCGGTGCGGCGTTTCGACAGGCCTGTCCTGAACCCGCCGAAGGGCTCAACGCGAACGGTTAGGTATTTTTGAACGCCTTTGGGCATCACATCCCCAGCTGCCGATGTACCTCGGTGGCCAGCGCCAATAGGGGCTCGCGCGCCAACTGGCCCACCAGGGCGTAGCCGAAACCCCGATCGACCCAGTAGAAGGCCGCGCCGCCGCGCTCTTCGGCAAAGCGGAAAGCGGTGTCGGCCGAATCGGGCGCCGCGCTGGGGGCATTTACCCCGCCGAGGTAGAGGGTGACGCGCGCGCCACCCGCGTTCTCGTACATGAACTGCGCGCGCCCCAGGCGCCTACCCCGCAGCCCGGTGCGCGCTCATGCCGCGGCGGCGCCGGGCCAGTGGGCCTCAGGGGCGCGCCAGGCGCCAGGCGTTGTTCACGCCGTCGCCGGTGCGGTCGCCGGGCTTGGCGTCCTTGACCCAGTAGTACAGCGGCTTGCCCTGGTAGGCCCATTGCGCCTTGCCGTCGTCGCGCGTGATCACGCTGTAGCCCGCGGGCGCGCTGGCATCGGCGGCCGCGGCCAGCGGCGGCCAGTTGGTGGCGCAGGGGCCGTTGCAGACCGATTTGCCGCTGCCGGCGGCGTCGCGGTCAAAGGTGTACAGCGTCATGCCGTTCGGGCCGGTGAGCACCCCGTCGGCAGCGCGGGCGGGCGCGGGGGATGCACCCATCTGGGCACAGGCACCCAGCAGGGCGGTGAGGGCGAGCGCGGACATCAGGCGTGGCATGGAAAGCATCCTCCAGGGATTGAACATGTGGTGATTCACACCTGCATGAACAGTGGCGGGCACCGGTTTATTTCCTGCCGCCACAAAAAAAGTGCCCGCTACCATGCCGCCATGGAGCTGACCCGCCGCCATACCCAGCGCCTGCGCCAGATGTACCGCTCGGCGGGCTGGCCCTGCCAGGATGTGCTGGAGGCCGATCTGCTGGCCGCCGGCCTGCTGCAGCGCGTGGTCGGCGACGACGGGCGCGAGAGCCTGCGCGTCACCGACGCCGGCATCGCCGCCATCAGTGCCGGCGCCGCGCGCAACCGGCAGGCGCTGTCGGCGCACGAGGCGCTGGTGCGGGCCGTGGCCGAAGCCCTGGCGCGGCAGGGGCGCCTGGTCTGGCGCGGGCTGGCGCTGCGCGCGGCGCTGGCGGCGGATTCGCCATCAAATCAGGCGCTAACGATAGAGCCATCGGCCTCATCAGCTACAACAACACAAGCAGATCAAACCGACTGGTGCGCGGACGAAGGCGCGCCGCCACCGCCCGCCGGCACGCGCTGGCAGCTGGCCTGCCCGGACGTGTTCTCGGTGCGCCACACCAGCGTTGAGGCCTACCTGCAGCCCGAGGTGCACGAGATCAAGGTCAGCCGCGCCGACCTGCTGGCCGACCTGAAGCGCCCGCACAAACGTGCCGCCTACTTGGAACTGGCCGGCGCCTGCTGGTACGTGCTCGGCCCAGATGCCCGCAGCCGCCCGATTGGCGACGTCAGCGAGGTGCCGCCCGAATGTGGCGTGCTGCTGTGGGACGGCCAGCGCTTGCAGCTGGCCCGGCCGGCGCCGAAGCGCGCTGTGGATCGGCTGCCGTTCGCGGTCTGGATGGCCCTGGCGCGCGCCACGCCCAGCGTGCCGCCAGAGTCGCCGCAGGGTTCGCTGTGAGCGGCGCCTCAAGACGGACCGGCTGCTTCGCAGTGGCCGGGCTCGGCGGCTTCTGGCTTGGCCTGTTCCGCGGCCGTTGGAGGTGCGCTGGGGCCGGGTGTGGTCTGTTTGAGCACGTTTATGGCTGGATGTCGGCGTGGATTAATCGCGGGCAGCTATCAAAACAGTAGTGCTAAAAACATGCCGTGCGCATGCATTCGTCACTTGCCGCCCGCGCAGCGGTACTTGGCTCAGAAATGATCCTGACCCCCATTCAGCTCACCCAGGCCGCCTGACCGACGAGATGACCATCAAATCCGCCCAGATGGGTGTGCCGGTCGTCGTCTCGCGCAGCGGCATCACGCAGATGGGGTAGCAAGTGGCGCGGCAGTTGGCCTGTGCGCCATCGGGCGGGTGCTGAATCGGCGGTTTCTTTGCTGCAGCGGGATGGAGAGAGTGGTGTGGCACCCGGGGTTGGCCGGGGCGGGTGCCTGATGCCGAGTGGGCTTGACGCCTGAACATCCGTTCAGGCGGGCCTGTGGAAGCTGAGCACGCTGTGGATCACAGTAAATGTGAAGTTTGAATTTGACCGGGGGACAGTGATCGACTGCCTCACCATGGGCGTCCGGACGGGGCTGATTGCCGTCGTAGGCATTGGTCATGCAGCGGCGGCTCTCGACCCGTTGCCTTACTTCCCGGCACCGATTCGTCCGCTATAAAGCAGTCGGTCGAGATTCCGTCCGACACTGTGCGTCTCGTGGGGATCGTGAGCCGATTTCTTTGTGGCGTACCCGTACTGCGGGAATCTTCGGCGGACCTAATTTGTTGAAATCAACAGCACTGAAATGACGCATTAGTCGGGCGCTAGAGGGGCTAGATATACCTAATATGAAACTTGCCGACTCCTTGAAAACTCTCGCTGACGCAATTGAGCGCACCCATCACAAAGGCTTCTTCGAGTCCGAGGTGCCGCGTTCCGAAAGGACCATTCCAAACTTTGTCACGGCTTCGAATGGCATGCAGGTCAACTTCGAAGGCGAAAGCTGTAGGATGGCAAATGAGTTCACGAAAACTCTTGTGGAGAGCGTTCCCGATGCGTGGTCAAAGGTTAAATTCGATGCGCTCCTCCTGGTTTTTCGAGAAACCGTCGCTGACTTTTACGTCGCCGGGACCTTCGATGCGAATGAGGGTGATTGGCCGAAATCTGTCCGTCAAGTCAAGGCCGATATAAAACGCCGAATTGACGAGCGTATGCAGGTGGTCACGCACCACCTCCCGGCTTGGACCTGCAGGTTCGAACAATTCGGCGATTTTCAGCTGGGACCGGTGATCATTAGGAGCCGAGAGAATTGGGTTCGATCGGTTGACTTTTCTGATGGTGCGAAGGAGCACGAGGGTGGCGCCGCAGTCAACGTAAATTGGCGCGAGTCGCTGATCGAGGCGCTTGGAGGGCCTCGCGCGGAAGCAAAGCCTGTCGGACTGGGCAATCTGCTGTATGACGCTCTTGTGAAATGCCCTGCGGTGGTGAGTGTCACAGTCTCAGGCTATCACGCGTCGCTTTCCAAAAGGGTCGGCGAACTCATCTGCAAGACTGCACTCGACAGCTTGTCGTTGGCGCTGGGCGACGAGACGTTCTTCCTTCAGCAGGCGCTTAGCACGGAGCGCTTGCCGCCGATCGGCTCCGACATGATCGTTGAGACAAATGGATATCTCCATCTTCCCGGCTCATCGATCAGCAAGCGACTCCCATTAGTCGAAGGCAAGCGCATCGCAGCCCGCCTTAAGGAATGCGAGGCACTACTGGCGTCATGTGGGGAAATTCTCTGGGCCCATCTGGAGCCAGATGCCCGCCGGCATCCAGGTCTGTCGAAGCGGTGGGCGACCGCACTCGCATGGTTCGCAGAAGGCGCAAGAGAGTCCACGGATGCCATCGCGCTGGCAAAACTGGGCACCTGCCTGGACATTCTCTCGAGTGGCGGCACGGACTACGGAATATGCGAGATGCTCGTCAATCTCACAGGTGCAGCGAGAGACGACATGGTCCTGCAAGGCCGTAGGCCACGCACGCTGAGCCAACTGGTTGCCGATGTGTACAACCATGGCCGCTCGGAAATACTGCACGGCAATCGCTACGACCGCCTGGAAGATTTGGAGGACGAACGAAGGCGCGCATTCGACCTCGCCCGAATCGCTCTATCAGTCTCGGCGGTTCGCCTGCATTCGTACACGGGAGCAGACGAAGACAAGGCGTTTGTCACAATGTCCGGTTCGAAACCCGACGGCCCGGAACCAAGCCCCAACAGTTGAATCGCGGGTACTCCATCGGGCAACACAACTGACCTGCCGATGAGAAGCGAAGCAAAAAAAGGTCCCGGCACGAGACAGGGGCTGAATCTTCACGAGAGCGGACGTTGCAGCATCGACGCGTGAACGGCAGCACCCACTGCAAACCGGTCTAAACGCAACGCCATTAGTCAATTCGCCCCAAATCTGTGATGCGCCGCGGACGTTTCGGCGGGCGGTCTCAACTCTGAAGTGCAACACCCTCACCGAGGGTAAGTTGCCGAGATGGAATCACGATACACGCACTTGCAGCCAGAAGAGCGCATCACGCT
>JAIUOM010000129.1 GCA_020161215.1 Pseudomonadota bacterium
GCTTCGGAGCGGCCGTGCGCAGCGGCCCCTGGGGAGAACATTCGCCCCCAGGCTGCACAGCCTTCGGCTTGTTGCGCCTCCCCCCGTCCGGGGGCGCAGCCACTGACCGGGGGAACCCCGGTCACGGCTGCCGCTCGGTTGGCCTGCTACGCGGCCGTTTCAAAGGGGCAATCGAGTGGTCAGGGCGCGGGCAGCGGTACGCGGGGCGGCAGCCGCAGGCCGACTTCTTGCATCACTTCGCGCAGGCGGTTGGGGTAGTCGGTGATCAGGCCGTCCACCCCCCAATCGATGAGCCGGCGCATGTCGGCGGGGTTGTTCACCGTCCAGGGCACGATTTGCAGGCCCAGGCCACGCGCCAGTTGCACCTGTTCACGGGTCAGGCTGGCGTGGTTGGGGGCCCAGACGCGGCCGCCGGCGACCAGCACCATGTGCGGCACCGAGGGGAATTCGGCGCGCAGCATGCCGTTGGCCCAGTCCGGCGAGGCGGCGTTGTCCTGAGTCGGCGAGTGCACGGTCAGGAACACCGTCGGTACCCCCGGCGCCACCTCTTGCACCAGCTCCAGGGTGCGCCAGTCGAAGCTCTGCAGCATGATGCGCCGCATCATGCCGGCGCGCTCGGCCGCCGCCACGATGGCGTCCACGAAGGCTTCCGGGCTGGCGGTGGCGTCCGGCTGGGTGGGGTTGATCTTGGTTTCGATATTGAAGCGCACGTGGTCGGCGCCCAGTGCGTTCACCCGCTCGAACAGCTGCGCCAGGGTCGGCAGGCGCGCGCCGTCGCGTGGGTGTTGCTCGGGAAAGGCGCGCGCCGTGGCGCTGTCCGGGCGCGCCCGGCCGACGTCGTAGGTGCCCAGCTGGTTGCGTGTCAGGCTGTGGATCAAGGGGGCCGGCGCGGTTAACCATTCGCCCCAGATGTCGCGCGTCATGTCCAGCGGCAGGTGCGGATCGTGCACGATGACCGGCACGCCGTCGGCCGTCAGGCCCACGTCCAGCTCCAGGGTGGTCACGCCAATGGCCAGGGCCAACTCGAATGCGATCAAGGTGTTCTCGGGGGCCAGGCCGCGCGCGCCGCGGTGGCCTTGCAGGTCAAAAGCCTGGGCCGGCCCGGGCAGGGCCAGCGGGCCGCCGACCAGGATCAAGGCCAAAAATGAGAACAAAGCCGCGACGAAGCGGCGCGTGTGCGGTCGCATGGGGCACTCATGGGGGTAACAACTCGAATGTTAGTCCGCCCGGGCGCCGCCGTCACCCCCGTGACAAGGGCCCGAGGGTGGCACGGCCCCAGCGCGGGCGACTCGCGCTAGGATCGCCGCCACCACCCATCCCCAGGAGACGCCCCGCATGACCCGAGCGCACCACAAGTTCTGGCCGGCCCGCCTGCCGCACGCCATCACGCCGCCGGCCACCGGCCTGTGGGACAACCTGGCGATCAGCGCGCGCCGCTACCCGGACAAGCCGGCCATCGTGTTTTTCGGCCGCGTGCTGAGCTACGCCGGGCTGAAGCAGGCCGCCGAGCGCCTGGCCGCCAAACTGCAGTCGCTGGGCGTGGCCAAGGGCGACCGGGTGCTGCTGGACATGCAGAACACGCCGCAGCTCATCATGGCCCACTTCGCCATCCTGCGCGCCGACGCGGTGGTGGTGCCGGTGAACCCGATGAACCGCGCCGAGGAGCTCAAGCACTACATCACCGACCCCGAGGCCCGGGTGGCGATCACCACGGCCGACCTGGCCGGCGAGCTGGCCGGCGCCAGCAACGCGCTGCCCGAGGCCCAGCGCCTGCGCCACCTGATCGTGACCCAGTTCACCGACGCCTTCGACGGCGATGTGCGGGGCGACGACGCGCCGCCCGAGGTCTGGCGCGACTGGCTGCTGACGCACCATGCCCTGCCCAGTCTCGCCGGCGGCCAGGTGCACGCCTGGAAGGAGGCGCTGGCCTTCGAAGGCCCGCTGGCCGACTGCACGGCCGGCCCGGACGATCTGTCGGTGCTGCCCTACACCAGTGGCACCACCGGTCTGCCCAAGGGCTGCATGCACACGCACGCCTCGATCATGCACAACGCCGTGGCGGCCACCCTGTGGGGCAGCAGCACGGCCGATTCGGTGGCGCTGGTGGTGGTGCCGATGTTCCACATCACTGGCCTGGTCGGGGTGATGCACGCCGGGGTGTACGCGGGTGCCACCCTGATCGTCATGCCGCGCTGGGACCGCGAGCTGGCCGGGCGCCTGATTTCGCGCTGGAAGGTGACGGTGTTCACCAATATCCCGACCATGATCATCGACCTGCTGGGCAGCCCCAACTTCGCCAGCTTCGACCTGAGCAGCCTGCGCACCATCAGCGGCGGCGGCGCGGCCATGCCGCAGGCGGTGGCGCAACGCCTGTTCGAGGCCTACGGCCTGCGCTACTGCGAGGGGTATGGCCTGACGGAAACCGCCGCGCCCTCGCACCACAACCCGCCGGACCACCCCAAGCAGCAGTGCCTGGGCGTGCCCTTCATCGGCACCGATGCGCGCGTGGTCGACCCCCTCACGCTGAAGGAAGTGCCGCAGGGCGAGCAGGGCGAAATCGTCATCCACGGCCCCGAGGTGTTCGCCGGCTACTGGCGGCGGCCCGAGGCCACCGAGGCGGTGTTCTTCGAGCTGGACGGCAAGCGTTTTTTCCGCTCGGGCGACCTGGGGCGGGTGGACGAGGACGGCTATTTCTTCATCACCGACCGCTTGAAGCGCATGATCAACGCCAGCGGGTTCAAGGTCTGGCCGGCCGAGGTGGAATCGCTCATGTTCCGCCACCCGGCGATCCAGGAGGCCTGCGTGATCCCCACCCAGGACGCCTACCGGGGCGAATCGGTGAAGGCCGTGGTGGTGTTGCGGGCGGCCCAGCGCGGGCAGGTCAGCGAGCAGGACATCATCGACTGGTGCCGCGACAACATGGCCGTGTACAAGGTGCCGCGCGTGGTGCAGTTCGTCGATGCGCTGCCCAAGAGCGGCAGCGGCAAGGTGATGTGGCGGCTGCTGCAAGAGGCCGAGGCCGGCGGCTGAGTGCTTTTAAAAAGATAGCTGCTCAGGATGATTTGACGCCGGCTGGCGGCCAAAAAATGGCTTATTCCTGGCCGGGCGGCAGCGCCATCTTGCGTTTGAAGAAGCGCCAGTACCAGCCGGCCATCACCAGGATGAACAGCAGCACGGCCAGACTGAGCAGGCCGTAGTCGGTGGAAAGCAGGTCTTGCCAGAGTTTCATCGCCAGTTCCTTTCTTTTTCAATGCCAATCCCGGCACTGTGCCGGGCCGCCGCCACCGGTCACTTGCGCTCGATCAAGGCCGAACCGGCCGGTGCCGCGCCGATCGCCGGAAAGCTGCGCTGGATCAAACCCGCGTCAAGAACGTGGCGTGGGCGCGCGCAGGTACAGCTGGTCCGACCAGGTGGCCAGCCAGTGCGGGCGGAAGGCCACGCAGATGGCGGCCATCATGCCGGTCAGGAAGGCATCGCCCCAGGCGATCAGCCAGCGCGCCACCAGGGCCAGCTCGGGGTCGACGGCGCTCATCAGCGCCTGCCCCGACCAGTGCGCCAGCGCGCCGGCCGCGAACATGCACAGCACGGTGCCCAGGAAAGCGCGGCCCAGGATGTACACGAACAGGTGGTTCCAGCCGCAGCGCCGCAGCACCATGCCCAGGCCGAACGACAGCGTCACCGGCACCACGCCCAGCCACAGCGCCATGTCCAGCTGCTGCTGCCAACTGACCGGCGCGACCAGGCCGACCAGCAGCGCGATCAGGCACAGCACCGGCACGGCCAGCGGCCAGCCCAGGGCCAGGCCGATCAGGCAGGCGCCGGACAGCTGCAGCTGCACCGGCATGTGCTGCATCCAGGGCAGGGCCCACAGCCAGGGCGTGATGACCAGGGCCGCCAGCAGCGGTGAGATCAGGCCGGTGTTGGCCAGCAGCCGCCAGGGCTTGCAGGCCAGGGCGACGAGCAGCGCGGTGCCGACCAGGGTGGGCGAAAGCCAGTCCATTCCATACTCCAACCCGCTATTGTCGCCCCCGCCTCAGACCGCCATGTAGCGACCGGGCCGGTGGTTGATGGCCAAGGTCATGTTCAGCACCACCGCGCCCAGCACCGACAGCGCCACGTGCCAGGCGTCGGTGACGCGGAAGGCGGTCAGCACGATCACGGCGTCCACCACCAACTGCACGCGGCCGGCGCGCCAGCCCCAGCGCTGCTGCAAAAACAAGGCCACCACGTTGATGCCGCCCAGGCTGGCCTGGTGCCGGAACAGCATCAGCAGCCCGGTGCCCACCAGCAGCCCGCCCAGCACCGCCGCCAGCGTGGGCGACAGGCGCTCGAAGGCCAGCCCCAGCGGCAGGCCCCAGGCGATGAGCGACATCAGGCTGACCGCCGCCACCGTGCGCAAGGTGAAGCCGCGCCCCATTTGGCGCCAGGCAAACAGGTAGAAGGGCACGTTGACGACGAAGAACACCGGCCCGAACGACCAGCCGGTGGCGTAGCTGATGAGCAGCGCGATGCCGGCCGTGCCGCCGGTCAGCAACTTGGCCTGCGCGAACATCAGCGCGCCCAGGGCCACGAACAGGGTGCCGGTGAACAGGCCCAGCACGTCCTCGTAGGGGCGGTGGGCGAGGGAGGCCGGGGCCTCCTCGGGGGCGACGTCGGCCGGGCCCGGGGCGCTCACGCCGCGGCGGCGCGGGCCGGCTCGGCGTCGGCGCTCGCCTCGGGCGCGTGGTCGGGTGCGCAGGTGGCGCCGCCGCAGCCGTGGATCATCTCGGTGGGCAGGGCCGCGGCGTGGCTCAGCGAGCCGGTGGCCGGATCGAAGCCGACGCGCTGCAGGTGCATGGCCAGGGCCGCGTCCATGGTGTCGGCGTGGTGCGCGAACCAGGTGGCCAGCTCGCGCGTCATCTGGCGGATGGGGGCCAGATCGCCGGTCTGGCCCATGGTCAGGCCTTGGCGCAGCACATCCAGCACCATCTTGTGGTGCGTGGTGTGGCAGTTGCTGGCGGCAAAGTGGGTGGCCAGCATGTAGCGGTCTTCGTTGCCGAAGTGCTCGGCGGTGTGCTCGACCAGGCGCGACCAGCAGGCCAGCAGCTCGGCGTCGGGCGCGGCTTCGGCCGCAGCCAGCAAGGCCACGAACTCTTCGTGGGTCTGGTCCATGGCCGGCACGCCGAGTTTCAGTTCATCGTTCCAGACCAGGGTAGGCATGGGGGTTCCTTCTTGGGCACGCGGCGCCGTGGGTGAAGGCCCGAGGGTAACCGGCTGGCCCGCCCTGGGCCTTGACGCAAGTCATGCCGCACGCACCCCCAGGCGGTATCCTCGGGCGGATGTTCGCGCCCCCACTGTCCCATCCAGATCAACTGCAATCCCGTCTGCGCACGCGTGGCTTTGTCGTGCTGGACGCCGCCGCCGTGCGCGCGCAAGCCGGCGTGTCGGCCCAGGCGCTGGCGGCCTTTGCCGCCGACTGGGACGATCTGCCGCCCGATCTGCACCTGCGCGACGGCGGACGCTACCGCCAGCGCCGCCACGCATCCTTTCTGGCCGAAGCCGGCAGCTTGCGCAAGGTGCCGCACCGCGCCCACTGGCAACCGCTGGAATACAACGCCTTGCACGGCGGCCTGGAGCGCTGGTTCGAGCCGGTGGCGCCGGCCACCACCAGCGCGCCCGGCTGGCAGGCGCTGCTGCTGTGGCTGGCCGGCCTGGCCGATGGGCTGCGCGGCGCCCGGCGCTGGTATGGCGAGGCGCACCAGTTCCGCATCGACACCACCGATGGCATCGGCCGGCCCACGCCCGAGGGCGCGCACCGCGACGGGGTCGACCTGGTGGCCGTGTTCCTGATCGGGCGCCAGGGCATCAAGGGGGGCGAGACGCGCGTGTTCGAGCTGGACGGCCCGCGCGGGCAGCGCTTCACGCTGGACGAACCGTGGTCGGTGCTGCTGATGGACGACAGCCGGGTGATTCATGAATCCACGCCCATCCAGCCGGCCGAGGCGGGGCGCGCGGGCCACCGCGATACCCTGGTCGTGACACTGCGGGCCGAGGGCTTCCCGGCGCCGGAAAATTGACCGTCGGCAAGTTCGCACGGGGCACCGCCGTGCACAATGGACCTCATCACCCGTCAAAGGAGCACCCTATGTTCAAGCACATCCTGGTTCCGGTCGATGGCTCGGCCACCGCCATGCTGGCCCTGGATCGGGCCGCCGCCCTGGCCCAGGCCTTCGGCAGCTCGGTGACGGCGGTCTACGTGATCGACCCCTATCCCTTCACCGGCGTCGGGGCCGACTTTGCCTACGCGCAAGACCAGTACCTGGTGGCCGCCAAGGGCGAGGCCACCGCCGCCATGGACGCCGCCAACCAGCGCATGCAGCAGGCCGGCGTGCCGCACGACAACCGGGTGGTGGAGTCGCACACCGTCTGGCGCGGCGTGCTGGAGGCGGCCGAAAGCGTGGGGGCCGATCTGATCGTGATGGGCTCGCACGGCCGCCGCGGGCTGGAAAAGCTGATCCTGGGCAGCGTCACGCAAAGCGTGCTCTCGCACACCCGGCTGAACACCCTGGTGGTGCGCTCCCCGGCCGAGGATCCAAGCTAAAACCGGTGTTTGTCGGCGTGTATGTTTCCTGAGTAGCTATTAATTAGATAGTAATCAAGGGGCATTGACAGCACGCAAAGAGTTGCCGGAGCGGCCTTGCAGCAGGCGGTGCAAGCCCATGCCGGCCAGCATGGCGGCCACGAACAGCAGCGCGCCGCCGCTGCCCAGGGCGGCCGCCACCAGGGCCGGGCCGGGACACAGCCCGGCCAGCCCCCAACCGGCGCCAAACAGCAGGCTGCCGCACACCAGGCGCGCGTCCAGGCCGCGCGTGGGCGGCAGTTCGACCGGCGCGCCGCTCAAGGCGCGGCCGCGCCGCGCCACCCACCAGAACGCCGGCGCGGCCACGGCCACCGCAGCCGCCATCACCCCGGCCAGGCGCGGATCCCAGCGGCCCAGCACGTCCAGGAAAGCCAGCACCTTGGCGGGGTCGACCATGCCCGAGCACAGCAGGCCCAGGCCGAACAAGGCGCCGGCCAGCACCGACACCAGGGGCGGCAGCGCGCGCGCGGAGGAAGTTTGGGACGACGTCATGCGCTTCAGGCCCCGAAACCGTGCCGCGCCAGCGCCACCACCGCCATGCCCGCGCCCATGAACAAGCCGGTGGCGGCCAGCGAACGACGCGACAGCCGCGCGGTGCCGCACACGCCGTGCCCGCTGGTACAACCATTGCCCAGCCGCGTGCCGTAGCCCACCAGCAGGCCGGCCAGCAGCAGCACGCCGGCCGAGGCGTCCAGCCGCATCGCCACCGGGCCGCTCAGCAGCACCCACAGCAGGGGCGCGCCAACCAGGCCGAGCAAAAAGGGCAGCTGCCAGCGCCGCTGGGCGCCATCGGCCCCGGGCAACAGGCCGCCCAGCATGCCGCTGATGCCCGTCACGCGGCCATGCGTCAAGGCCACCAGGGCCACTGCCGCGCCGATCAAGGCCCCGCCGAACAGGGCCGGCAGCCATTGGGCGGGTTCAAGAGTGAGCACGCTCATGGGGTCTCGCTTTCTTCGCAATAGAGTTCATGCAGGGTCAGCAGCAGACGCAGCGCCTTGGGATCGGCCACGCGGTAGAAGATGTTCTTGCCCTCGCGCCGGGTGCTGACCATGCCCTCGGCGCGCAGCACCGCCAACTGCTGCGACAGGGTGGGCTGGCGGATGCCCAGGCGCTGCTCCAGCTCGCCCACGCTGTGTTCGCCCTGCGTCATCTGGCACAGCAGCATCAGCCGGTCGGGGTTGGCCAGCAGCTTGAGCAGGGCCACGGCGGCCTGCGCGCCCTGGGCCATGGCTGTGGGGTCGAGGCGCGGCGGAGCGTCCAGGTCAATGGGGTCGGGCATGGAAATCCAGGAATGCACGGGGTAGGGCTTGCAATCAATTTATAAATTTATATACTATTAAATCATAAATTGAATTTCACGTCACCCGAAGGATTTGAGCCCCATGAGCAAAAGCTACCAGGACATCACCCGCCACACCTCAAGTTGGCTGGCGCCCCTGCGCCAGGACATCGGCGAGACGATGCGCGGCTTTGGCGCGCTGTCGCAGGCCGCCTTGCGCCCGGGCGCGCTGGACGCCAAGACCAAGGAGCTGATCGCCATGGCCCTGGGCGTGGCCGCGCGCTGCGACCCTTGCCTGGGCTACCATGCGCAGGCCCTGGTCAAGCTGGGCTGCACGCGCGCCGAGCTGGAGGAAATGCTGGGCGTGTGCGTCTACATGGGCGGTGGCCCTGGGCTGATGTACGCGGCCAATGCGCTGGCGGCCTACGAGGAGTTTGGGGGCGAGAAAGCCCCCCAGGCGGCTTGAACCTGTTTTTCTTCACCCAAGGAGTCTGTTCCATGAAACTGAACGTTGGCGGCATCGACCGCATCCTGCGCATCGTGGTCGGCGTCGTGCTGATCGCCCTGGCCGCCATGGGCAACATCGGCTGGTGGGGCTACATCGGCATCGTGCCGCTGGTCACGGGGCTGTTCCGCTTCTGCCCGCTCTACACCCTGCTGGGCATGAACACCTGCCCGGTGCAGAGCAAGGGCTAAAGGCCCCCACCACGCAGCAAAACGCCCGCATGAAGCGGGCGTTTTTGTGTGGCCGGGCGGCGGGGCCTTACTTGGCGTTCTCCACGTTCGGGTACGCCCGCACCGCGGCCGCGAGGTTTTGGACGTACTCGTCGGCGATGCCGTGCGCCGTCAACGTGGCTTCAAGTTGCTGCAGATAGTCGCGGTTGCTGCCCATATGCCCTGAGGCCTTGGCGATCAAAGGGGCCGCGGTCTCGACGGTGGCGTCGCTCTCGTACTCGCCATGTGCGGTGTCGGCGACAAAAGCCAGACCACTGACCATCTCGCCGGACGCCAAACGAACGCGCCCCCAAACCGGGCGGTACAGCCCATGGACCATCTCGCGTGTCCACACGAGCAGCAGCTCGTCCAGCAGATCCTGCTCGTCCAGCCTGAAGGCCATGCCTTCGGATTGACCGCCGGCCTTCAAGGCCAGCATGCGCCCTGGGCTTTCGCAGCTTCCGCGACCGGCGAGCAGCCGAATACAGAAGCTGCGATGCCAGCCTTCAAGCACAGCGAACTGCTGCTCGGCGAACTTGAGCAGCGGGTTCCATATCAACGATCCGTAAGCGAACAGCCAGACGGGCTCGCCCGACGGGCGCTCGGCGAGTGCTTCGTGCATCGACGCTTCGATGCGCTGGCGCGACCAGCAGGGCAGGCCTGGTAAATCCTGGAACGAGTCCAGGTAGGCGCCGTTGCGAAGCCGCTCTCTCGTGAGCATGGTCCTTGTTCCTTGTGTGGGTACTCGTGGCTGGGCCGCTGGATCGGTGACCTGGATCAGTGGCCCACACCAGCGACCGCGCGGTAATCCATACCCCGGTGCTGCGACATCAGCACCAGCAAAAGCACCAAGCCCAGCACCGAAACAACGGCGCCCGCGAGGCCCATGTAGCCAATGCCCACCGTGCTGATGGTCACGCCGCCCAGGACCGATCCCAAGGCTATACCAGAATTGAAGCCTGCGATGTTCAGGCCAGCTGCCACGCCGTGGGCATGCGGCGCGTGCTGCTCGGCCACACCGATCAGGCGTGCCTGCAAAGCCGGCACCGCAGCGAAGGTGAACATGCCCAGCAAACCGACCAGGATGCCCATGGCCAGGGCGGACGCAGCCAACACCCACATGCCCAGCGCGACGAGCGCGATGCCACTGATCACGACCACGCTGGAGCGGTTCACCCCCAGGCGATCAGTCATCTTGCCGCCGACCACGTTGCCCACGGCGGCCAGCACGCCGTAGATCAGCATGAAGACGCTGACCGTCGTGGCGCTGACCTGCGTCACGTCGGTGAGCAAGGGCGCGATGTAGGTGTAGGCGGTAAACGAACCGGCGTAGCCCAGCACGGTGACGAGAGCTGCAGACAACAGAGCGGGGTGGAAGATGGCCCTCAGCGCCTGGCCAGCCGAATCAGCGCCCGCATGGGCTGGTGGCTTGGGCGGCTCTTTCATGCCCAGCAGCAGGCCCAGGAAGCCCAGGGCGCCGAACGCTGCAATCGCGCCCAGCACCGGGCGCCAGGAGATCACGCCACCCAGGTAGGTGCTGAGCGGCACGCCGATCGCCATGGCCAGGGTGAAACCGCCAAAAACCACCGCCACCGCGCTGCCCGCCTTCTGCGGCCCCACGAGACAGGCCGCCGTGCTGGACGCGACGGCGAGGAACAGGCCGTGGCCCATGCCGGCGACAAAGCGCGCGCCCAGGTGCATGGACAGGCTGGTGGCGAGGGCCGCAACCAGGCTGCCCGCGGTGAAGACCAGCACGGTCATCAGCATGGCTTGCTTGCGCGACCATCCGGCCGTCAGCGCCGTGAGCACCGGCGCCGCGAAGGTGGCGCCCAGCGCATACAGGGTGACGGAGCGGCCGGCTTGCTCGACATCGACGCCCAGGCTTTGCGCCATGACGTCGGTCAGACCGATGGGAACAAACTCTGCAAGGCCCAGCGCGAAAGCACTGAGCGTAAAGATGTACACGATGAATGGCATAGGAATCTCTCTCGATCACGTAGGAAAAATAGGCCTTGGGCCGCGGCTTCCATGCATCGTAGGGAGATGTGACGAATATGAAAAATCATCATTTATGTATTGTGATATAAATATTTTTATATTTATGCCGGTGCTTTTTGAAGGCGATGAGTGGGCTGCCGCCTGCGCGCCGGTGCTGGATGGGGCGAGATCGCCGGAACGCCTGCTTGCAAGCCATCCCTCCACAACAGGACGCCATTCATGAGCCATCTGGACCATCTGCGCACGTTCATCGAGGCTTATCGGCTGCAGTCCTTCTCCCGCGCCGCCGAATCCCTGGGGATGACGCAGCCCGCCGCGTCTTTGCACATCCAGGCACTGGAGAGTTTTGTGGGCAAGCCCTTGTTCGTGCGACGCGCCCGTGGCGTCACGGCCACCGAGGCGGCCGACGAGCTGGCTCGGGCCGTCGGCCCCATGCTGGACGGGCTGGAAATGAAAATGGCCTCGTACCGCACGGGCGGCGAATCAGGCGGCACCGTGCATATCGCAGGGCCGTCCGACTTCATCTATTCCAAGATCGCGGCAGGGCTCGCGCCCTTGCTCGGCCAGGGTTTTCGTATCCGGGTGCACACCGGAAACCGCGATCGCATCTATGCGCTTCTGGACGATGCCACGGCCGACCTGGCCATCACCGCCTCGATGCCCGACGAGCATGCACACGGATTCGCCCGGCTACTGACCGAGCGCTTTCTGCTGGTGCTGGCGCCCAAGATGGCCAGGCAACTCGGCCCACACCCCACGGCGGAGCAGCTGGCGAGCCTGCCGCTTATTGCCTTTGACGAAGACCTGCCGCTGCTTCGCCCAGTGTGGACGGCGCTGTTTCAGTTCGCGCCCACGCTGCAGGCGGCCTTGACCATTCCTGATCTGCGCATCATCCAGGACCTGGTCGTCAAGGGGCAGGGCTGGAGCGTGCTGCCCGACTACCAGTGCGCCGCTGCCCTGGCGTCGGGCAAGCTGGTTTCTCTGACCGCCGCCGAAGATGCGCCGACCAACAACCTGTATCTGGTCTGGCGCAAGGCGTCCATGCGCCACCCGCGCATCGTCCACGTGCGCGATTTCATCCTCGGTCAATTTGGCCGTGGCGGCGATTCATAAAAAAACCCGCCCCGCGGTCAAGCGGAACGGGCTTTGTCACAGGGTGCGATACTGCGCGCCGGGGTGAGTAGGGGGTTTACAGGCGCTCGAAGATCGCCGCGATGCCCTGACCGCCGCCGATGCACATCGTCACCAGGGCGTACTTGCCGCCGGTGCGGTGCAACTCGTAAATCGCCTTGACGGTGATGATGGCGCCGGTGGCGCCAATCGGGTGACCAAGCGAAATGCCGGAGCCGTTGGGGTTGACCTTGGCCGGGTCGGCGCCCAGGCCCCGCGTGACGGCACAGGCCTGCGCGGCGAAGGCTTCGTTGGCCTCGATCACGTCGATCTGGTCCAGCTTCATGCCGGTCTTGGCCAGCACGGCCTTGGTGGCGGGCACCGGGCCAATGCCCATGATCTTGGGCTCGACGCCGGCGTGGGCGTAGCCGACCAGGCGCGCCAGGGGCTTGGCGCCACGCGACTTGGCGGCAGCGGCTTCCATCAGCACCACGGCGGCGGCGGCGTCGTTGATGCCGGAGGCGTTGGCGGCGGTGACGGTGCCGTTTTCCTTCACGAACACCGGTTTCATCTTCTGAAAGTCGGCCAGCGTGGCGCCGGTGCGGAAATGCTCGTCCTTGTCGAAGGCGACCTCGCCCTTGCGGGACTTGAGCATGACCGGCAGGATCTGGCCCTTGAAGCGGTCCTCGGCCCAGGCTTTTTCGGCGCGGTGGTGGCTTTCGAGCGCCAGCGCATCCTGGTCTTCACGGGTGATGCCGAATTCCTTGGCCACATTCTCGGCCGTCACACCCATGTGGATGGTGTGGAAGGGGTCGTGCAGGGCGCCGACCATCATGTCGACCATCTTGGTGTCGCCCATGCGCGCGCCCCAGCGGGTGGCGAGGCTTGCGTAGGGCGCGCGGCTCATGACCTCGGCGCCGCCGCCAATGGCCACGTCGTAGTCGCCCAGCAAAATGCCCTGGCTGGCGCTGACAATCGCCTGCAGGCCGGAGCCGCACAGACGGTTCACGTTCATGGCCGGGGTTTCGATCGGGCAGCCGCCGTTGACCGCGCCCACGCGCGACAGGTACATGTCGCGCGGCTCGGTGTTGACGACGTGGCCAAACACCACGTGGCCGACGTCCTTGCCTTCCACGCCGGCACGCGCCAGCGACTCCT
>JAIUOM010000130.1 GCA_020161215.1 Pseudomonadota bacterium
GAAGACCAAAAACAGCGTGACGCCTTCGATGAAGATGCCGAGCAGCTTGAACACGAGCAGGACCACCGCCAGCGTGCCCAGGCTGCCCAGGTCCAGGGCGCGAAACCATTCCACCAGGGGTTCCACCGCTCCGATGGTGTGGATGCAGTAAGAGAACACGCCCGCGAAACCCAGGATGACCATGACCACCGCCGAGGTGCGCACCCCATCGGCGAAGATTTCATACAGCTGCCGGGGGCCGATGGTCTTGTGAATGAAGACGCCGATGAAGATGACCCACGAGGCCGCCACCACCGCGGCCTCGGTCGGCGTGAACCAGCCGGCGCGCATGCCGCCGAGGATCAGCACGGGCGTGACCAGTCCGCAACTGGCTTCCTTCAGACTTTTCCAGAATGGTGGGCGCGCCAAACTCGCCTCGGATGCGCCGAGGCCGTTGCGCCGAGACAGCCACCAGGCCGGGACGATCAACGCCAGCCCGGCCAGCACCCCGGGCATCAGCCCGGCCGCGAACAACTCGGGCAGCGACACGCCCGGCACCATGATGCTGTAGATCACGAACGCCAGCGAGGGCGGGATCAGGATGTCGGTGGCCGTGGCCGAGCCGATCACCGTGGCCGAGAAGGCGGGTGGATAGCCCGCGCGGCGCATCGCCTCGATCATCACGCCGCCAATCGCGGCCGCCAGCGCCACGCCCGAGCCAGAGATGCCTCCCAGCAGCATCGCCACGAAAATGGCGACGATGGGCAGCATGCCCGGGCCTCGCCCGAGCACGGCGGATGCGAAGGTGATCATGCGGGTTGCCACACCCGAGCGATCAAAGGCCGAACCCACCAGGACGAACATGGGCAGCGCCAGCAATGGGTACTTGGCGACGCTGGCATCGAAGCTCTGCTGCAGGGTAAACAGCCCGAACCAGGGCATGTCCGTGCCCATCAGCATCACCACCGCCGTACCCATCAGGCCCAGTGAGATGCCGATTGGCATGCCCAGAAGCATCAGCATCAGAAAGCCGACGATCAAGAAGGTGCCGATCATGGCGCCGGCTCTTCGTCGAGCAAGGCCGGCTCGGATGCGGCGGCCCGGCCTCGATGGCCGGTGAGAGCCCGCCACGCCACCAGCAGCGCCAGCAGGGGCATCCAGGCCGTGTACCACCAACGCGGCAGGCCCAGGCCAATGGTGGTTTCGCCGAACTCCAGTTCCTGCCATGCCGCGCGCATCAGCAGCACCGCCAATACCGTGAACAGCACGGCCGTTCCCGCGGCGGACAGGGCTGACAGCCGGTGGCGACGGGCGCCGGAGCCTCGACGGTAGAAGAAGTCGATGCGGATGTGGGCATCCTGCGCCGCCGCCAGGGCGGCGCCCGCCAGCGTCACGATGACGAGCAGGAACACCGAGATCTCCTCGGTCCACGCGAACGACTGGTTGGTGAAGTAGCGCACCAGCACGTTGGCCAGCGTGATCAACACCAGGGCGGCCATCACGACCACGCCGATGATTTCCTCGACGGGGCGGTGGCTTGTCCTGCCTGGCGAGGGGAGCGGCGAGGCGCTCGCGTCGAATTTTGTAGGGTTCACTCGGTCTCCTTGGGTACCATGATATTGTGTTTGGTACCGAATGACCGGGATCATGGTACTGAATTTACATTTTTAGTACCGTAATAACCCTGAGAATGGTGCTCATGAGACACACACTGACCGACGACGAGTTCATGGATCAGCTCACCGATTTGCTTTGCCGGGAGGGGATCAAGAACCTCACGATCGGTGAGATGGCTGCCCGCCTTCGATGTTCGCGTCGCCGCCTCTACGAGATCGCACGGACGAAAGAGGAGATCTTTTGTGCGGCGGTGGAGCACTATCTCCGCCGCCAGTTGAGGGAGGGTGAAGCCTTGCTTGAGCAGGAGCAGGACCAGATCGCGGCGCTGGCCGCCTACCTCGACGTGGGTGTGCGGGCAAGTGCCGGCATCAGCTTGCAGTTCGTGAGGGACCTCGAGGACTCGGCGCGCGCGCGCGCCTGCTTCGATGCGTACCAGCAAGCCCGGGCCGACAAGCTATCCGAGTTCGTCGATCAAGGGGTTCGCAAGGGTGTATTCGTCGACTGTCACGGACTGGTGGTCTCCGAGTTGCTGCTCGGCGCCGCACTCAGACTGCGGCAGACAGCGTTCCTTGCCCGCGCAAAGCTCTCCATGGAAGAGGCTTTCCAGGAGCTCTACCAGGTGCTCCTGCACGGCCTTTTGAACGAAACCACGGAAGACCGGAAGAGCCGCGCGCGGCAGAGCGCAAAGCGGAAAAAACTGTCCAGCACCGCCTTGAGCACGCCGCGCGGTCCTACGTCCGACATGGGCGCAGTCAACAGGGCGTTGATGGACAGCTGGGAGCGCTTGAAAAACTGAGGCTGAGCCCACCGCGGCCCCACACCAGGCCGCGGTTTTTCACACCCGCTCCAGCACCGCCCGCGCCACCGCCTCACCCACCTTGATGCCGTCCACCCCCGCCGACAAGATGCCGCCGGCGTAGCCCGCGCCTTCGCCGGCCGGGTACAGGCCGGGCAGGTTCAGGCTTTGCAGGTCCTCGCCGCGCCGGATGTTGACGGGCGATGAGGTGCGGGTTTCCACCCCAGTCAGCACCGCGTCGGGCATGTCGTAGCCGCGGATCTTGCGTCCGAAAGCCGGCAGCGCCTCGCGCATGGCGCTGGTGGCCCAGTCGGGCAGGGCCGCGTGCAGGTCGGTCAGCAGCACGCCGGGTTGGTACGACGGGGTCACCTCGCCCAGCGCGCGGCTGGGGCGCTGGGCCAGAAAATCCTCCGCGCGCTGGGCCGGCGCGCGGTAGTCCTCGCCGCCCAGCCGGTAGGCGCCACTTTCCAGTTGGCGCTGCAGCACGATGCCGCCCAGCGGGTGCGGCGTGCCGGCGGGCAGGGCCTCGACGCCGTGCGTGGCGCCCAGCAAGGCCTCGAACAGGGCCGGATCGCGCGGGAAGTCGGCCGGCTCCAGCCCCACCACCATGCCGGCGTTGGCGTTGCGCTCGTTGCGCGAATACTGGCTCATGCCGTTGGTCACCACGCGGCCGGGCTCGCTGGTGGCGGCCACCACGGTGCCGCCCGGGCACATGCAAAAGCTGTACACCGTGCGGCCGTTGGCGGCGTGGTGCACCAGCTTGTAGTCGGCCGCGCCCAGCAGCGGGTGGCCGGCGTGGCGCCCCCAGCGCGCGCGGTCGATCACGCCCTGCGGGTGCTCGATGCGCACGCCCACCGAAAACGACTTGGGCACCAGCGCCACGCCGCGCCGGTGCAGCATGGCGAAGCTGTCGCGCGCGCTGTGGCCCAGCGCCAGCACCACCTGGCGCGCGGGCAGCTCCTGGTGCTCGCCGGTGTCCAGGTTTTCCACCACCAGTCCGCGCAAAATCTTCTTGTCGTGCTCTTGTTCCAATAGCAAATCGGCGACGCGCCGGCGAAACCGGATCTCCCCGCCCAACCGGGTGATCTGCGCGCGCAGCGCCTCCACCACCTTCACCAGCTTGAAGGTGCCCACGTGCGGGTGCGCCACCCACAGGATTTCCTCGGGCGCGCCGGCGGCGACGAACTCCTCCATCACCTTGCGGCCCAGGTGGCGCGGGTCGCGGATCTGGCTGTACAGCTTGCCGTCCGAGAACAGGCCGGCGCCGCCCTCGCCAAACTGCACGTTGCTCTCGGGGTTGAGCCGGCCCTGCCGCCACAGGCCCCAGGTGTCCTGGGTGCGCTCGCGCACCGGCTTGCCGCGCTCCAGCACGATGGGTTTCAGGCCCATCTGCGCCAGCACCAGGGCGGCGAAGATGCCGCAGGGGCCAAAGCCCACCACCACCGGGCGTTCGCCGTCCCAGTCGGGCGGCGCGGTCACCGGGGGGCGCCAGGCCATGTCGGGCGTGGGCTGCACGTGCGGGTCGTCGGCCAGACGCGCCAGCACGGCGGCTTGCTGCGCCGGGTCGGCCAGCGCCACGTCGAGGATGTAGACGGCCAGCAACTCGGCCTTGCGCGCGTCGAAGCTGCGCTTGAACACGCTGGCCTCGCCCAGCGCCGAGGGGGCCAGGCCGAGCTTGCCGGCGGCGGCCTCGCGCAGGGCGGGCAGGGGATCGTGCGCCTGCCCCAGCGGCAGGCGGAGTTCGGAAATGCGGATCATGGCTTGTGACCATCAAGCGGATGACGACGCCCGGATCATAGGGCCGGCCAAGCCGCCCCAGGCGCTTTGGCCGATGCCCGGCGCGCCAGCGTGGGATTTCGGCGACATGCCGATAATGCCGACATGCCGCGACTGAACCAGCTTCTTCATCCGCAGCGCGAGCCCGCGCCGGTCCGTCCCGCCGCCACCGTGCTGCTGCTGCGCGACACGCCGGCCGGTGTCGAGGTGCTGATGACGCGCCGCTCGCTCAGCGCCAGCTTCGCCCCCGGCGCCTACGTGTTTCCCGGTGGCGGGGTGGACGCCGCCGACGCCCAGGCGCACGGCCAGGCCTCGCGCCGGCCCACGCAGAGCGATCTGCACCTGACCCAGGCCATCGCCGCCATCCGCGAAAGCTTCGAGGAGCTGGGCGTGCTGCTGGCGCGCCACGCCGACGGCGCGCCCGCCACCGCCGCCGACATCGCCGCGCTGGACCGCCACGCCCCCTTCGTGCCGCAGTGCGCCGCGCGCGGCCTGAGCCTGGCGGCGGCCGACGTCCATGTGCTGGCGCACTGGATCACCGACCGCGACCTGCCGCGCCGCTTCGACGTGCCTTTCCTGGTGGCGCGCATGCCCGAGGGCCAGACCCCGGTGGCCGACGAGGCCGAGCAGTTCGAGCCGGTCTGGGTGCGCCCGGCCGACGCGCTGGCGCGGCACGAGGCCGGGCAGTTCTTCATCATCTTCCCCACCATCCGCACCTTGCAGCGTCTGCAGGCCTACCCCGACGTGCAGGCCGTGCTGGCCGCCTGCGCCAGCGAGCAGCCGCTGTGGACCAGCTGCCCGCGCGCCGGCTGGCTGGCCGGGCGCGAGGCGCGCTACATGGAGCACGAAGCCCCGTTCGGCGAGCTGGCCATGGTCTGCCCCGACGGGCAGATCCTGCACAAGCTCGACTGGCAGGCCGACCAGCCCGTGGCCCTGCTGAAGAACGTCATCCGCCTGACCGCGCCCAACCCCGGCGTGATGACCGGCCCGGGCACCAACAGCTACCTGGTCGGTGATCCGTTCACCGGCTACGTGGCCATCGACCCCGGCCCGGCCGACCCGGTGCACCTGGACCGGCTGTGGCGCGCCGCCGGCGGCGACATCCGCTCTATCATCTGCACCCATTCGCACCCCGATCATTCGCCCGGCGCCCGGCCGCTGCAGCAGATGTGCGAGCGCCAGCCGCCGGTGCTGGGCCTGCCCTCGCTGCCGACGGCGCGCGCCGACAGCCAGTTCCAGCCCGACTGGACGCTGCAAGACCAGGAGCTGGTGCGCCTGGTCGGCCACGGCGAGGAAAACGACATCACCCACACCCTGCGCGTGCTGCACACCCCCGGCCACGCCGCCAACCACCTGTGCCTGCTGCTCGAGGAAGACGGCCTGCTGTTCTCCGGCGACCACATCCTGAACGGCAGCACCACCGTGATCAACCCGCCCGACGGCGAGATGACGGCCTACCTCGAATCGCTGGACAAGCTCGACGGCGCTTGCGCCGAGCACGGCGTGGAGTTCATCCTGCCCGCGCACGGCCATGTGCTGGGCGCCGCGCGCGGGGTCATCGCCCAGCTCAAGGCGCACCGCCTGGCGCGCGAGGCCAAGGTGCTGGCCGCCATGCGGGCCGCGCCCGACGGCACGCTCGACGACTGGGTGGCCCTGGCCTACGACGACGTGCCGCGCGCGATCTGGCCGGTCGCCAAGCGCTCGCTGCTGGCGCACGTCGAGCGGCTGCGCGCCATGCGGCCGGGCAACGACTGAACCCGCGGCGCACCCACCCCGCTACCCCCATGCAAGCTTTCAGCGCCATTTCGCGCCGCAAGGACATCGCCGCGTACCCGGTCGAATTCACCGGCTCGGGCGGCGAGTATTTCCGGGTCTGGATCGTCAACGTGCTGCTGTCCATCCTCACCCTGGGGCTGTACACGCCCTGGGCGCGGCGGCGCACGGCGCAGTATTTCTATGGCCACACCCAGGTCCTGGACAGCCCGCTGGAATTCGCCGCCGAACAGCGGCGCATGGTCAAGGGCTTTTTGCTGTTCGTGGTGCTGTACGGCATTTACGAGCTGGCGCTGCGCACCGGGCAGGAGATGGCGGCCAGCCTGCTGGTGTTCGGCTTCGCCGCCCTGGCGCCCTACCTGTGGGCCAGTGCCATGCGCTTTCGGCTCGGCGCCACGCGCTGGCGTGGCCTGCGCCTGGCCTTCACCGCCAGCTGGCGCGAGGTGTACCTGGCGTCCTGGCCGGTGTTCGCCATCGCCGCCCTCTGGGCCGCTGTGTTCCTGCTGGCCGGGCGGCTGCTGCCCGCGCTGCCCGCCGCCGCCGGCAAGGTCGAGCTGCCCCGGCTGGGCGGCCCGGCCATCGCCCTGCTGGGCCTGGCCCTGCTGTTGACGCTGCTGGCCGTGATCCGGCTCGAATACAACTACCGCCGCCTGTTCGTGGCGCGGGCGCGCATTGGCGGGCAGGCCGGGCGCTGGAAACCGGTGTACCTGGATTTCGTCAAGGTCTGGCTGGCCACGGTGCTGTTTTTCCTGTTCTGCCTGGCGGTCGTGCTGGTGCTGGGTTCGGCGCTGGCCGGTGGGGCCTGGTGGGCCGGGCGCAGCGGCCTGCGCGGCACCGGCGCCCTCGGCCTGCTGCTGATCACGCTGCTGCTGGTGGTGGGCGGCTTGCTGCTGCTGTTGCTGGTCAGTCTGCCGGCGCGCGCCTACCGCGAGGCGCGCATGTTCCAGCTGGTGTGGAACAACATCGGCTTCGGCCAGATCGCGCGCAGCAAGACCCGGCTGGGCACCGGCGCCTTCGTGTGGCTGCGCGTGCGCAACATGCTGCTCACGTTCCTGACCCTGGGGCTGTTCCGGCCCTTTGCCGTGGCCAGCGAATACGCCGCCAAGGTCGGCTCCGTGACCCTGTACGTCAAGGGCGGGCCCGAGCAGCTGGTCGGCGAGCTGGTGCGCCAGCAGGGCGCCTTCGGCGACGCGGCGGCCGATGCGCTGGGGCTGGACCTGATCGGGTGAGCGCCGCGCACGGCCCGGGCCTGCCGGCCCGTTGGTTCGACGGCCGCAGCGCCCGCGCCCGGCCGGCCGAGCTGCGGCTGCTGCCCGCGCCCGACGGCCCCGGCCTGCACCTGCGCGCGCTGGACGGCGCCGGCGAAACCCTGCGCCTGGCGCACCGCCAGGTCGGCTGGCCCGAACGCTGGTCCGCCACCCGCCCGCCGTCGCGCGTGCTGCTGGACCTGGGCGCGCACGGCAGCCTGCAGATCGACGACGTGCCGGCCTGGCAGGCCGCCGTGGCGCGCGCCGGGCACCGGCCGTCGCTGGCCGAGCGCATGCAGACGCGCTGGCCGGTGCTGCTGGGCGTGCTGCTGCTGGTCGCCGTGGGCCTGGGGGCGTTTCACCGCTGGGGCACGCCCTGGCTGGCGGCGCAGCTCACGCGCCAGGTGCCGCTCGGCTGGGAGCAGCGCCTGAGCGGGCAGGCCCTGGCCCGGCTCGACGAGCGCCTGCTCAAGCCCAGCCGCCTGGCGCCCGCGCGCCAGGTCGAGCTGCGCGCCGGCTTCGATCGCCTGGCCGGGCAGATCGACCCCAGGCTGCGGCGCTACCGCGGCTACGCGCCACCGTTCGAGCTGCAGTTTCGCGCCGGCATGCCGGCCAACGCCTTTGCCCTGCCGGGCGGCACCATCGTGCTGACCGACGACATGGTCGAGCAGGCCGCGCGCCTGCCCGCCGGGGCCGGCGACACCGCCTTGCTGGGCGTGCTGGCGCACGAGATGGGCCACGTGCTGCACCGCCACGGCACGCGCATGGTGGTTGAGCAGGGCGTGCTGCAGGTCGGCCTGGGGCTGGCGCTGGGCGACGTCTCCACGCTGCTGTCTTCCGGCGCCTCGCTGCTCACCGGGCTGGCCTACCAACGCGGACACGAGCGCGAATCCGACTGCTTCGCCATCGCCCTGATGCGCCAAGCCGGCCTGGGCACCGCGCCGATGGCCGATCTGCTCGGCGGTATCGAGGCCGGCCGGGCGGCGGCGCCCGGCCCGGCGGCGTCGGCGCCCAAGCCGGCGGCCCAGCCCGGCCGCCGCGCCGACTGGTTCAGCACCCACCCCGACACCGCCGGGCGCGCCGAGCGCCTGCGCGCCGGGCAACCCTGCGCCTGAACCCGAGCGGGGTTCCATCGGCAAGAGCCGTTCAGGCTGATACCAAAAGGCGTTCAAAAGCATCAAACCGTTCGCGTTGAGCCCTTCGACAAGCTCAGCCTGAAAGGTTCTTTTGGCTGGAACGCCAATCGGTATGAGCCGGTCGAAGCCCGGCACGGCGTGTCGATCCGCGCCACGCCAACGCCGGGCCGTGGTGAACGCAAGCGGCGTCAGACGGCGGCGCTCGAGTGGCTGAAAACTCCTGAATCAATAGCTAAAACCCTAGATTTGACGCCGACCAAGGGCTGATTTTTGCCAAAATTGCCTGCGCCAGGCCCCACGGCACCCCTTTCCGGGGCGGTCGGGTTTCTTGACCACGGTCATGGCCGGGGTCTTTCGCCAAGGGGTACAAGCAGGGGATGCTTGCTTCTTCTTCGCCACCCCCTCGCCGGCCCGTGCTGCCCATCGCGCCCGCGCAACCGGCGCGGCCCGCTGGCCGGCCGGCCCCCGTGCGCGGCCCATGGCGGCCGGCGCGGCTGCTCACGGCGCCGCACCGGCTGGGCTTTTTCCTGGCCATGTGCGTGCTGGTGGCGGGCAGCGGCTGGTGGCTGCTGGTGCAGGAAAGCCGCGTGCACGGCGTGCCCCAGCTGCACTACGCCGTGCTGCCCACGCTGACCCACGCGGCGGTGATGGTGCTGGGCTTCATGCCCCTGTTCTTCGCCGGCTTCCTGTTCACCGCCGGGCCGCGCTGGCTGGACGTCGAGCCCTACCCCACGCAGCGCCTGCTGGCGCCGCTGGGCCTGCAGGCCGGCGGCTGGCTGCTGTGGCTGATCGGCGCGCACGCCGGCCTGGTCTGGGCGGCGCTGGGCCTGGCCGCCGTCTGCGCTGGCCTGGCCTGGATGATGGGCCTGTTCTGGCGCCTGATCCTGACCAGCCCCGCCACCGACCGCCTGCATGCCCTGGTCATCGGCGTGGCCGGCATCGTCGGCACGCTGTGCGTGGCCGGCATCGGCATCGCCCTGCTGACCGAGCAGCCGGCGTTGGCCCTGGCCCTGGTGCGCACCGCGCTGTGGGGCTTCATCGCCGCCACGTTCGCCAGCGTGGCGCACCGCATGATCCCCTTTTTCACCTCCAGCGTGCTGCCCCTGATCGAGGTCTGGCGGCCGTTCTGGGTGCTGTGGCTGATGCTGGGCGTGTGCGGGTTCGAGGTGCTGGCCGTGTGGGTCGACTTCGCCGCCCCCGCGGCCCATGCCTGGCCGGCCTGGACCGGGGTGGTGATCGTCGTCGAGCTGCTCACCGGCGGCGTGCTGCTGTGGCTGGCGGTGGTCTGGGGCCTGGTGCAAAGCCTGAAGATCCGCCTGCTGGCCATGCTGCACGTGGGCTTCGTCTGGCTCGCCCTGGCCCTGCTGTACAGCGCCGCCTCGCAGGCGCTGTGGCTGGCCACCGGCCAGGCCGTGCTGGGCCTGGGCGCGCTGCACGCGCTGGCCATGGGGTTTCTGGGCTCGACCATGATCGCCATGGTCACGCGCGTCAGCTGCGGGCACAGCGGGCGCTCGCTGGTCGCCGACAACCTGGCCTGGGGCCTGTTCTGGGCCCTGCAGGTGGCGGTGGGCCTGCGCCTGGTGGCGGCGGTGCAGGGCATGCCGGCCTGGCTGTTCGGGCTGGCGGCGCTGGCCTGGACCGCCGTCGTCACCGTTTGGGCCGTGCGTTACGCTAGCTGGTATGGACGTCCCCGCATCGATGGCAGACCCGGCTGAGGGCAGCGCCCCGGCCGGTCGCGCCCGCTCGCCCGAGCTGGCCGAACTGGCCCAGACCCTGATCCACACCCGCCAGACCCTGCTGCCCAAGCGCCTGTTCGCGCCCGGGCCCAGTGCCGCGCAACTGCGTCAGATGCTGGCCGCCGCCGCGCACGCGCCCGACCACCACGAACTGCTGCCCTGGCGCTTCATCCTGGTGCCCGAGTCCGCGCGCGGCGCCCTCGGCCAGGCCTTCGCCGCCGCCCTGCGCGAGCGCGATGCCCAGGCCACGCCCGAACAACTGGCCCAGGCCAGCGAGAAGGCCCACCGCGCGCCCCTGGTGCTGCTGGCCGTGGCCCGGCTGCACGACGCCGACCCCGACATCGAACCGCACGAGCGCCTGGTTTCGGCCGGCTGCGCGCTGCAGAACATGCTGCTGGTGGCCCATGCCCAGGGCTTTGGCGCCTCGCTCACCAGCGGCAAGGCGCTGGCCTCGCAGGCGCTGCGCGGGCTGTTTGCGCTGGGTCCGCACGAGCAGGCGCTGTGCTTCGTCAACGTCGGCACGCCCGACCGCGCCAAGCCGATCCGCCAGCGCCCGCGCGTCGAACAGTACGTCAGCGAACTGACCCTCTGAGGAAGCCCGGCGCCTGGCCCGTTTTCTGCTAGCCAACGACTGCCCGCTGTTTTTTTCTGATCGCCATGACCACTTCCCCCCACCGCTTTGCCCTGGTGCTGTTTTCCGGCGGCCAGGATTCCACCACCTGCCTGGCCCATGCCCTGACCCGCTTCGAGCGCGTCGAAACCGTCGGCTTCGACTATGGCCAGCGGCACCGGGTCGAGCTGGCGCAGCGCAGCATCGTGCTGCGTGCGCTGCGCGCGCGCTTTCCGGCCTGGCGCGAGCGCCTGGGCGAGGACCATGTGCTCGACGCCAGCGTCATGGGCCAGGTCAGTGAATGCGCGCTCACCCGCGACATGGCGTTTCAGATCGAAGCCGACGGCCTGCCCAACACCTTCGTGCCCGGGCGCAACCTGCTGTTTCTCACCCTGGCCGCCGCGCTGGCCTACCGGCGCGGGCTGTCGGTCATCGTCGCCGGCGTGTGCGAAACCGACTTTTCCGGCTACCCCGATTGCCGCGACGACACCATGAAAGCCATGCAACTGGCGCTGTCGCTGGGCATGAACCGACGCTTTCTGATCGACACCCCGTTGATGTGGATCGACAAGGCCGCCACCTGGCAACTGGCGCACACCCTCGGTCAGCAGGGCGACGCCGAGGGCGGCGGCCAGGCGCTCATCGAGCTCATCGTCGAGCACACCCACACCTGCTACGAGGGCGCGCGCGGCCAGCGCCAGGCCTGGGGCCACGGCTGCGGGCGCTGCCCGGCCTGCCAGCTGCGCGCCGCCGGTTGGGCGCGTTGGCAACACCCGCGGTAGGTCTTTGATCGGCGCCTTGTCGCGCGCCGAGCCGGGGCGTAGGATGGCCGCCTTCGACGCCGCTGTCCGCCTGGCGTCGGCGCCGGTCACCCCTTGACGAGGGTTCGGCCGGTGACGGCTTGTTTTTTTGCAGAAGTGAGGGTGCCCATGTTGTTTTTTTCTTTCGCGCACCTCCTTGGTCAGGGCGCCGCGCGCGCGCCACGCGCCTGGCCGGCCCTGGTTCTGTTTGTTCTGCTCGGCGCCGCCGTGCCGGCCTGGGCGCAAAGCACCGGCGGCTGGGCCGACGGCTGGGATTTCGCCCTCAAGGGCGGCAGCGCCAACCAGTCCGACGTCGACAAACTGGGCATCGTCGCCGGCCGCACCCGCGCCGAGCCGCTGTGGCAAGGCCAGGCCTGGAGCCTGCGCCTGCGCCACGAGATCGAAGTGGCCGGCTGGCGCGTGCCCCAGGCCAAGGACCTCATGGAAGCCGGCTACACCCCCATGTTCCGCCTGCAGCGCCCCGTCTCGGACGGCGGCGTCGTCGCCTTCGTCGAAGCCGGCATCGGCGTGCGCCTGCTCTCGCACCTGCACACCACGCCCGAGCGTTCCCTCAGCACCGCCTTTCAGTTCTCCAACGAGCTGGGCGCCGGCCTGCAGTTCGGCCCCCAGGGCCGCGTCACCGTCGGCCTGCGCTACCAGCACATCAGCAACGCCGGCATCAAAAGACCCAACCCCGGCATGGACCTGTACCTGGGCTACGTCGGCTACCGGTTCTAGTACTGCAACCCGGAAGTAGAGGAACGCAATGAAATCGATGGATTCGTGCGCAGGGCAAGACGCAAACCGCAGCCATAGCCATCGCTATGGCGAGGATTTGCAACGCCGCCATGCGTGCGAAGACACGATTTCATGTTTCGATACTTCGGGGTTGCAGTACTAGGGCCGGTTCGGGATCAAAACCAGGCTTGGCCGGCGCCCAGCCATCCTGGGCAGCTCTCAAAACAGAAGCAAACCGGCGCCTCCGCCAGGGACGCCGATGCGCCGCCAGCGCCGGGCGCAGGCTTTTTGCCTAGGGATTTCCCTGCATTTACCCCCAAAAGAATGGATCGATTTCAGGGTTTCGGTTACTTAATGCCTAAGGTATGGGGTTGTGCGCGACAGCCCTGTCCGCAACCAAAACCCGTGCCAAGGAGTTTCACGCCATGGCCATTGCCATCACCCAACTGGTCTTCGTCGATGACCGCGTCGGCGAGCTGCCCAGCGTCCTCAGCCACCTGTCCTCCGACGTGCAGGTGCT